>JBOGIR010000036.1:0-9302 GCA_050742335.1 Vicinamibacterales bacterium | reverse complement strand
CGACGAGCCGTGTCGCCGCTCACATCCACTCCCACCGGACCGACTGACCTCGTCTGATCCTCCACGCCGACAGCCCACCGCATCCCTGTCACTCGCGGACACGCGGTAAGAATCCCATTCGCAACGCGCATGCCCGGATTCAGTCCAACCCAGGATTGTGTCGCGGCGTCGCGCGACACGAATCCTTTATTCGTTAGGCGCCAGGCCGGTTCGCTCTAGTTCGCGGCAAAAAGCGCCCGGTCCGCTTCATGTACGCTCGATAGGCCTCGCCAAAGCGGGCCAGCAGCTTCTCTTCTTCGGTTTGCGTTCGGACGACGAGGAGAACAAAGGCTAATCCGCCGGTCAACAGGAGGAACCAATTCGCCGCGATCAGAGAAACCGCCACCATGAGCAACGCGGCGGAGTCGTAGAACGGATGCCGGACCCAGCGATAGGGGCCATGTATGACCAGCGTGTGCTGTTGCCGTGTGACTACCGTATCCGTCAGGTTCTTCCCGAGGCAGCGGAAAGTCCACACCAGCAGCCCGCAGGCCATGGCGATCACGCCGACTCCTGTCCACCTCAGCCAGGCTGGAAGGGACACTGAGGACCAGGCCATCCAGCCTGGATCGACCATCCAGGCGACCAGCCCCAGCCAGAAAGCCATGCCCACAGGCCGCAACGTCGCCAAAATGAACAGGCCCTCCTGCCATCGATCGAGTTTCTCGCGCGTCGCTTGTGACTTGAGCCTGTGGTAGATGCCGATTGGAAGGACCAAAAGAAAGACCACAATCAGTACGGCCCGGAAAGTGTGGTCGTGGTTCATGGGCGATATGGCTACTTTCCACGAAGGACTCGGCCCCGCTGCCCCCACGTACGCACCCGTCGGCCGACATTCTCCTGGGCGGACGGTCGGCAGTCAACCCTTTCCAGCAGGCCCGTTTCCGAGATGTCATTGAATCGCCGCCCACGGATTGGTTCCGGCGCCATAAGCACGCCCACCCTTGGATAGGTGGAGGGCGCCAATTGCTGATGTTCGATGACATCCCGGGTTGACAGTTCCCCAGGGGACGAGAAACCAGCCAGCACGCCGGCCCCGACAAGGCTCGCCCCGACTACATGATCGGCGATTCACGCTCAGACGGCACGCTGGCACCTCCGTTGCCCTCGCGGCGAAAGAGGTGTGCCCATGCGCGAGCTCGACGCATCGCTGCAGCAGTTTGGCGAGTTCCTCCTGAAGGCCCGGTTGGTCAAGGAGAAGGCGGCGCCGTATTGTGTACGCTGGGTCCGCCGATTCCTGACGCGCCCGGCGTCAGACGAGCCGTTGGCGGACCAAGTACGCCGATTCTGCGAAGATCTCGAGCGCGACGGCCGATGTGAGGACTGGCAAATGCGCCAGGCGGAACACGCCCTCCGCATCTACTTCGTCAACTTCCTCGATCGGACCGACTGGCATCGCAAGCCGCCGAGCGCCGTCGTCGATGAGCGCGGCCACGCGAGTCCACTGCGGCACTCGAACAGCTGCGGCGCCGCCTCCGCACCCGTCACTACTCCTATCGCATCCTATCGCACTGAGTGCACCTACGCTGACTGGGTCCGGCGGTTCTTCGCCTACTTGGCCGAGCGCCAAGGCGTGCCCCACCCGCGCGTGGCGTCCGAGGCCGTACGGGATTACGCGACCCACCTGGCGGTCCACCAACGCGTCTCCGCCAGCACCCAGAATCAGGCGCTCAGCGCGGTGCTGTTCCTGTGCCGCGAGGTGCTCGGCGTCGAGGTCGAGGGTTTGGCGCTGGCCACCAGGGCCAAGCGAGGCACCCATCTCCCTGTCGTGCTCAGCATGCCTGAGACCGCCGCGCTGCTGGGAGCCCTGCGCGGGACGACCTGGTTGATGGCCGCGTTGATCTACGGAGGCGGACTACGGGTCTCGGAATGTTGCGAGCTGCGGATCAAGGATCTCGATTTCGACCAGGGACTGATCTTCGTTCGCGGCGGCAAGGGCGCCAAGGACCGATCGACCTTGCTGGCCGAGCGGGGTCGCGACGAGCTCCGGGCGCACCTGGGGCGCGCCGAGACGCGGTATCGGGCGGACCGCGAGTCACGTCTTGCCGGAGTCTGGATGCCCGAGGCACTGGAACGCAAGTACCCCAACGCCGGTCGTGAGCTGGGTTGGTTCTGGGTTTTTCCCAGTCACACGTTGTCGACCGATCCCCGCGCCGTCATCGTACGTCGCCACCACATGAGCGACTCGGTCATCCAGAAGGCCGTGAAGGTCGCCGCGGCCCGGGCGAAGATTCACAAGCCGATTTCGGTACACACGCTGCGCCACAGCTTCGCAACGCACCTCCTGCTCAACGGCGTCGACATCCGGCAAATTCAGGAGTACCTCGGCCACGCGCACGTCGAGACGACGATGATCTATACCCACGTCGTCAAGGAGCTCCGCAACCCGGCGCGGAGTCCTCTTGACATCCTCAAAGGAAACTGAGGCCGGCATCCGGCTGAATCGGGTCCAGCTGAATCGGGGTCCGGCTGAAGCCGGCCACTACGTACGTGTTTGGGGTACGTACTTGTTCTTGTTCAGGCCTCCAGTTCCTGGCCGCTCCGATCCGGCAGCGTGAAGATGAGCCCTGCCCCAAGCAGGAAGAATGCGGACGTGGTGGCCATCGCGAGGCCGATGCCGATGCCGGGCAGCGTGGCCACTGCGCCGATCGTGTACGGTGCCACGGCGCCCGCCATCCGTCCGATGTTGTAGCTGGTGCCTTGGGCCGTCGCCCGAACCGCCGTCGGGTACAGTTCCGCGATGAAGCTGCCGAACATGCTGAAGTAGCCATGCCCGAAGTAGCCGAGCACCGGGCCGAGCAGCATGAGGATCGTCGGGTTTCTGGCCATCTGTCCGTAGATCGGCACCAGCAACGCCGCTGCCAGCATGAACAGAATGAACGTCCGCCGCCGGCCCAGACGGTCCGCGATGAAGCCGAAGGTGAGATAGCCCAGGTACGCACCGATCTGGACCGGGACGATCCATCCCAGCGACCCAACCACGCCCATGCCGGCGCCGCCTTGCGAGACCGGGCGGGCGAGAAACGCGGGTAACCAGAAGAAGATGCCCCAGTAGGCAAACTGCACAGCCGATCCGAGCAGGATGATCAGCAGTGTTCGACGTCTCAGGCCCGGCCCGAGAATCACCGTGAACGGATTGCCGACGTGCGCCGCCGCTGCCACGCGCTTCGTCCACGCCTCAGGCTCGGGGACGTTGCGCCGAATCCACAAGGTGAAGAGCGCAGGCGCGACGCCGATGACGAAGAGCCACCGCCAGGCGTCCGGCCCGGCGCCCTCCGCGCCCAGTACCAAGGCCGCCATCAGGGCTGCGATGATGTAGCCGATCGCCCAACCAGATTGCATGATGCTGATCGCCTTGTTGCGATGCGCCGGCGGCCACGTTTCGCTGATCAGCACAGCGCCCGACGCCCACTCGCCGCCCATCCCGATGCCCAGGAGCGCGCGCCACATCAGGAGCTGCATCACGCTTTGAGACGAGGCGGCGCCGAGCGATGCGACGGAGAAGAAGAGGATGGTGGCCATGAGCGCGCGCGCGCGGCCAAGGCGATCGGCGACGTAACCGAACAGCACGCCGCCGACGCCCGACATCACCAGCGTGATCGTGCCCAGCATGCCGGCGGTCGCGTCGTCGAAGCCGAAATAGGTCCGCAGCTGCCCGATCGCCATCGCGTAGAGCATGAAATCCATGGCATCGAGCATCCACCCTAACTTTGCGGCGACGAGTACGCGCCACTGATCGGGACGGATCGTGCGGTACCACGCCATCGAGGCGTCGGGAAAAGTTGAAGATAGGGGCGCGGGCTGCATGAATCGCGCGGGAGCCTATCACGGATTCTGCTACACTGCTGCTTTCCTCTCCTGCGGTTTCCCCTTCATGGCCGACACTGTCGTTGCGGCTGCGGAACGTACGCTTCCGCACAACCTCGAAGCCGAGCGCTCGATCCTGGGCGCCATCCTCGTGCACAACGACGCGTTCAATCTGGCGGCGCAGGTCGTCGACGCGCGCGACTTCTACCGCGACGCCCACCGCCGCATCTTCGATCGGATGGTGGCGCTGAGCGAGCGCGGACAGGCCATCGACTTCGTCACGCTCAAGGAGGAGCTCGTTCGCAACAGCGAGCTCGATGACGTCGGCGGGCCGGCCTACATCGCCTCGCTGGCCGACGGTGTGCCGCGGGCCACCAACGTCGAGTACTACGCGCGGATCGTCAAGGAAAAAGCCACGCTGCGCAATCTGATTTTCGCGGCGAACAGGATCCTCACCAACGCCTACGAAGCCGACCAGGAATCCGATGTGATTCTGGACGAAGCCGAGAGCGCCATCTTCGCCGTGGCCGACGATCGGCTGAAGGGCGGCTTCATGCCGATGAGCGATCTCGTGCGGGAGAGTTATCCCAAGATCGAGCAGCTCTTCGAGCACAAACGGCTCGTGACCGGCGTGCCCACCGGGTTTGTCGACCTCGACACCATGACGCGGGGCTTTCAGGCGGGCGACCTGATCATCGTCGCGGCGCGTCCCTCGATGGGAAAGACGAGTCTGGCGTTGAACATGGCGCAGCACGTCGCGCTGCAGGCCAGCCACACCGTTGGCGTGTTCAGCCTCGAAATGTCGAAGGAGTCGCTGTTCCTGCGCCTGCTGACGTCGGAAGCGCAGATCGACAGCCATCGGTTGATGACGGGCGCCATCGGGCAGAAGGATTACGGTCGTATCTCGCACGCGCTCGAAACGCTGAACGCGATGCACCTGCATGTCGACGACACCGCCGGGGTCAGCGTCCTCGAGATGCGCGCCAAGGCGCGCCGCCTGAAGGCGGAACACGGCTTGAGCCTCCTCGTGGTCGACTACATTCAACTGATGAGCACGCGCGGCCGCTTCGAGAACCGCACGCTCGAGCTCGGCGCGATCTCCAGATCGCTCAAGGGGCTCGCCAAGGAGCTGAATGTACCGATCGTCGTGCTGTCGCAGCTCAGTCGCGCCCCAGAGTCGCGGTCCGATCATCGGCCGCAGCTCTCGGACCTTCGCGAATCGGGCGCGCTGGAACAGGACGCCGACGTGGTCATCATGATCTACCGCGAGGACGCGTACAACCGCGATCCGAATCATCCGGATGCGGGCACCGCGGAGCTCATTGTCGCCAAGCAACGCAACGGCCCGACGGGCGTCGTGCGGCTGGCGTTCCTGCGCGAGCAGACGAGATTCGCCAATCTCGCTCAAACCGCCTAGATGGTTCGCAGCACCGTCGCGCGCGTCGATCTGGCGGCGCTGCAGTCGAATTTTCGCGCGATCCAGCAGTTTCTTCAGTCAGCCTCCGGCCGGGAGTCGCCTCCTGCCATCATCGCCGTCGTCAAGGCCAACGCGTACGGGCACGGATCGGCACGTGTGGCCCTGGCGCTCGAGCAGGCGGGCGCGACGATGCTGGCGTGCGCCGACATCGAAGAAGGGATCGTCCTGCGGCGGGCAGGCGTCACGCGTCCGATTCTCGTCTTCGGCGCCTTGAGCGTCAGCGATCTCGACGGTCTGTTCGAATTCGCGCTCACGCCGACCGTCTCCACGCCGTCGGCTGCGCGGGCGGTGGAGGCATCTGCGGCCAGGAGAAGCACGACCTGCGGGTACCATCTGAAGATCGACACCGGCATGAACCGGCTTGGCTTCCGGCACGACAATCTGCGCCGCACGCTGCCCGACGTGCTGCGCAGCCCACATCTGCGTCTCGAAGGCGTGTACACGCACTTCGCGACGGCTGACGACCCCGGACACACGCTGTTCAACGAGCAACGCCGCAGATTCGAGGAGGCGATCGGCCACGTCAACACGAAGGTCCTGCGACACGCGGCAAACAGTGCCGCGCTGCTGCGGGACTCGCGCGTGTGGTACGACGTCGTGCGACCCGGGCTGCTGCTCTACGGCATCGTACCGCCGCCGCTGGCGTCGACCATGCCGCTGAAACCGGTGATGTCCCTGACCAGCCGCGTCGTCGCCGTGAAGGGCCTGCGTCCCGGCGAAGCAGTTGGATACGGGTCCCGCTTCACCAGCGCCGCGCCGACGACGATCGCGGTGGTACCGGCGGGTTATGCCGACGGGCTCGATCTGCGGCTCGAAGGGCGCGGGTACGTGCTCGTGCGCGGCCGCCGCGTGCCCATCGTGGGGGCCGTGTCGATGGACATGATGACAGTCGACGTCACGGACCTCGACAATGTGCAGCCAGGGGACGAAGTCGTGTTCATCGGGCAGCAGGGCGACGAGTCGTGGCAGCGGATCGACGTCCGCGAGATGGCGGCGGCCATCGGTACCATCCCGTACGAGATCGTGTGTCGGATTGGGGCGAGGATTGAACGACAATACGTGTAAATGAAGGAGAAGGTCGTCTTCGTCTGCCAGGAGTGCGGCGCACAGGCGCCCAAGTGGATGGGGCGCTGCGCCGAATGCGGCGCGTGGAACTCGCTGGTGGAAGAGCGCGTCGGCGAATCGCCTGCCGCGGCGGGGGCCGCGGCCAACCGGTACGCGCAGCTCGGCGCGGGCGGGTCGGCCAAGTTGTACGCCGATGTCGACATCGCCGACGCGGTGCGCCTGTCGACCGGGATCGACGAGTTCGATCGCGTGCTCGGCGGCGGCATTGTCCCCGGGTCTCTGGTGTTGCTCGGGGGCGAGCCGGGCATCGGCAAGTCGACGCTGCTGCTGCAGGCGGCCGCACATTTTGCGCGGGAGGCCGGCCCGGTGCTCTACGCCTCGGGCGAGGAGTCGGAGCACCAGATCAAGAGCCGCGGCGATCGGCTTGGCGTCCGCGAAGCCCCGCTCTATCTTCTCTCTGAGACCGGTCTCGAACGGATCCTCGAGGAGATTGCCCGGCTCAGGCCCGCGCTCGTTGTCGTCGACTCGGTGCAAACGGTCTTTTCCATCAAGTTTCAGTCGGCGCCCGGGAGCATCGGCCAGGTGCGCGAGGCCGCCACGCAGTTTCTGTTCGCCGCCAAGGGCCGGAACATTCCCATCGTGCTTGTCGGACATGTCACCAAGGACGGCAGCCTCGCCGGGCCCAAGGTGCTCGAACACGTGGTCGATACCGTGCTGTATTTCGAGGGCGAGCGCCATCATGCTCACCGCGTGGTTCGCGCCGTCAAGAATCGTTTCGGCGCGGTGAGCGAGCTCGGCGTCTTCGAGATGACAGGCGCCGGCCTCCGCCCCGTGGCCAATCCCTCGAAGCTGTTCCTCGCGGAGCGCGCGTCGGGGTCGCCAGGGTCCGCCGTCCTGTGTTGCGTCGAGGGGTCGCGACCCATCCTCGTCGAGGTGCAGGCGCTTGTCAGCGCCAGCACGTACGGCAACCCACGACGCATGGCGATCGGGCTCGATCAGAATCGCGTGTCTCTGCTTCTGGCCGTCCTCGAAAAACGAGCGGGGTTGGCCCTGGCAGGCGACGACGTCTACGTGAATATCGCAGGCGGCATGAACGTGGAGGAGCCAGCCGCGGACCTGAGTGTCGTGGCCGCGGTCGCGTCGAGCGTCCGCAACCGAAGCCTTGCGGCCTCGACGGCGGTGTTCGGCGAAGTGGGGCTGAGCGGCGAAATTCGCGGCATTCCTCAGGCTCCGTTGCGCGTCCGGGAAGCCGTCCAGATGGGGTTTACACGGATTGTGATGCCGGCTGCGAATATCGACTCACGTGATCCGTCGCTGCAGACAGACGGCTGCGAGCTGGTAGGCGTCCGGACGGTCGGAGAGGCGCTCGATCAGCTCCTCACTTGATTTTCTTCGCGCGCGGCTCTAAGGTTCCAGCATTCATAGAGGGTCTTCCCTTGGGGGGCGTGATGGTCTGGTTCATTCTCGCGCGTGCGGTCTTCGTTGCGGCGGTTGCGTATTCGGCGTATCTGTTCCAGCCTTTCGCGGCTGGCGGTCTCGTGCCGGACGTCGTCTTTGGCGCCGTGCTGGCCGCGCTGATCGTCCTGCTCGAAATGCGGCTCAGGACCGCGCCGGTCACGCATGTGCTCAGCGCGCTGCTTGGCGGTGCCATCGGGCTGGGCGCGGCCAAGGTGCTCGGCGACGCCTTGTACTGGGCCAACCTCGGGGACGATCGGGTCGTCTTTCTGCACACCCTGATTCTGCTCGCGCTGCCCTACCTCGGGCTGGTCCTCGGCGCGCGCAAGGGTGAATGGCTCGAGCCCTCCAACCTGATCGGGCTGTTCCGGTCCGCCGGGCCCCGCCGGCGCTACAAGGTACTGGACACGAGCGTCATCATCGACGGCCGCATTGCTGACATCTGCGAAACCGGGTTCGTGGACGGCACCCTGGTCATCCCGCAGTTCGTCCTGAAAGAGCTGCAGCTCGTGGCGGATTCGTCGGACTCGATGAAACGAAACCGCGGCCGGCGCGGGCTCGACATCCTGCAGAAGGTGCAGAAGATGTCCGGCGTCGACGTGATGGTGTCCGACGTCGACTTCCCCGACATCCGCGAAGTGGACCTGAAGCTCATCGAGCTCGCCCGCTCGCTGCAGGGCAAGATCGTCACGAACGATTTCAACCTCAACAAGGTTGCACAGCTCCGCGGCGTCGAGGTGCTCAATATCAACGAGCTGGCGAATGCGCTCAAGCCCGTGGTGCTGCCGGGCGAGCTGATGAAGGTGTTCATCCTGAAGGAAGGCAAGGAGTACAACCAGGGGGTCGCCTACCTCGACGATGGCACGATGGTCGTCGTGGACAACGCGCGCAAGTTGATTGGCCGAACCATTGACGTGGTGGTGACGAGCGTCCTCCAGACGACCGCCGGCAAGATGATCTTCGGACGGTTCATCGATCCCGCTGCAGCGGGTCAGGTTGTCGGTGCCCCGGCACCTGCGGTTGCGGACAATCGCGTGCGACCGCAAGTGCCACCGGGTGCGGCGGCGGCCGGGAAATAGGTCGTTGCCTTTTGACATTTGACGTACAGAATTCCTCCATACCATTGGTGGCGGACCGTCTTCTTTCTCATTCCCGCCATCTCGGTGTACACGATCGTGCTCGGCACGCTCTCGCTCGCGTCGAGTGTGTTCGAGCGGGGCGGGCACTTTGCGCATTGGTGCGCGCGCACCTGGTCTCGCCTGATTCTTCGCACGACCGGGGTGAGGGTCGAGGTGAGCGGGCTCGATCGCCTCGAGCCTGGCCGGACCTATGTCTTCGTCGCCAACCACCAGAGCATTTACGACATTCCAATCCTGTTCTGGTCGCTGCCGTTTCAGCTGCGCATCATTGCCAAGGAGTCGCTGGGTCGTTTTCCATTTCTCGGATGGCATCTGCGTCG
>JBOGIR010000035.1:0-2013 GCA_050742335.1 Vicinamibacterales bacterium | reverse complement strand
GCGATGCCTCGTCCCTCATTAACCGGATGCTCGCCTACGACTGGAAGTACACGCTTGCCGACAACGACCTGCCGAAGGTCGTCGAGACGAGCGCGCTCGCCGGCATCGCGGTGGGTTTTCCGTTCCTGGGCGAGGAGGTCGTCGACTTCTCTGTCCGGCTCGCACCGGAGCTCAAACTCAAGGGCTTCAAACTCCGCTGGTTCTTCAAAGAAGCCTTGAGGGGGTTCCTGCCGGACGAGATTATCGCCAAGCGCAAGCACGGCTTCGGCCTGCCGTTCGGCGTGTGGCTGACGCAGCACAGAGGACTGCACGGGCTGGTGTCCGACGCGCTGCGAAGCCTGCGGGGTCGCGGAATCGTCAGGATCGAGTTTCTCGATGAGCTGATCGATCACCGCCTCGCCGAGCATCCAGGCTACTACGGCGAGATGGTGTGGATCCTGATTATGCTCGAGCACTGGCTCGCGGCCAAGGCGCCGCGGTACGCCGGCAGCTAGCTAGGGGTTACCGTCGTGTGAACCGGGGTTCTATCGTCTCGATTCAGAGGCCACACCGATCGGCGAGGTCGGGGCGACGATGCCGCTGGCTGCCGATTGCCCCTCGGCGCGTGTATCCCTCGCGAGAACGCACTTCGTGAGAACCAGTATGGACATCAGAACGTACGGGAGATCGAAGTACGCCAAACCCAGGAACGTGCCGCCCACCCAATAGCCGATCAAGCTCACCTGCACCATCGCAGCAAGATCACGCGCCCAGCGCAACTCGGGTGCAGATTTGCACGATCGGATGATGCTACGCGCCAGCATCCACGTCAGCACCCACAGCAGCAAGAACAACGCCAGTCCGACGAAGCCGTGTTCTCCGAGGACCTCGAACCAGATGCTGTGCGCGTCATGGAAATTCGCCGGGTTCGGCGCCCACGCCCGGAAGGCCTCAGGGGAGAACGCCTCAAAACCTCCTCCCGTCAAGGGACGCTCCTTCGTGAGGTTTAGCGCGAAGCCCCAGGCGTTGAGCCGGCCCATTGCCGAGCTGTCCTGCTCGTATGCGGTGATCGACCGCATCTTGTCGAACCAGCTCTCCGGCATGACGAAGGGAACGATCGACGCAACGAGGAGCACCGCGAGGGCGAGCAGTACCTTCTTCCTGCTCTTGAGCCACAGGAAGCCAGCCATCGCGGCGATCGCCAGAAACCCCCCGCGGGAGTACGTCCCGATCACGGCCGCGGCGCAAAGGCAGATCCCGACGCCCAGAGCCCACTTCAGCCAGCGCTGCTCGCTGATCATCACCAGGTACGCCATCAGCGGCACCACGACCGTGATCGCCAGGGCAATCTCGGTGTTCCCGGCGATGAAGGTGCCGCGCGGCCCGAGGACCATGCCAGTAGACGCACCGCCGGTCAGCGTATAGATCCCGCCCTTTACGCCGTAGAAGCCGATCGAGGCCACGACCACCCACACGAGCCACTTGATGCGCTCTCGATCCTGCATCAAAACGAGCGACAGCACGACGATGAACTGGATCTTGATGACCTTTTGCCACTGCTCCCACGCGGCGTCCGGGTAGAGCGCGAAGACCGTGCTGACGCACATCCATGCAATGAATGCCAGCAGCGTGACGGTCACTGGGGTGACCGGGAATCGCTTGGGCTCGGGCGAGAACAGGACACCGATGAGAGTCGCGATCGCCACGATCTGCGCGAAGCGGAAGTCGTAGGCGAAACCCCATGTCAGTCTGTGGGGGCTCATGAGCCCGATCCACGTCCACACGAGCACCCCGATCCACGGACGGCGCAGGATGAACGGCAAGGTCCCGAGGATGAAGACCGTGAGCGCGATGTCCCTGATCGGCATCTGAAGGCCTGCGGGCTCTCAGTTCACCCGGCTCCCCGACATCCGCGGATGGCCGGCTGCGGCCGGTCGCACGACCGGCGACGCTTCGGCGGCATCGCGTTCGCGAGGCGCCACGGTCGGGGGGTTGCTCCCTGCCGACGCCGCAACGTCTGCGTACTGCGTGGCC
>JBOGIR010000034.1:0-1659 GCA_050742335.1 Vicinamibacterales bacterium | reverse complement strand
TCTGACTATCGCCATCTCGCCACCTCACCGGGAAATCCATTAGTTGGTAAGATACCTGAAGAACGTGGCCGGCGTGAACGTCGTGCCGGTACGCCACAAGAACCCCGGCAGGACCGGGAGGCACCGCAAGATAACCAGGGCAGCCGCGGGAGGCGACATGTTTCGATCGGGCAAGGCGATTCTGACGGTTGCGTGTTGCGGCGTCATCGGGGCAGCGGGCGGCGCGCTGGCGCAGGTCTACCCGGCGAAACCGATCCGCGTGGTGGTGCCGTTCGCCCCCGGCGGTGCGACCGACATCACCGCGCGCACGCTGGGCGTCAAGCTGAACGATGCCTTCAGGCAGTCCATGATCGTGGAAAACCGCTCCGGTGGAGGCGGGGTGATCGGCGCGGACATCGTCGCCAAGGCAGCGCCCGACGGCTACACGGTGCTGATCGCGACGCCCGCCGAGACCGCGATCCTGCCGCACCTGCAGAAGATGCCGTACGACGCGCTGCGGGATTTCGCCCCGGTGTCGCTCGCCACGGCGTCGGCGCTGATCCTCGTGGTGCATCCGTCGCTGCCGGTGAAATCGGTGAAGGAGCTGGTCGCGCTGGTGAGGGCGCGGCCCGGCCAGCTCAGCTACGGCTCCGCCGGCACCGGCGGCGTCCATCACCTCGCGGCCGAGCTGCTCAAGATCACCTTCAAGCTCGACATGGTGCACGTGCCGTACAAGGGCGTGGGCGCCGTGGTCCCCGAGCTCGTGGGCGGCCACATACCGATGACGTTCTCCAGCATGCCGCCGTCGATGCCCCACGTGACGGCGGGCAGGCTGCGGGCGCTGGCCGTCACTTCCACCAGGCGTTCGCAAGCGGCACCCGGCGTACCGACCATGATCGAGGCGGGGGCGCCCGGTGTCGTCGCCACGAACTGGTTCGCTTACTTCGTGCCGCGGGGCACGCCTGCGGCGGTCATCGGCACGCTCAACGCGGAGATCAACCGCGCATTGAAGCTGCAGGACGTGAAGGCGAAGCTCGATGAGCTGGGACTGGACACGATCGGCACGACGCCGGAAGAGCTCGGCAAGTTCCTGCGCGAAGAGAGCGACAAGTTCGCGAAGCTGATCAAGGTCGCGGGCGTGAAGATCGACTAGGTTTCAGTCGTCAGCCGTCAGTCGCCAGCGTTACCGTTTGCGTCGGCCCCGCCGGGCGGACGCGGCAGCAAGCTTTTTCAGGTCGAGAACGCCGACCTGCGAAAGTACGGTCGCAAGGTCGAAGTAAACGTACTCCGCGCGGAGACGGCTGCCGCGAAATTCCCAGAGAACGCAGGCCCGCACTTTCGCGCGCTTCCCGGTGGGCGCGAAGCCGAAGAACGGGCCGCGATGGGTTCCCCGCCACTCGTTCTCCGTGACGACGTAGTCAGTCCCCTCCGCAACGATGCGCCTGACGCGGACCTTGAAATCCGGGAAGCCGCGCCACTGCTGCAGGTAGCGATCCGCGACCGCCTTCGGGCCGACGAACGGCCGCGGAGAAATGTTGACGGCGCAGACGCAGTCCTTCGTCATCCCGGCGAGCAGTCCCTTCAGGTCCTGGGTGCTTTCCTGGCGGATGTGCTCGCGTATGACCTTGCGGCGCGCATTTCGCAACGACGTCTCCACTATGCTCACAGTGTCTTCCTGTT
>JBOGIR010000033.1:0-18079 GCA_050742335.1 Vicinamibacterales bacterium | reverse complement strand
GCGCGATCTCGCGTCATACGCGATCCTCAAGGAGGTCGAGGCCGGCCGTGGGTCGCCGCACGGCGGCGTGTACCTCGATTTTCGCCACCTGCCCGAGGCGACGCTGCGGAGCGCGTTTGGTCCAGTGATCGATCGGCTGCTCGCGAACGGAATCGATTTGACGCGCATGCCGGTGGAGGTGGCGCCGACCGCGCACTACCACATGGGCGGCATCGCGGTGGACGAGCGGCTCGAAACGCGTATCGGCGGCCTCTTCGCCGCAGGTGAGGCCGTCGGCGGCCCGGGCGGCGCGAATCGGCTGTCGGGGAACGCGATCAGCGAGGCGATGGTGTTTGGCGAACGCGCCGGGCACTTTGCGGCCGAGATGGCAGCCGGCGCCGATCCGGGATGGTCATCGGCGTATGCAGAACGCACCCGCGCCGAGTTCGCCGATCTCCGCGCGCGGAAGGGACGCGGTCGCGCGCCCGGCGTGGTCCAGACCGAGCTGCAGGACGTCATGTGGGAACAGGCGGGACCGTCTCGATCCCGAGAGGGTCTCGATCACGCCCTGGCGCGGATTCACGCGCTACGGCGCGAGCTGCCGGACCTGGCGATCGCTGACGGCGACGTGTTCAATCTCGACGTCCAGGACTGGTACGAGCTGCGGGCGATGCTCGGGAGCGCCGAAGCGGTGGTGCTCTCGGCGCTCCATCGGACCGAGAGTCGCGGCGCCCATCAGCGCCTCGACGCGACGCAGATGGTTCCCGGGCTCGAGAGGAATCAGCTCGTGTCGTTCGATGCCGGCGCGATGAAATGCCACTGGAGTCCGGTCGTCCGATCGGGAGTACAGACCGCATGACCGTCCGCATGACCACGCTGAGCGTATGGCGGGGCGGCGCCGAGGACGGCCGCTTCGAGCGGTACGAGGTGCCGTTCGAGGAGGGCATGTCGGTGCTCGACGCGCTGCGCTGGATCCGCGCGCACGTCGACTCGAGCCTGGCGATTCGCTACAGCTGCATCAACGCGAACGCCTGCCACACGTGCATGGCGCTCGTCGACGGACGCGTCGAATACACGTGCACCGCGTGGCTGACGCCGGCCGGTGTGACCGTTGGCCCGCTGCCGAAGCGGCCGCTCATCCGGGACCTGGTGACCGACACGGCGCCGGCCGAGGAGAAGTTGGCATAGCGATGCCGAAGGACCTCCGCACGTTCATTCGCGACCTGATCACCGCGCGTCCCGGAGAGGTGAAGTGCGTGTCAGCCCCGGTCGACCCGCGCTTTGGCGCCACAGCAATCGCCGGGCGTTTCGCCCGCGACAACCAGTATCCCGCGCTGTACTTCGAGAAGATCGGCGGGAGCTGCATTCCGCTCGTGCTGAACCTCACTGCGACGTACGAGCGCCTCGCTGTGGCGCTCGACACGACGCTCGAGGAGATGGTGCCGGCGTTCGGCGAACGGATGACGAACCCGATTCCCGCGCGCGAAGTGCCGCGCGAGTCCGCGCCCGTGAAGGAGCAGGTCTGGACCGGCGACCAGGTCGATCTCGGCAAGCTCCCGCTCCTCACGCACAACGAGCTCGACGGCGGGCCGTACATCACGAGCGGCATCGGCATCATGCGCGATCCCGAGTCGGGGAAGGTCAACGCCGGTCTCTATCGACATCAGGTGTACGGCAGAAACGAGTTGGGAGTGTGGTTCATCGACGGGCATCACGGCAACTACATCTACCGGCGGTACGAGGAGCGCGGACAGCCGGCGCCGATTGCGATTGCGATCGGCCACCATCCGGCGGTCGTCATGGGCGCGGTGTCGCGCCTCCCCGGCATCGGCGGCGAGTACGACGCCGCGGGCGGGCTGCTGGGCGAGGCGGTGGACGTCACGCGTGCCGAGACGTGCGACGTGCCCGTGCCGGCGCGTGCGGAGATCGTCATCGAAGGGGACGTCATCCCGCACGAGCGACGGCATGAGGGGCCGTTCGGTGAATGGCCGGGGCACTACACGGCCGAGGGGCCGAAGCCCGTCATCCGCGTGACGACAATCACGATGCGCCGCAACCCGATTTACTACGACGTGTTCTCGGCGAACCGCGAGCACCTGGTGCTCGGCAGCCTGCCGCGGATGGGGAGCATCTACAGGAACGTGAAAGCGATCGTTCCGGGTCTGCGCGCCGTCAACGTCCCGGCGCACAGCCGCATGCACTGCTATCTGTCGATCAAGAAAACGCGCGACGCCGAAGTCAAGAAGGCCGCCTTCGCCGCGCTCAACACCGAGCCCGAAAACCTCAAGATGATCGTCGTCGTCGATGACGACATCAACGTATTCAACGACGGCGACGTGATGTGGGCGATCGGGACGCGCTTCGACGCCGCGCGCGATCTGCTCGTGATTCCGCGGTGGTCAGGCCCAGGCGGCCTGCTGCCGGTCGGGTGGGAATATCACCAGGACGGCACACGCACGCCGCGGATGATCACGGCAGCCGTCATCGATGCGACGAAGCCGCTGCCACCGGCCGCCTATCCTCCGCGCGCGATCGTCCCTGCGACTGCCGTTGACTCGGCGAGCACGGCGGGCATCACTGACATGACGAGCTTGCCTGAATAGTTCCACATCCTGCGCTTCTCGGCTACTTCGAGGCAGCGCCGCGCGGAACTGCAGCGCGCCGAGCGGGTGATCGCCGGGTTACGTACGTAGGGCGGGGCCCTCCGGATTCGCCTCGCGCGGCCGCGTCCGATCGATCAGGCCGTTGATCACATGAATCGCGACTGACGTGGCGACAATCAGCGCGAGTGCCACGCTCAGCGCCCAGAGCACGTCGCCGATTGCGCCGACGAGCAGCAGCCCGCTGTAGTACATGCAGAGAAACGGAATGAGATAGCCGGCGAGCCCGAGCCGGAACGCCAGCCACCCCGTCCGGCTGATCTCCGAGCCGGAGATCGCGGCCGCGGCGTAGGCGGCCAGCGCCACGGGCGGCGTGATGGCTCCCATCGAGCTGAAGAAGAAGATGAAGAAGTGTGACGCCATTGGCTCGAACCCCGCCGTGGTCATCGCCGGCACACTGAGTCCGACCAGCACGAGATAGACAGCCGTAGGCGGAAGCGCCGTGCCGAGCAAGAGCGCAGCCGTCATGATGAGCACGAGCAGGAGCAGCGGCTGTCCCTGCGCGAGGTTCGTCAGCGTGGCGGAGAGCGTAAACCCGATCCCAGTGAGGTTGATGATGCCGACCATGATGCCGGCGGCTGCGCACGCAACTGCAATCGCCACGACGCCGCGCGCGCCCTCTTCGAGCGCGCCGAGAAGGCGCGTCAGCCCGACACGCGTATGCGACCGGACGAGCGAGCATGCCAGCGTCAGGATGATCGACCAGAACGCCGCCTGCATCAGGCTCCGGCCCATGAAGATCAGCGCCACCAACGCCACGACCGGCGGCACCATGTGCCCGTACTCCGCGAGCGTACGTCCGATCATTGGCAGCGGCGTCTCTGTGTCGGGCGCGATGCCGCGCTGCATCGCCCAGAGATAGACGGTCGCCACGAGGGCGACATAGAAAAGGGCGGCAGGCAAGATCGCGGCCTTCGCCACCTCGCTGTACGGCACCTGGAGGTATTCCGCGATGAGGAAAGCGCCGGCGCCCATCAGCGGCGGCGTAAACATCGACGCGGTGGAGGCGACGGCCACCGTCGCACCCGCGAATTCCCGTCCGAACCCTGACCGCGTCATCAGCGGAATGGTGAAATTGCCGACCGTGACGACGCAGGCGACGGGCGAACCGGAGATCATGCCCATCAGCCCGCTCGAGATGACTGCGCCGATCGCCGGGCCGCCGCGGAGCCGACCGATCAGCGCGAGCGCCAGATCCATGAACCAGCGGTCGCCGCCCGATCGACCCAGCAGCGCGCCGAACAGCACGAACATGATCACGAACGTCGCCGAGATCTCGATCGGCAGGCCGTAGATGCCGTTGCTTCCCAGGTACAGCGATCCAACGAGTCGCGACAGGTCGTACCCGCGGTGTGCGAAAAGACCCGTGAGATGCTGGCCGAGCAGGGCATATGCGAGCGTCACGACGACCATGAGCACGAGGAACCAGCCGACGACCCTTCGCGTCGCCTCGAGGACAAGGACGACCATGACGACGCCGGCGACCAATTCAGCCGTCGTGACGATGCCGGTGCGCTGGATGTAGGTGGGGTAATCGATGATCAGGAAGATCGTCGAGGCCCCGAGCAACGCGGCGAGCGCCCAATCTGCCGCCCGTGCGGGCGCGGCCGTCGCACGGCCGTACGTGAGCAGCGCGACGGCCCCCATCAGCCCCCAGTGGACCATCCGGTTGTATTCAGGGGCGATTGTGGTCGTGGCGTTCGCGTAGAGCGCGAACGCGGAGGCGCCTATGAGGAGGACTCGGGCCACACGCCCCGCTCGCGGTAGTAGCGAATCGCGCCGTCGTGGTAGGGAATGAGGCCGCCTTTCGCTGCGACCTCCAGCGAGAAGTCGACGATCGTGGGGTAGCTGCCGCGGAACCGGTCGATGTTGTCGAAGGTCGCCTTCGTGATCTGGTACACCAGGTCCTCCGGCAGCTCTGCGCTGACCATCAGGCCGTTGGAGGTGCCGACAACCGGCACGTCGGCCGTGAGATGGGTATAGGCATCGGCCGGGATGGTCGTTTTCAAGTAGTAACCGTACTTCGCGATCACAGCGTCGCGCGCCGCCTCGGTCAACGGCAGCAGGCGGAACTTGCGTGTCGCGCCGAACTCTGCGATCGCCGGAATCGGCGGTGAGACGTAGAGGACGGCGGCATCAAGTCGTCCGTCGCCGAGCGCCGAGAGCGCCTGGTCGTACGGCAGGTAGACCGCCGTGATGCCGTCGAACGTAAAACCGCAGCCGGCGGAGAAGATCTCCCGCAGGTTGGCGAGACTGCCGTGCCCGGTCGGCCCTACGCCGACGCGGCGGCCCTTCAGGTCGCAGACGTTGGCAAGCGGTGATCCCTCGAGCACGACGACGTGGATCTGGCCGATGTCGAGATTGCTGAGGAGCATCCGCAGACCGGCGAACGACTGGGAGAACGGCGCCTGGCCCTGATACCCTTGCAGCGCCGTCTTGCTGATGACGAACCCGAGATTCGACTGACCGGTCCCGACCAGCCGCACGTTCTCTTCAGCGCCGCCGCTCACTTCGGCCACGGCCCGCACCCCGGGCACGGCGTCGTTGATGATGCTCGCCAGCGTGCCGCCGATCACGTACCAGCTGCCGCCGGGCGGCGCGGTCACGATGTTGATGACGCGGCTGGAGCCGCTGTCGCGCCCGCACGCGACGGCGCCTGCAAGGAGCGCGGGGATCAGCATGCTGACGATCACGCGGGGAGGCAACATCCTCGCGTCATCTTGTCGGGGAGCCGCACGCATGTCAAATACGGTGCAACGATTTCAGCGCTTCGATGACGCGTCCTTGCGTTACCGCAATCGCCAGGGGGCCCCGAAATAGAACTTGTAGCCCTGCTCGCGGATGAGGGGCAGGTCGCGGTCGCCTTCGCGGCACGACTCTTCGTAGAGCTCGTATCCACCCGGCGTGGTGTCGCGCACCAATCCCCACGCCACCGTCCACGGCCGGGTGTAGATGGTCGGGTCCTCGATGGTGGCCTCGTAATGGATGGTGTTGGGATCGACCATCGTCAGTCGCTCGGTCGTGCGCGCATTGTTCGTATAGAAGTTGCCCGAGTCGTCTATCCAAGCGTAGCCGTTGAAATTGGCCGTCTCGATGACGAGGGTGGTGCCGGCCCAGCGACCGCGTGACAGCCCGTTCCAGGTTGTGACATCCCTCCCCACGGGTGGGCGCTGGTCCATCGCAATCACGCGAAACTGGTGGTGATCCTCATGGAGCCACAGGACATGATCGTCCGTTGGCGGCTGCAGGATCTGGCTGGGATCCTGCAGCGCGAGGCGCGGGACGCCGGCAGTCGAGCACTGGGTGCGCGGGTCGACGTACTCACGAAAGTTCGTCCCTTCTCGGCCGATCCGCGCCGCCGACGCCTGGTACGGGATCTTCCGGTCCGGCGGCTCGACGATCTCCGAAGCCCCGACGTCCCACCGCTGGTTGGGATCCTTGACGAAGGGATGGTTTTCGGCGACGCCTTCGACGGAGAACGACTGCGTCAGCCGGCTGCGCCAGTATCCCTGGAGGTCGGGCTTGCCGCTCGGGGTCCGGGGAGGATTGAACGACTTCGCCTTCTGGAGCGCGCACGTATGCCACGCAAGATTCTCGGTCGGGCATCCGGCGATGATCGGCGGCCGTTCCGGCGTCTGCGCGGCCACGCGCGGCGCCACCGCCAACACCGAAAGAGACATCACCGCGATGACAACACGAGGATTCACGTCAACCTCCTGCGCTAATAGCACCCGCTAATAGCACCCCAACGCGCACAATCCGCGCGTGGGGGGCCCCGCTAATTCGTCTTGCGACGTTCCTGCTCCCCGATTTCCTCCTCCATGAGGAGGCCGGGCACGTAGTCGAGGAGCCGGACGTTCGGTTCCTTTCGCCGGTACAGCACCATACTCATCTTCCATGGCCGTGTGAAGACGTTCGGGTCTTCGATCGTGACGTCATAGTTGATGTGGTCGGGGCCCGTCATCGTATAGCGCTCGACGAGATGCAACGCCTCGCTGTGAAAATTGCCGGCGCGATCGAGCCACGTCTGGTCCGTGAAGTGGACGACATCGGCGACGAGCGTGTCGCCGTCCCACTTGCCGCGGGAATCGCCGAGCCACCACTCGATCGGCCCCTTCGGGTGCGGCGTGCCGTTCGTATAGACAATCCGGACGCCCTGCGCGTATTCGAACGTCATCGCCACGTGGGTCGGCGTCTGGAAGATCTGAAACGGAAACGGCATATACATGATCCGCGGGACGCCCGGCAGATAGCCCTTCGACTCGGGATCCGCGGTCGCCCGATTGGCGAAGTTCTCCTGCTTCCGCTTGAGCGCCCCGGGCTGGTAGGGGAGGTCGTTGCCTTCAACGACTCCCTGGCCGGCGGGCACGCCCAGCCGCGGGGAGTGGTCCTGGATGTCCCACGCCGCGGGAGCGAGCACCTGCCAGATGCCCTGCAGATTGGGCCGGCCGGCCGGCGTCCGTGGAATCGCGCCGGTCTGCGCAGCGGCGGTGACGGCCGCCAGTGAGACCAGCGCCGCGATCAGAATCGAACCGGTAAACCCGTGTCGCATTCCACCGACCTCCTCTGCGGGTGGAGCAGATAGTAACTCAGGGTGAAGCGAGATCAGACGTAGGAAGTCGCCATCGCGACATGCCACGGCACGGATTCGCTGGCTGAGGCGAAGAGAATACACCTTGGCACCACTTGGCGCCTTCAGGTGTTCGATCGCCTCCTAGCGGAAGCCCCTTCGGAGAAGACTCGTTCAGGCGTTCGAGCCCCGCGCGCGAGACGTGGCGAGCTGGAAAGGTTGCCACGAAAAGCGGCTATCATGTCGCGGTGCAGACCGGCCCTGTGGCGGCGGCACCGTGAGGGAGGCGGCGAGCTCGTCCTCACGTCACGATCTCAGGAATGTAAGAGCAAAGGTCCGGCAAATGGATCAAAACCCGCATGTGCTGTTCACCAGGTGCCCAGGACTCAGCACTTACCGCAGGGCTGTTCAATGAAATCTGCCCCTCAGTGGACCTTTGTCTCAGCCATTGTCGCGGAAATGTCGAAGGTCAACTGGAGGAAGATTGCGTTCTGGGCCGCACTCTGGTGGTTCATCCACTCCGCGCCGACCGAAGATCCGTTTGCCAAGTTCCGAGGAGCGCCGGACGAGTCATTCGCAGAGTATCAGAGCCCCTGAGTTGCCGGTCGCAGCGCCTCTGACGGAGGCTCCCTTCGCGCGCCGGCTCGTCCACCAGCCAAGAGCCTCTGCCCTTTGATATCCCGGTGATGCCCTTGGCTGGTTAACAGTGTCTTCTTGGCGCGCTCCGCGCGCCTAGTGCCTCGACCGCGGCGCGATGATCTGAGTGCTTGCCACGGATCGACAGTTGTGATCTAACACTATGGATGAAACCTTCATCCACACGTCCGCGCTTCCCCGGTCTCCGCTTGAGTGCCAGGGATCGCCAGTTCCTCGCCGACCAGACGCGCGAGGGGCGCGCGGTGTCGGCGCGCACCTGGAAGCGTATCCGGATCTTGGAACTGCTCCACGAGCGGTGGACGCTCGCCGACGTCGCAGCCGCCGTGGGGACGTACCCACGGGAAGTCCGGCGCGTCGGTTGGCGCTATCTCGATCGCGGGGTGCAGGAAGCCCTGGCGGACGATCCCCGGCCGAAGCCGCCGAAACTCCTCGATATGCGTCAACAAGCGGCCATTGTCGCGATGGTCTGTGCGCCGCCGCCCGCGGGCTATGCGCGGTGGACGATCCGCGTGACCACCGAGGAGGCCAAACGACGAGGCATTGTCGCCGACGTGGGCCGCGAGACCGTGCGGCAAGTGCTGGCCCACCACGAGCTGAAGCCGTGGCGGGAAAAAAATGTGGTGCGTCCCGAAGCTGGACGCTGACTACATCGACTGCATGGAGGACGTGTTGAACGTGCTCGCCCGCCCCTACGATGCTCGGCACCCCGTCGTCGGCTTCGATGAACGCCCGGTGGCGCTGCGCGGCGCGAGCCGTCCGGGGCGCCCGATGCGTCCTGGCCGGATTGCCCGCGCCGACTACGAGTACGTCCGCCGGGGCACTGCCAATATCTACTGCATCGTGGAGCCGAAGGCGGGCCGGCACGTGACGCATGCGACCCGCGACCGGAAGGGGCCTCGCTTCGTCCGCGCCCTCCAACGTCTCGCCCGGCGATACCCGACGGCCAAGACGATTCATCTCATCATGGACAACTTGAACCTGCACTGTCGGGCGACGGTCATCGGCGGCCTCGGCTCGAAGCAGGGTGCGGCCCTCTGGGCGCGCTTCACCCCGCACTACACGCCCAAGCACGGCAGCTGGTTGAACCCGGCGGAAATCGAAGCCAGTCTGTGGTCTCGCGAGTGTCATGGTCGGGATCGTGTCGATACCTTCGAAGCCCTCCGCGATCGCACGCGCGCCTGGACCGTGCGCGCTGATCGCGCGAGACGGAAGATCATCTGGCGTTTCACCACCGCCAAGGCTCGGCGTGTCTTCCGCTACAAACGGCGGAGCACTATGTCGCGGTCGAGGCACTAGGACCGCTATACGGATTCACAACGAGTACAAAATTCCCGTTGGGGGCCGTATAGCGGTCCAAAGCGGCCGGCTGCTGTATTATCCAACCGCATGTCTTCCGTCTCAGGCGTCGTGCAGGTGGATATGCTGCGGGCGGACGCGCAGCGAACCGCTCCGGCAACCGACCGCGTCGCCGAGGAAGCGCCGCTCGAGGTGCGTCTCCACGGCGAACCGTTCTCCGTCATCATGCGCACGCCTGGCGCCGACCAGGACTTGACGGCCGGCTTTCTCTTCACCGAAGGCGTCGTGCGCGACGCGCACGACATCGTCAGCATCAAAGACGCCGGCGCGCCGAATGTCGTCAACGTCACGCTCGCGCCTCGGCGCGCCGCCTTCGTGCCCGACCTGCTCGGCCAACGCCGCCAGGTGGCGATGAACTCGTCGTGCGGCATGTGCGGCCGCCGTACGCTGGAGTCACTCGAAGTCGACGCGCCGCCCCTCGCGTCGCGCTGGGCCGTCACAACCGACACCATTCGGCAACTGCCGGAGCGGCTGCGCGGGGCGCAATGTGCATTCACGGAAACCGGCGGCCTCCACGCCGCGGGCGTGTTCGACACGGCCGGCCGCCTGGAGCTCAGCGCCGAGGACGTCGGCCGCCACAATGCGGTCGACAAGCTGCTGGGCCGGCTGCTGATGGCCGGTCGTCTCCCGCTCGAGGACTCGCTGCTGTTTGTCAGCGGCCGCTCATCGTTCGAGATCGTGCAGAAGGCCTTTCTCGGCGGACTCCCGCTCGTCGCCGCCGTGTCGGCGCCCTCCAGCCTGGCCATCGAGCTGGCCGAGCGCACAGGCATCACGCTGCTCGGCTTCGTACGCGGCGATCGCTTCAACCTCTACGCGCATCCCGAGCGGGTCAACCTGCGCTGAGCGACGCGTAAGGCAAGACGATGTGAACGACTGTTCGCTGGTCTACCGTCGGCCGCCGCTCCAGGTCCATCCATCGGCCGGGCGCCGAATCCCCTTCAAGTGCACTTTGTACTCGGAGCCAACCCGCCCGGGACTGCCGGTCACGATCACCGCATCCCCTGGCTTCAGCGTGTCCTTCGTCACGCCCTGGCCGGTCAAGCGACGTGGATTGCCCCACTCGGCCTCGTAGGTTTGCGATCGTCCGTCCCGATCGCGGCTGGCAAATATCAGGATGGCGTGCGGGCTGCGTAATTGGAATTCCTGGACCACGCCCTCGAGCGTGACCGACTGATCTTCAAAGTAATACGCCGCAAAAGAATGATGTGCCGACACCGGGACCACCGCCACCAGCGTCCCGATGCCGAGGGCTGTCAATGTGCGTCTCACGATGCTCCTCCTAGCGAGGCTGCGCCTCAGACCAGCGAGAAAAAGCCCAGACGGCTTCGCCTCGCTAGGGCAGTGTCTTTTTGCCCCGCTTTCGCGGGGCGAGAAAACTTGACTCATTCGGTTGGAATATTGGAGGTCAAGTTTTCTAGCGCGCCCTACAGCTTAGCAGTTTCCAGATGTTTTCTTCGTGCCTCTGTGCCTCCGTCGCCCGGCCTGGACTTTTGCCGCGGACTGTCAGCGCAATCGGGCTGTCGACGATCCCGGCAGCGGCATTCGTGCGATCATGAGGCCGTGCGAGGCTCGGCCTCCATTTTCCTGTCCGCCCTGCTGCTCGTCGCCGTGCTGCACGCGCAGGGCACTCCGCCGTCGGCGCCGCTCATGCTGGTCTCCAGCGAGGGGCGACGTCCCCTTCCCACGACCATCGCCAACAGCCAGGAACTGATTGCGCTGGATGAGGTGGCGTCGCTCTTCCAGGTCACGGTGCGCGAAGACGCGCTGGTCGGCGGGATCACCGTGACCGCTCGCGGGCGCACCATCGTGCTGTCGGCCGACCAGCCGATGGCCTCGGTCAGCGGACGCGTGATCACCCTCCCCTCGCCACCCCTCAGGTCGGGAGGCCGATGGCTTGTACCCGTAGAGTTCCTGCCACGTGCGCTGGCCCCCCTGCTCGATACGCGCATCGACCTGCGTCGCCCGTCGCGCCTGCTGATCGTGGGCAACGTCGCGGTGCCGCGCGTCTCCGCCCGGATTGAGGCCACCGGCCCGCCGACCCGCGCCATCCTCGACATCACGCCGGCCACTCCGGTCAGGGTGACGCGCGAAGGCAACCGCGTGGTCGTGCGCATCGAGGCGGACGGCCTCGATCCCGGCCTCCCGGGCGACGGCGGCGGGCTCATCGACGAGTTCCGCATCGGCGATCAACCGACCACCGTCTTCGTCGTCCTCGATGAGCGCGCGGGAGCGACCCGCTTTACGCCGACCGATAGTGGCGGCGTCACGCGCGTCGTCGTCGAGGTGGCTGCGGCGTCGGGTCCCGGTCCCGATGCGACGGCGACACTCGTGGTGCCGGCGCCTCCCCCCGAAGCAGGCGCGCCACCGCTCCTCACCGCGTCACGGGCGGTGCTCCAGACGATTGCGATCGATCCGGGCCATGGCGGTGACGACATCGGCGTACGAGGGGCGGGCGGCGCCGAAGAGAAGCAGATCACACTCCAGGTGGCTCGCCGGCTGAGGACGCTTCTCGAGACGCGGCTGGGCATTCGGGTCATCCTCACACGTGACGACGACAGAATCATCAGCCTCGACGATCGCGCGGCAGCGGCCAACAACAGCAAGGCGGACCTGTTCGTGAGTCTCCATCTCAACGCGTCGCCCATCACGGCAGTGGCCGGCGCCGAGGTCTTCCATCTCCGGCTCGATCGTGAAGGGGAGGACGCTCGGAGGGCCGCGCGGGCAGATGCGGTGCTCCTGCCCGTGCTCGGCGGCGCCACGCGGAGCATCGACGTCATCCAATGGGATCTGGCACAGGCGCGTCACGTGGAGCGGTCCGCGGCGCTGGCGGCCATGCTCGAAGAGGCGCTGCGCGACGCCAAGGTGCCCATGGCGGCCCGCCCGCGCCAGGACGCGCCGCTGCGCCTGCTCACGAGCGCCAACATGCCGGCTGTGCTGATCGAGATGGCGTACCTGACCAATACCGGCCAGGAGCAACTGGTGCGGTCGGACGACTACCAGAATGCAGTGGCCCAAGGCATCTACGACGGCGTGCTGCGCTTCCGCACGTGGCTGGAAGGGGCGCGCCAGCCATGACCCCCATGACCCGCCGTCACTACCTCGTCATCGGCGCCGGCGTGCTGAGCATCGGACTGCTGGCGTGGGTCGTCGCGCGCGAACTGGACGAGCCCTCAGTCGTTCAGCCCACGGCTCAGCCAGCAGTCGTCGAACCACCCACGCCGCCCCCGGGTGTACCGCGCATCACGGCCACGCTCTTCTATGGCGCCGCTGACGGTGCGACGCTCATTCCCGTGCAGCGCGAGGTGGCGCTCGCGAACGGGACCATTCCGCAGGCGCGCGAGATTCTCCTCGCGCAACTGCAGGGTGCGCCCGCACCGTACGCGTCGGTCATCCCGGACGGCACGACGCTGCGGGCGTTCTACACGACGGAACGGGGGGACGCGTTCGTCGATCTCAGCCCCGAGGTGGCCGCGCGGCATCCAGGAGGATCGTCAACAGAGCTGCTCACGGTCTACGCGGTCGTCAACGCTGTCACCGCCAACCTTCCGACGATTCAGCGCGTGCAGATTCTGATCGACGGCCGGGAGGTCGACACGCTGGCGGGGCATGTCGACCTGCGGCGGCCGCTCGAGCGCGATTTCTCGACGGTGCGCGCGGAGCGGTGAGTGAGCCAAGGAGTCAGTTGTGTTGATGATGATGAATCCCGATTCCCGCCTTCGCTGAAGCTACGGCGGGCCGCCGAAGCCTTGGCGAAGGCTGGCCGGTGGCCGGACCGCGCTGCGAGGGCTTAAGCGGCCGCAGCACGCCAGCTCCGTGAGCTGGCGGATTCCCTCAGCCTTCTCGCGCCGGTCAGGCGACCCGTGTCGGCCTGACCTCCATAGGGCTTCATCATCATCAACACAACCGATCTCCGGGATCTCCGGTGTAGGGTTCTCCGGTGTAGAGTGAGTCGATGCGCGCCGACGGACGTCTCGCCGAACAGCTCCGCCCTACTCGAATCACCCCCAATTACCTGATTCACGCCGAAGGCTCCGTGCTGGTCGAAGCCGGCAGGACGAAAGTCATCTGCGCGGCCAGCGTCGAGGATCGCGTGCCGCCGTTCAGGCGAAATTCGGGCAAAGGGTGGGTCACCGCCGAATACGGGATGTTGCCGCGCGCCACCACCACGCGCTCGCAGCGCGAGTCGACCGCCGGAAGAGTCGGCGGCCGGACGCAGGAAATCCAGCGGCTGATCGGTCGATCGCTCAGGGCCGTCACCCGGCTCGAGGAGATCGGCGAGCGGACGATCACGCTCGACTGCGACGTGATCCAGGCCGATGGCGGGACGCGCACCGCCTCGATCACGGGCGCCTTCGTGGCGCTCGTGATGGCCCTCGTCAAGATGCGCGAACAGGACCTGATTCGCACCATGCCGGTCCATGACTACGTGGCGGCGACAAGCGTCGGGATTGTCGAGGGCGAGCCGATGCTCGACCTCGCCTATTCGGAGGATTCGAAGGCCGAGGTCGACATGAACGTCATCAAGACGGGAAGCGGCCTCTATATCGAACTGCAAGGCACCGCCGAGACGCTGCCATTTGGACGCGAGGCGCTCAACCGGCTGCTCGATCTGGCCGACACCGGTATCCGCCAGCTCATTGCCCTTCAGCGCGGTTTCGTCGGCCAGTATCTGGAGAAGAAATAGGTCACGCGTTGACGCTGCGGTGCGACAACTCCTGATCGCTACGACCAACCCGGGCAAGCTGCGAGAAATCCGGAGCATCCTCGAACACCTGCCCGTCGAGCTGCTGAGCCTCAGGGATTTCCCGCCCGTAGCGGAACCCGAGGAAACGGGGGCAACCTTCGAAGCCAACGCCCGGCTCAAGGCGCTGTATTACGACAGCACGGTCACAGCGGCGGCGATCGTCCAGTTCGGGCCCATGTACACGGTGGCGGAGGACTCCGGCCTGGCGATCGACGCCCTGAACGGCGATCCGGGGGTGCAATCCGCACGATTTCTGCGGCCCGACGCGTCGTATCCCGAACGATTCGACGAGATCGCCCGCCGGCTGGCGGCCGTCCCGTCGGCGCCCCGAACCGCCCGCTTCGTCGCCGCCGTGGCGGTCGCTCACGCGGCATCCGTGATCTACGAAACGACCGGCACTGTCGAAGGCGAGATTGCTGCGGCGCCACGCGGCGAGCGCGGGTTTGGTTACGACCCAATCCTCTACTACCCCTCTTTCGGACGCACGCTGGCGGAAGCCACCGACGAGGAGAAGGCGGCCGTCGGCCATCGTGGCCAGGCGTTCCGTCAACTGGCGGGGTGGCTTGAAAGTACAGAACGGAGAACAATGGGTTTGTCCTCCGTTCGATGACCCGGAATCTGGCCGCGGGCGGATGACCAAGTCAAGTCCGCCCGGGTGCGAGTGGCGGGGCGTGGCGGCCTGTCGATCTTTACGGCTCGTAAGGAAGGACGTGCTCCGACAGGCCTGGCAGGTGTCAGATTCGTGATGCGCGGACCTGATCGGACCGCACAAAAGCTCCATCACGGGTGCGAAACAGAAACTTCGCGTCGACCAGCGCACCCAGCAGCGCGTCGCACGACGTCCGGTCCAGTCCCCACAACCGCTGCGCCTGCGCCAGTGTCAGACGAAGGCCGGGCATTTCGATGAATTCCCCTTGCACTCGTCGGAGAACATCATCGAGCGGCTGCTGCTGTGCTGACATCGGGACGCTCCTTTGGGTACGTGGAACCTGTCGTAACATGGCGTGGAGCAACGCGCATGCCACGCCGCACTGGTGCCGTCGGTAAACACACGTCATCTGCACAACGTGCGGCCGTTGCGCGCTTTCCTCACGCGCACCCGGACCGCTCGCATGTGTTGCGCCTTTGATGAGGTGAAAATCTGTAGCGAGTTGACGGCTCGCTGTAATGAAAGCCGTCACGCCATCGAACGGGGGCACACCGGTTGCAACTTCCTGGCAGCGGAGACGTCATGACCATGAATCTCGAGCAGCATCGCAGTGGACCGAGCATCTGGGAGACACGCACCTGGCAGACGTGGGAGTACGACCGATGGATCGCCGCGCTCGTGGCCGGTGGTCTGTTCGTCGCGGGCGTCCGAAAACGTTCGGCGACCGGGGGACTGATGGTCGCGCTGAGCGGCGTGCTCGCCTGCTGGGCCCTGGCCGGCCCCGACGTGCGGCGGCGGCGGCGAGGGCAACTGCGCGCCGTCTTGCCGCATCGCCGGCCCGACGCCGACCCTGTCGGCGAAGCGTCCGAGGAGTCGTTCCCGGCGAGCGACGCACCGGCCTGGACGCCGACGACAGGCAACCTCGGCCCGCGCGGCGCGCGGACCGACGAGTCGCAGTGAGTCGGCCTGAGACGACCTGGCCCTACAATTTGCGCAACCGCACGCGCCTGACGGCGTGATCGCGCCCTTTCTCGAGGATGAGGTGCGCGCGTTCACGCGTCGGCAGCACGTTCTCCCGCAGATTGACGAGATTGATCGTCCGCCAGATCGTGCGGGCCGTCTCGGCCGCCTGGTCCGGCGTCAGGTCGGCATACTTGTGGAAATAGGAAGACGGGTTGCGGAACACGGTGTCGTGGAGCATCAGAAAGCGCTCGATGTACCACTGCTCGATGTCGGCTTCGTTGCCGTCCACGTAGATCGAAAAGTCGAAGAAATCCGACACGAACATCGGCGCGCGTCCACTTCCCGTCTGGAGCACGTTCAGCCCTTCCACGATCACGATGTCAGGCTGCCGGATCTGGGAGACCTCGTCTTCGACGACGTCGTACGCGAGGTGTGAATAGATCGGCGCCGGCACTTCGGGGGCGCCGGATTTGAGGTCGGCCAGAAATCGTAGCAGCCGACGCACGTCGTAGCTCTCAGGGAATCCCTTCCGCTCCATGAGACCTCGCGCCTCGAGGACGCGGCGCGGCCAGAGGAATCCGTCGGTGGCGATCAGGTCGACGCGGGGATGGCTCGGCCATCGCGCGAGCAGGGCCTGGAGAATGCGCGATGTCGTGCTCTTCCCCACCGCGACGCTTCCAGCCAGGCCAATGACGAACGGCACGCGGAGCCCGTCCGACGACAGAAACGTCGCGATCGACCGGCGCAGGCCCTCTGTGGCCTGCACGTGCAGATTGAGCAGCCGGGACAGCGGCAGATAGATGTCGGCCACCTCGTCGAGCGAGACCCGCTCGTTCAGGCCGACCAGCCCCCGCAGCTGCGCCTCAGACAGCGGCAGCGGCGTGGCGGCACGCAAGCTCGCCCAGTGCGCGCGGCTGAAGTCGACGAAGCGGGACACCTCGGTCTGCCGGGCAGGGCCGGACGTCACGCCTACATCGTAGCGTGGCCGCCCCATGATATGCTCCGACGAAAACAGCAGGCATCTTCCCCATTTCTGCGACATCCTCCTGGAGGGCACGCGCATGAGTGAAGCAGTCGATACGAAGGATCTGCATCCGGAAGTCTGGAAGCTGTTCGATCGCTATGTCCATGGACTGATTGACCGCCGCGGCTTTCTTGACGGCGCCGCGAAGCACGCGGTCGGCGGCGTGACGGCGGTCGGCATCCTCGAGGCGCTGAGCCCGAAGTACGCGGAGGCTCAGCAGGTGGCGCCGAACGATGCGCGGATCAAGACCGAGCGCGTTGACGTTCCCTCGCCCGACGGCTACGGCAAGATCCGCGCACTGCTCGCGCGTCCGGCCAACGCCACGGGCCGGATTCCCGCGATCATCGTCATCCACGAGAACCGCGGACTGACGCCGCACATCGAAGACGCCGTGCGGCGTGCTGCGGTCGCCGGCTTCATGGCGATCGGCCCCGATGCGCTGACATCGCTTGGCGGCTACCCTGGCACCGACGAGGTGGGTGTCGAGATGCAGCGCAAGCTGGACCAGGCGAAGATGATGGCCGACTTCGTGGCCACGGCGCGGTACGTCAGGACTCGCCCGGACAGCACCGGCCGGCTCGGCGCCGTGGGCTTCTGCTTCGGCGGCGGCGTGGTCAACAACCTGGCGGTACAGCTTGGCGCCGATCTGCAGGCGGGCGTGCCGTTCTACGGCGGCGCGCCGCGGGCCGAGGACGTTCCCAGGATCAAGGCGGCGATGATGATCCAGTACGCCCAGGACGACGAGCGCATCAACGGGATGTGGCCGGCGTACGAAACCGCGCTGAAGGCGAACCGCATCGCCTATCAGATGTTCCAGTACCCCGGCACGCAGCACGGCTTCCACAACGACACGACGCCGCGGTTCAGCAAGGACGCGGCGGCGCTCGCGTGGCAGCGCACGGTGGATCACTTCAAGAAGCACCTGACGACGTCGTAGTCGTTCACGCTTCAGCGTCTCGGTGCACGGTTCGTGTTCAGGTCGAATCTGAACACGAACCAGCCAAGGGCTCTGCCCTTGATATCCTTGCAGAGCCCTCGGCTGGTTGACAGCGTCTGCTTGGCGCGCTCCGCGCGCCGGGACCGCTATGCGAGCCGCAACGAGTACAAAATTCCCGTTTGGAGCCGCATCGCCGTCCAATTTTCGTGCCCGCCATCACACATCCCGGGCTCACTGCCGACGCGGCGCTCGTTCGCGCCATCGGCGTGCGTCAGCTCGCCGCCGCCATCGTGAATGCGACGGTGGGCGCCGGCATCTTCGTGCTTCCGGCGCTGGTCGCGCAGAGCGTGGGCGGCGCGGCGCCCCTGGCCTTCCTGGTGTGCGCCGCGATCATGGCGCTCATTGCCGTGACGCTCGCCGTCGCCGGCAGCCGCGTCTCGGCGACCGGCGGCATCTACGCGTACGTCGAGGTGGCGTTCGGCCCCTACGTCGCGCTGCTCGCCGGCGTGCTCCAATGGCTGACCGGCGTCGCGGCGGTCT
>JBOGIR010000032.1:0-2783 GCA_050742335.1 Vicinamibacterales bacterium | reverse complement strand
ATCAACGCCTGAAAGTCCTGACCTGTATGCTGAACCCGATCTGAAATCAGTCGAAATCACCCACTCGCTTTGGAGAAGACACAGAAATTCAACGCGCTCCACCATGTGGGCCGGCAGGGTATCGAGCGGCGTGGTGCCGTTGTACAGTCGGTTGCTGATCCGGACGCCGTCCACGAGCCAGAGGATCTCGTTGGTCCGCGACCCCTGCAGTGAGGAGGACACGTAGTCGAAGGGACCGGCCTTCGGGGTGAGAAACAATCCCGGCACGAGCGACTGGAGCGCCTGCGCCACGTCGTAGTAGCCGCCGTTCTCCAACTGCGCGCTCGTGATGGTCTGCACACGGACGCCCGCCCGCTCGATCTGTTGCGGCAGCTCCTCTTCGAGGCGCGGCGCTGCGACAGTCAGCGTCTCGACGACGCCGGCGATTTGCAAGGTCACATCGAGAGATGGCATGCCCGTCGCTACGGTTACCTCCTGTGTCGCCGGTTGGAAGCCCGGTGCGTCCACTTGCAGCGTGTAAGAGCCAGGAGCGGTATCGGCGAAGGAGAAGGTCCCGTCCACACCGGAGCGCGTGGTGCGCGGAGCAGAGCCACCGGCCGTGCCGAGCGTGACGACGGCGCCGACGATCGTGCCGCCCTGGGGGTCCGCGACGCGGCCGCTCAGCGAGGCATTTTGTGCAGATGCCACAAGTGGAGCGAGGCATACGAACAGTGCTGCGATGACGGAATGGCGTATGGTCATGGCGGCGAATGATAGTCGGTGCCGGACGCGAGAATACTGAAGAATTCCTGAAGTTTTCGTCAGCCAGGTCGCTCTACACGCGACTCGCGCGGGTGTGCTGCGCGTCATCGGCGTCGAGCACGGCGGAAGGCGCTCGTGTCGACGAAGGTGTTCACGGCTCGAGGATGTCGGACAGATGCCGGTCGTGCTGCGATGAGAGGTCACGCACACCCGAGCGAAAGCGCCCCGCGCCGCGGAGCGCCCGCGCGCGCTTCACCTCGTCGAGGTGCGTGTCCGCTTGGGCCAGCAGCGCATCGACGCTCCTGCGGATCAGGTCGGCCATCGATCGCCCTCGGGCGGCGGCGAGCTGTTTGAGACGGCGGGCCTGCCTCTCCGTGAGCTGAATCTGGGTGCGGACCATGATTACATCACTTCTGATGACATGTTATGACAGCCCGTCGCGTTGCTCCTCGCACGGAGAAGCGCCGCAGACTCCGACCAGGAGGTGAGGCGCCGTGTGACACAAACTGACAAAGACTTCAGGAAATCTTCAGTTGTCAGGCACCGCGCTTGATCGTAGGGTCGGCGGTGATGCGGTGGCTCGATTGGCGCAGGTGGCTCGTATACACCCACCGGTGGCTGGGGATCGTTGGAGGGGTGCTCTTTGTCGCCTGGTTCGTCTCAGGCGTCGTCATGATGTATGCCCGCATGCCCGGGCTTGCCTCCGAGGAGCGGCTCGCGCGCGCCCCGGCACTCGACCTGTCCACGGCGACCGTCTCGCCGCTCGAGGCGGCACGGGCCGTCGGTCTCGCCTCCGATGACGCCGCGGCACTGGCAAAGTTGACCCGGCCGGGCACCGAAACCACAGCGCAGAAGCTTGCCGCTGAGATCTCGGTCGATCGCGTCCGAGTCGGCATGCTGGGGAACCGTCCCGCGTATCGGTTTGGCGCCGGCCGGAACGAGACCATCGTGTTTGCCGACACGGCGGATGTCCTCGCGCCCGTCGAGAGAACCGAGGCGGAAGCGATCGCGCGCCGTTATGCCCCGGATCATGACGCGGGGCCGCTTCGGTACGACGGCTACCTCACCGAGCCGGATCAGTGGACGCTGCAGGCGCGGGGATCGATGCCGATGCATCGCTTCGCGCTGGACGACGGCGAAGCGACGCGCTTGTACGTGTCGTCGGTGACCGGCGATGTGGTGCTGAGGACCACGCGCCGCGAGCGCTTCTGGGGGTATCTGGGTCCCGTGACGCACTGGGTGTACTTCACCCCGCTCCGCAAGTACGGCCCGGCGTGGAGCGAATTCATCATCTGGTCGTCGGTCATCGGCTGCGTGATGTGCATCACCGGCCTGCTCTGGGGCCTGTGGCGCTACTCTCCCATGAGCCGATTCCGGCTGAAACGCGTGCCGTCGCAGTCGCCGTACGCCGGCATGATGAAATGGCATCACTATACGGGCCTCCTGTTCGGCGTGATCACGCTGACATGGACGTACAGCGGCCTGCTGTCGATGGGCCCCTTCAACTGGTTTTCCTCACCAGGCATCACGGCCCAACAACGCGAGGCGGCCACGGGCGGTCCGCTGCGTGTCGATCTACTGACGCTCGACAACATGCGAGCGGCAGTCGTGGAGATCGAACGGTCGTTCGGACCCGAGCAGGCGGGCGGACGTGTCAAAGAGCTCGAAGCGACGCAGTTCCGCGGGGAGCCGTTCTGGCTCGCCTATCGCGCGCCGTCGGCCGGAGAAGCCGTCCAGTGGATGCACGTCGGACTCCGCCCGCGCGCGCCGCGCCCGCGACCGGAGCATCGCTACGCCTCTGCCGTTCATCCCGAGGCGGGGACGTTTGGGCGATTCGACGAACCGCGATTCGGCGCAGACTCGATGCTCGAGCTCGCGCGGGCCGCGATGCCCGGTGTGCCGGTCGACGAAGCCGTGTGGCTGCAGGACTACGACGCGCACTACTACGACTTGCGAGACGGGCGCCCGCTGCCGGTGCTGCGCGTCCGCTATGCCGACGAGGCCCGGACGTGGCTCTACGTGGACCCGGCGCGCGGCGCCGT
>JBOGIR010000031.1:0-10237 GCA_050742335.1 Vicinamibacterales bacterium | reverse complement strand
CGCGACCCACGGCTTCGAGTAATACGTGGGATCGTCAATGGTGATCGTCACGTCGATGTGAACGGCATCCCTGCGGAAGTACCGTTCTTCGATCCGCGCCTCGAAGCTGTGGGGGCGGCCGACGTTGTCGAGCCACGCGCGCTCGTCGAGGCCCACCGTCTCCGCAACGAACGTGTAGTCGTCCTGCCAGCGGCCGGTCGAATAGCCCCACCACCGCGGCTCCAGGACATCGTCGACCCTCGGCAGCGGCCGGCCGTCGGTCCAGATGTTCCGCCATTTCCGGTTGAACTGGTAGAGGATCAGCACCTGCTTCGGCGTCTGCACGATCTGTGCGGTCCGGTAGTTGTGCAGGATGATACGCGGCCATCCCTGCGGCTCGCACGTCGGCTGCGGATCGTTCGAGAGCGCCGACGCGACGGCTCGAGGCCCCCAGGCAGGCTTGTTCGCGAGATTCGCCTTCAGGCCGGCGGGCGTGAACGGCAGCTGGTGTTCCGGGCGTCCCGTGTCGGGAACGTTCTTGGCGCCCTGGGCGCCGACCGCGTCGCCAGGACCGCGGGCCGGTTCCCAGATACCCGACAGGTCACGGCGCGGCGCGGGGCCTGGTTTTTCGTTCGGGAAGTCTGCATCGTACACCGCGCCCGGGACGCGCACCACCTGTTCCTGCGTGAATGCGACCGCGGCGAACGTGACTAAGACCGCCGTCGTCAGGCCGGCCGCTGTGAGACGAGTTGCCATGCTCGTGATGCTCCTTGTGCCGTGGCGCGTCACTGCGGCGCGCCTTCGCGACCGTTCGCCGGGGTCACCCCGCCGCCACGTGCGCTCAGGACGCGCCCGTCTGGGAAGGCGACTTCCAGCACGCGTCCGACCGGGCTGCCGTTCTTGACCGGTTCCACCGTCACCGACACACGGTCCCCCGCCTTGAACGAGCGGCGGCTCCAGCCGCGGTTCACCATGTCGGAGGGATTACTCGTCTCCACCGTCCAGTTCCGGACCGACCCGTCCTGCTCCTTGGCCTCGAACTTGAGGAAGCAGTGCGGGTTCGACCAGACCCATTCGGTCACGACGCCCTCGAGGACCAGCTTCTTGCCCGTATCGAAGGTCGCGTTGCCGTGATGCGCGGCGGCCGGGACCGCAGCGGCCGTCACCGCGGCAGCGACCCAAAATGCCGTGAGCGTGTACTTCACACCTGACTCCTTCATTGCCGGTTTACTTCCAGCTGTCGATCGCCTGTCGCATCATCGAGCCGGGAGGCTGTTCGTTGAGCTCCGTTCGAATCCCCGCCGGATCGGTGATGTTCGCGAGGATCGATCCGCTGTTGGCGCTCGGCCGCGGCTCGGTGGGCTTGCCGCCATACTGCGTGAGCCGCGCGACGGTCGCCTTGATGTCGTCGGCGCCGATGCCGAGATGCGTGATCGTCGGCTTCGCGTCGGGGGCGGCGGGCGCGATTTCGATGAAGGTGTCGCGGCTGATCTGGACGAATGCGGTGCCCGGGCGGCCGTCCGGGTTCGGCGCGAACCGGTGGGACACACGAAAGCCCATGACCTTCTCGTAGAAGGCGACCGTCTCCTGGAAGTTGGGCACGGAGATGCCCACGTGATTGAGCCGGAGACCGGTGTTCACGGTGCCCTGGGCTGCGAGAGACGTCATGAACAGGGCACCAACGATCGTACCGGATAGAAAGAGGACTGCTGCGCGCATACGGACCTCGCTGGTTCTGTTCAGTTTTGGACGTGGCGAAAGTGGATGCTGTGTAGCAGGCCCCTCGTCGTATTGTCAAGGGAGGTCGGGTCGATCATTCCGGCTCGTCGTGATCCAAGGCGGCCGCGAGCCGGCCGGCCAGCCTCGCGTTGTTGACCAGCAGAGCCCGATTCGAGAAGACGCTCGCGCCTTCAGTCAATGCGCGAAGCCGTTCGAGGAGAAACGGCGTCACGTCGCGCCCGCGGAGGCCCTTCCGGGTCACGTCGGCCAACGCGCGTTCAATTGCTGGCCGCCACCTTCACGTGGCAGCTCGTGCTCCCGAGGGACCGGGTTCGCCACGACGATGCCCATCCCCAGATTCAACGCGAGGTGCGCACGCACCGCCTCGGTTAACGGGCCGATTTCGTCGAAGCGTCGATCGACGGGCAGTCCGCTGCTTCCGGAGTAGAACGCGGGAAACTCGTCCGTCCCGAAGCCGACCACGGGGACGCCGAGCGTCTCGAGCAGTTCGAGCGTCCGCGGCAGATCGAGCACGGCCTTGGCGCCGGCACGACGACGGCGACGGGAAACCGCGCGAGAGCGGATATCTCGTCAATACTACTAACACACCCGCCACTGCGTATGGATGCCGGGGCGACCCCGCGCCATCCCTTCCTCGTTCGAATGCTGGGTCGCATGGGCGCCTCTTGCGGGATCGCGTGGGCGCCGCTTGCGCGCTCGGAGGGATCGCGCTACCCTTCTCGTCCAGGACTTGGAGGGCCGCATGCCTTATTGCCGCATCCAAACCGCGATGGGCGCTGTCGCACTCGTGGGAACCCTCCTAGCTCCCTCCGCGGTCGCTCGCGTGCCGCAGGGGCGCGGGCCGGATTCGCTGATTCTGCAGGGTCCAGGTTCCGATATTCGCGCCTCAGTCTCAATCCTTCCTGAAAATCGTCGTCCCGAAGGCCAGGCCGGGATCGTCATCGAGCAGGTCGTTCGTGCGGGCCCCGCCGACACCGCGGGGTTGAGGCGGGGCGACATCGTGACGCAATTCGACGGCATCGCGATCACCGACCCGGTGCAATTCGGGAAGGTCGTTCGCGATACACCGCCCGGTCGACCTGTCAAAGTCACCATGTGGCGCGACGGCGTCCGTCGCGAGGTTTTCGTCGCGCCCGTTGCCGGGCGATTGGAATAGTCGCGCGCCTGCCAACCGCGACGCCTGCATCGATCGACAGCGGGCACCGGAACGTCGTTTCCACGGCGGTGTCCAACCACAAATAAGGAGGGCGCTTCAATGGTCGTGTTCGGCACCATGTTGCTGGTGACCCTCACAGCAGTTCAGGTTGGTTCCTCGACATCGGCCGAATGCCTTTCTCCGAGTCCCAACGCCGCAACCACAGAACTCTGTCTTGCGGAGCAGTCGGTCAAACGCGCCGATTCATTCCCCTCGGGAAGCGCAGAACGGACGCGCGAGCTGCAGAACGCTGCGGTCCGTTACCGCAGGGCTTCGGATCTCGGCACGTCGGACCTGCGGCTTCGCGTGCTGATTGCTCTGGCGCAACTGTACGACGCCCCCCGTCTCAACGAGCCCGGTCAGCGCGAAGGTGTGCTGCGTGAATTGATCGCTCTGGTGCCAACCGATCCTCGATTCGCGTTCGACTTAGCGACACTCCACGAAGGTCAGGGCTTCACGGACGCGGCCGAAGAGACGCTCCTCAATACGCGACAGCGTCATCCGACGCAGATCGAGGCCTACAAACGGCTCGCACAGTTCTACGCGCGGCGGGTGACGGCACTGGACACAGCGGTCCGCGAGCAGGCGCCGACCGAATTGCCCAATCCGGGGCAGCCCGATCGCGACGGCGTCTACCAGGTTGGCGCCAACCTTCCAGCTCCGCCGCGAGAGGGCGTCCCCGTGTACCCGGGCGAGGCGCAGGCGGCCGGCATACAGGGCGGCGTACAGGCGGAAATCGTCATCGATCACGAGGGTATCGTGACGGATGCCCGCATCGTGAAATCCATTCCGCTGCTCGACGACGCCGCATTGAAGGCGGTCCGTGGCTGGCGGTTTGAACCCACCATCGTCGACGGTCGAGCTGTTCCCGTGCGAATGGTGGTGACGGTTAGCTTCACGCTGAGTAAATGATCACCACGCCTTACTGTCTTGCGGCCCGCGATGCCGAACGCGAGGTCTATGCACGGACGGAACCCTAACGCTCAGACACCGCGCTGCGGAGGCCATCATTGCCGACACTGCGCTGGGGTTCCGCATTGGACGCGACGTTCTGCTTCTGAAGCGCTACGGTCAGCTCTCTTACCGCCTGCTTCACGCCGTCGACACTCGCCTTGACCTCGTCGATGCTCTGCCTGATGGATGCTGAAGAAGCGTTCAATGCTTCAAGCTGTTCGAGACTCCGCGAGGACAGATATACCGGGGCAGAGAGTGCAGGAATCAACGTTCCGTTGCACCTGTACCTGTACGCACTGTTGAATGTGCCGTCTACCACCCACGTGCCATCACACAAGTCGCCGGCGGTAGCGCCCCAGCCATCTGGTCTTACGGTTTGCGCCATCGCTGGCGGCTGTGCGACCGAATTCCACAGGCCTCCGAGCAAGAATCCAGCGATCACTCCCAGTGACATACAAAGCGTTTTCATGCACGTCTCCCTGGCGGCGAGCCGGTGCAATTTTCGGGCTATCTTTCCGCGGCCGAGGCGCCGTGGCCATCATTGCAGCTCCTGCGCAAGCGGTGGCACTGTCGGGCTTGCGCCGTGTAACCGGCTCAGGGGCACCTCGTAGGACGACTGCCCCGTCGTGTCCCATGATGTTGCCTCACGCGCGACAATTGAGAGCGTGGACCTATCTGATCGGCGCTGAGGTCGCGGGCACACCACAGGGACCGTTGTGAGCATCGCATCTCAGCGGGAGGTGAAAGTGCCATGCAACTGGGAGTAGCGCGCCTTTGCTTGAACTGCGAAGAAGTGCATGACGCGGAGACGTGCCCGGCCTGTGCGTCCGAGAACTACGCCTATCTGACCCGGTGGGTACCGGCAGTGAAGCAGCAGCGGGAACTGCGCCCCAACCAACGCGTCATCCTGCCGACGCGGACACAGCGACTCATCTTTGGGAGCGCAGTGCTGAGTGTCGCAGCGTTCTGGCTCGGGCGCTGGTCAAATCGGGCTCGTGCGCGTTTCGAAGAAGCGGCCACTCGTGACGCGGGCGAGTTGCGCTGAGTACGTGCCTGCGTTGCTGTCTCGGGAAGATGACGACCCAGCGGCTCGCAAACGGGCGACATCGACCTCGTGACGGAGCTTTCGTATGGCGCGTGCGTCGGGCGCTGACATTGAGGCGTGGCCGGGGCTGCGCGACGTCTGGCCTGCGGCCGTCCGAAACCGACCGCTGACGGGCAAAGCGGACCGGGAAATGCCTCCATCAGCGTCGCGCAGGCGTCGGGTTTCCGGCCGCCGTGTCGACTATCCGACAACTGCTCGCGACAGAACATTCGACGGTGGCGTGAGTTGCAGGTGAAGAAGCGCGGATCTCAAATTGCACCGCGCCTCGGGCATGAATGCAGCGTATGGAAAAGTTGTGTCCCTGGCAGATGCAATGGAGCTGTGTGTGCCTGTCACCAGCCGGCGTCGCGAAGTCCGTCGTCGGCCGAGCGAGGTGCGCTGGCTGCGGGGCGCCCGCCTGAGGTACGGTCCCGAGGTCGACATCGTTGATATTTCCGCGAACGGAATTCTGATCAAGAGTCGGCGCGAGCTCTCCGCGGACGAGACCATTGCCTTCGAGCTTTCCGGCACGACTGGCACGCTGCTCGTGGTCGCACGCGTTCTTCGATCGCGACGGGTTCCCTCAGGTGACCTCCAGTGGTTCGAAACCGCCTGTCGCTTCAAGCGTCCAGTGGCGTTTCCGAAGATCGTCGCTGAAGTGCGCGGACGTCGCACTCCAACGGCCAGGCTCGTTCGATTCCACGGGTAGCGTCGGTAGAATTCACAAGAACGATCTGAGCCGGCGTCCGTCAGCACGGAATGGCTGCCAGGGATGTTCCTGAAGGCGTCCCTACTTTCAGACCTTCCCGTTCGCCTCGACCACACGCTTCGCCGCGTGATTCGTGATGCGCGCGTCGGTGCGCAGCGCCGTGAGGTACGCGCTCCGAAGCAACTGCTCCCGCCGCGCCTTCAGCGCCTCCGTGATCTGATCCTTGACGCCAGGCGTCGACAAATCGCGCTGACCCGCCGCCTGCTTGGCAACCAGATACACGATCGTCGACGCGCCATTCTGATTGACCACGCGCGCATTGCCCGGCGTCATTTGCAGGACCGCGTTCCGCAAGTCGGGCGCCGCCTGGCGCACGGCGGAGATCGGCACGAGTCCCAGGTCGCCGCCGCGGGGCGCGGTATCGGCGTCCTCCGAGAACTGCGCCGCGAGCGCCGCGAACGACTCTCCCATTTGCAGCCGCTGCATGAGCATCGCCACCTTCTGCTGCACCGCCTGCGGCGACGTGGCATCGTCGCCGGAGGAGTTCGTCGTCTGTGGCTCGCGCACGGGCGTCACGACAATCTGCGCCAGGTGATAGGCATCTTCCGGCAGGTTGAACCGTTCGCGATTGGCATTGAAGAAGTCGCTGACCTCCGCATCCGTGATGATCACCCTCGAGGTGACCTGGCTTTCAAGCACCTTCTGCACGGTCAGATCGCGGCGCAGGCTCGCACGCACATCGTCCGCCGTCAGGCTTCGCTTCGAGAGCTCCTGCTGGAACTGCTCGTCCGTCAGCTTTCCTTTGCTCTCCGTGAAGGCCTTCTCGATATCCGCCTGCGCCACGTCGATCTTCAGCTCGCGCGCCTTCGCCAACAGCAAGTCCTGCGTGATGAGATTGTCGAGCACCGACAGCTTGGCTGCCTGCACCTCCTCATTCGAGAGGGTGGCGTTGACCTCGCGAGTCCGCTGGTATGCCTTCTCCACCTCGGCAGCGACGATGTGCCCGCCGTCCACGGTGGCCCAGGCGTCGGCAGGCACAGGCGGCGGGGGCGGGGACGGAGGCTGTCGATTGCAGGCAGTGAACAGTGACAGGGCCGTCAGTCCGGCGGCGGCGGTATGTCGCACGTGGATCTTCGTCACGCAGCCAGATTAGCTGCTGCGGCCATGACGAGCAAGCGCCCCGGATGCACACCCGGGTTTCAGCCTTGAAAGGGCGGCGTCCCAGTCGGCATCGGCAGACAACAAGACGTGAACCGTCGAGACGGTCAGCCAGACGCCCTCGAGACGATGTATTTCCGAGGTTCGTCGCCGGTGTGCTGAGCGCTTGCTGCGCACGATCGAAAGCCGTAGCAGCGACGTATGTCTCCGGAATAGACCGCGCAGGGCGCTGGCGTCCCCACCGGGGGGATGCACGAGTGGAGGCATGTGTCGCCGACGTGGACGGCAGCCGGGATGACAGCCTACGGCAGAACGGCGATCGCCTCGATCTCGACCTTGTAGGCGGGATCGGCCAGTTGCTGAATCTGCACCAACGTGTTGGCTGGAGGATTCGCGCCCACATATTTGGCTCTCACGGCAGCCACCTCCGGATTGCGAAACTCCGAAATGCTGGTCACGAACGTCGTCGTCTTCGTCACGTGACTGAAGTCGGCGCCCTGCGACTTCAGTGCTGCGAGCAGGTTGATCATGACCTGCTCCAGTTGCTCCTTCATTCCGGGCCCCACGACCTTACCTGTCGCGTCGACTCCCGTTTGACCTGCGATGAACAAGAGCTTTCCGGCCCTGACGACGTGCGTGTACGTCCCCGGAGTGGGCTTCGAGAGCGCTGGAGGATTGTTCTTCTCCAGTTTCTGAGCGGCGGCCGCTACAGCCCCCAGCAAGAGCAGTGAAACGAGTGTAAGTGTGTGTTTCATGGACGTTGGTTTTACCACAACCCTTCGTCCACGTTCTTCGAGAGATCCAGCTGAGGCCAGCTGCCGATCTGGGTGGCGCCGCCTGTCCTATGACGGGGTCTCGCGACGGACTCCGCGCCGCCTGCTTTTTTGGGCTATAATCCGCCAACAACACCCACGCGAGAGAGGTATTCTTGCGTATACCGATTATCTCAGGCGTTCTGGCCGTTCTGGCCGCGCCGGCACTTGCCGCTCAGGCCATCCCAGATCCGAGCACGGATCGAGAATTCAGCGCCAAGTTGAGCGTGTGCAACGAATGCCACGGCCCGAACGGCGTACGCAGAAATGCCACCATTCCGGTCATCTCGGGTCAGCCGGAAAAGTACCTCCTGAAACAGCTGCATGACTTCGAGCGTGGAGATCGACATGACGAGGTCATGCCGTGGATGACAAAAACCCTGACGCAGCAGGAACTGGGCGTCGCAGCGGCCTATTTCGCGAAACAGAAATGGCCGGCGCGGTCCGCTGGCGTCGCCTCCACGCCGCCGCCACCTGGAATCGCTGTATGCCAGGCGTGTCATGCGACGGACTTCCTTGGTGCCACGCAGGCTGATGGCATGGCGACGCCGCGGCTGGCCGGCCAAAGCTACGAATTTCTGGTCGAGTCGATGCGCCGCTTTGCCGAAGGTGAGCGGAAAAACAATGCCATCATGACCAAAATGATGGCCGCGATGTCGCCCGCGGACCGGCAGGCGATGGCGCGTTATCTATCCAGCCTCTGATCGGCAGCGTGCTTGCACAGATGCTCCAGCGACTTGTCATGTTCTCATGCGCTTCGAGTTGACGCCCTGACGATATGGCCGAAGAGTACAAGGTCACTCGTCGGGGAGATTCGGGCGAGGGCAATTCTCACCATCGGAGATTCGGCAGGGAGGAAGTAATGGATCCCAATCGATCGAACCGGAGGGGGTTCCTGCAACAGACCGCTGCGCTGGCTGGTGTGGCCGCAGGAGCAGGATGGGCCGTGAGAGGCCAATCAGCTCACGCACAACACGTCCACGGCGAGGCGCCGCGCCGCGGGGCCAGATACCGCGTCGATCACATGACGCATTACACCCCGCTTCAGGATTATGCGGGAATCATCACACCGGCCCGGCTCCACTTCATGCAGCAGCACTCCTCCGAGTTTCCCGAGATCGATCAGGAGCAACATCGCCTCACGATCCACGGCATGGTGGATCGTCCTTTGAGTTTCTCCATGGCGGATCTGAAGCGGCTGCCTGCCGTATCCCGGATTCATTTCCTGGAGTGCCATGGAAACAGCTCTCCCGCGACCCATGGTGCCGGTACTCCGGACATGGGGTTGCCGGTCCAGTACCTCCACGGGATGACCAGTTGCAGCGAATGGAGCGGCGTGCTGCTTTCCGTGTTGTTGAACGAGGCTGGCGTGCAGAAAGGCGCGAGCTGGCTGGTTTCGGAAGGGGGGGACGCTGGCAAATTCACTCACACGCTTCCGCTGGCGAAGGCCATGGAGGACGTTCTCGTGGCCTACGGTCAGAATGGCGAGCCGTTGCGCGTTGAGCAGGGTTATCCGCTTCGGCTGGTCGTCCCGGGCTGGGAAGCTCCCTTCAGCGTGAAGTATTTGAGACATATCAAGGTCGTGGACCAGCCCTACATGGCTTGGAACGAGAGCATGAATCATTCGGTCTCGAGACCCGACCTGGGCGGCAAGGCGCGCTGGTACCATTTTCAGTTCGGCCCGAAATCCGTGATTACACGGCCTTCAGCAGGACTGGACATGGCCGGCCGGGGATATGTCCAGATTACCGGCTTGGCCTGGTCCGGTGCGGGCGCGGTCACCAAGGTCGAAGTATCCACGGACGGCGGCCGGAGTTGGAAGGAAGCGAAGCTGCATGCGCCGGTGCTTCCGAGGGCGCATACCCGGTTTACGTTCGACTGGGCGTGGGACGGACAAGAGGCGGTGATTCAGTCTCGTTGCACGGACGATGCGCGTGAAGTCCAGCCGTCGCTGGCGGAGTTGACGAAGAACTGGGGCATGGACCTGGCGGACTGGAAAAAAACCCCACGTCCCCGCGCCATTCATTTCAATGCCATTCAGCCCTGGAAAATCGCTCGCGATGGGAGCATTTCCGATGTCCTGTTCGCTTAGATTCCTCCTGCCGGTGATGATCCTGGCAATCGCCGGGGCGGCGCTCGCGCAATCGCAACCGCGTGTCTATCCCAATGTGGGTACGCCCCTGAGCCAGGCCGACATCCAGAGCTTCGACCGGATGATTGGGCCGGAGGGCAAGGAGCTTCCTCCGGGGCGCGGAACTGCCAAGGAAGGCGCGGAGATCTTCGCCCGGCGGTGCGAGGTCTGCCACGGGAAGAATGGGGCCAACGGGCTTATGCGGAGTCTGGTGATCGGCAGTCCCGGCAAGCCCTATCGCGGCACGTATTACGGTGAGGAAAGGAACGGGCCAAGCTACTACCCGTATGCGACGATCGCCTGGGACTATATCAACCGCGCGATGCCCGTCAGCAATCCGGGATCGCTCACGCCGAACGACGTCTACGCCCTGGTCGCAGTTCTGTACTACTGGAACGGCATCATCAAAGAAAACGACGTGATGGACGAGAAGACCCTGCCGAAGGTCGAAATGCCGAACCGGAATGGCTTCGTT
>JBOGIR010000030.1:0-20619 GCA_050742335.1 Vicinamibacterales bacterium | reverse complement strand
ACTCCCATGCCACCCGCACCGATTTCGGCGATGACTTCGTAGGGACCGAGTCGTGTTCCAGCCGTCAGTGCCATGCGCCTCGCGTGCCGTGATCTGTCAAATACTCACATCTCAAATCATCGATTCTCAAATGCACCAAAGCCCATACCTCCAGCGCCGAGGAGGGCGGTGACCTCGTAAGAACCGAATCTCGTACCGGAACTCAGTGCCATGGTTGTGGCGAGCAGGGATCCAACTCGCGCGCATTATAGGTCAGCCGGAGGACGACGGAATCGCCGTGTCTTGTCGGCGAGCAGGCTGGCAGGAATTGCCACGTTCCGACGGTGGGAGCGCGATTCTCTCGGAAACCCGCAGTGGCACGGCCCTCGCTTCAGCTGCCAGATCCGCCGTGACGCAGTCACGTGCGCCGCGACACACCACCTGCCTACGACGATGCTACGATTGACCAGGCGCCAGCGGGTCATGCTGATCGAGAAAGTGCCCGACTTGGCGAACCTCATACTGGCGTCCACGTTTCTCGGGCAGTTGCTGACCGATCGCGCTTTTTCCGTGGTCCTGGCGGTTGCGGGTCTTGTCATCTGGGCGGGGTTAGCGATTATCGCCTTCGTGGTGGCCGAAAATGACTGAGTACATCGGGATCTTCATCATAGGGGGCGGCGTTCTGCTGATCACGGGCACCGTCGCGCTGCTCGACTGGCTGGGACGTCGCAAGGAGCACCAGTCGCACGATCGCGCCGCTTGACGACAGTATCCCCACGGGCCATGGAGACACGGCCACACGGAGATTCTTTTCGTACGTGGGCCGCGTTCCGCTGCGCAGGGAATCGGGGCAAGGCGGACCCAGAGAAGACGTCGCGTTCGTCGGCTTTGCGCTGGTGCTTCAAGGAGAACGGCCATGGAAAACGCGCTCCTGATGGTGTACGGCATTCTGCTGGTGGTCGCGATCGTCGTCCTTCTCGACTGGTGGGGACGGCGAAAGGAGCAGCACTCGCGCGATCGCGCGGCGTGAAGGCTATCGCGTCAAACGCACGGCGCCAGGAAAGACTGCCACGGCCGCCGACGCGCTGACGTCTACCACACGTCTCGCACCGATGAACCGGCGTATCCAGTAATTCGCGGTGTACGGCTCCACGCGGACCACGCCACTCGAGCTGGGCGCGTGGACGAACCGGCCTTCGCCAATCACCATTCCCACATGTGATGCGCCGCGGCTGACGGTCTCGAAGAAGATCAGATCGCCCGGCTGTACATCGTCCAGATCGACGTTGCGCCCGATGTGGTACTGATCGCGAACTTCGCGCGGGAGGGCGGTGCCATGCTGCGCGAACACCCATTGCACCAGCCCGCTGCAGTCGAAGCCCGACGGATCGCTCCCGCCATTCCGGTACGGGACCCCGAGAAATCCAAGCGCCGTCTGTATGACGCCGGTCCAGACGCCGGGTTCCCCAGGACTCGCCGGCGCCGCCGTGTCGCCGGGCCCCGCGGCCGGTCCTTCCGTGCGGTCGTTCGGCCTGTCGCCGGCACCTGGTGGAAGGGCGGCGCCTGGAAACGGACGCGGGACGGCGCCGCGCGTGGCGCATGCGCCGGTGGCGAGGGCGAGGAGCAGAAGCAGGACGCGTGTCGGCACGCTTCGACTATCGGCGTAACTCGCTGAGATGTCTAGTCTTCGGGCCCACCATTCTAGACAGCTCAGGCAGCGCCCGGTTATCATAAAACTCGTACTCGATGGAGCAGGCACTTCTTCTCAACGCGTCGTACGAGCCTCTCAAAGTCGTCCACTGGCAGAAGGCGGTGACGCTCTGGTGCCAGGGGAAGGTGGAGGTGATCGCGGTCCACGACCGCGAAGTACGCGCGGTGTCGTTCAGCTTCAAGCTGCCGTCGGTCATCCGGCTCCTCCGCTTCGTCAAGATCAGGCGCCGATTCGATTATGTGCCGTTCTCCCGGGCGAACATCTACGCGCGTGACAACTACATCTGTCAATACTGCGACCTGGCCATGCCCACAGGGGAACTCACATTCGATCATGTGGTACCGGTCGCGCACGGCGGTCGCAAGGACTGGGAAAACATCGTCACGTGTTGCATTTCGTGCAACCGCCGGAAGGGCGGCCGCACGCCAGGCGAGGCCGGAATGAAGCTGCTGCGCGCGCCGCGGCGACCCAATTCGGCCCCGGCCATCCGCATCACCATCGGGCTTCGCGACGCACCCGAAAGCTGGCGCGACTACCTGTACTGGAACGTCGAGCTGGACGAGACCTGACGTAGGTCAGGAGCCAGGAGTCAGGAGCCAAAAGCCAAACGCCACAGGGAAGATCCAAGGTTAGGATCTGCCAGTGCCGACTACCACATCCGTCCACCCGCTTCGTGTGGTCGAGGGCGGGCGGATCACGATCCTCGGTTCGGAATTCCCTCTCGATAACCTCTCGACCGTGCTGATCGACGGCGTGCAGGCGCGAGTGGCATTCGCCTCGTCAAGCCGGCTGGTCGTCACGATTCCGGGCGACCTGGAAGGGGGCCGTGTGCCCGTCAAGATTCCAGGCGTGCCGCTCGAGACGACCTATATCTCGGTAGGCACTCGCTGGGCCACGGGCCTGCACCAGGTCGACAACCCCGTGTTCGACGCGTTGGGGAACCTGTTTGTCACCTACAGCGGGTCGCGTGGCCAGGAGGCTCCCGTATCGGTGTTCCGGGTCACTCGCGACGGCAGCCGCGAACTGTTTGCGTCCGGCATCGTCAATGCCACGTCGCTCGCGTTCGGTCCCGACGGGCGGCTCTATGTGTCGAGCCGGTTTGAGGGTTCAGTCTATCGAGTCAGAGACGACGCGTCGCACGAACACGTGGCGAGCGATCTGGGAGTGGCGTGCGGGATTGCCTTCGACGCGGACGGCTCGATGTACGTGGGCGACCGATCCGGGACGGTGTTTCGCGTGCGCGATGGACGTACCACGCCGTTCGCCACGATTCCTGCCAGCGTCGCGGCGTTTCATCTGGCCATGAGCAACGAGCAGGAACTGTTCGTCACGGCTCCCACCCTCAACGCGTACGACTATGTCTACCGCATCGATCGGCAGGGGCGGGTCGACACGCTTCCGTGTCCGCTCGGGAGGCCGCAAGGGCTGGCGTTTGCCCCGGATGGCACCCTCCACGTGGTCGATGCGCTGGCGGGCGGCAGCGGCGTCTATCGGTTTCACGATCTCGAGAGCACGCCCGAGCTGGTTCTGTCGGGCGCGTCGCTCATCGGTGTGGCGTTCGGGCCGCAGGGTGAGATGGTGGTGGCGTCGAACGAAACCGCGTATCGCTTCGATTGAAAATCAACCACGAAGCGCACGAGGATCACGAAGAACACAAGAAAGTGGTTTAGACTGCCCACTGCCCACTCGTGTCGCAATTGTTCGCGCGCAAACCGATCTCAGAGTTGCAGCCTCCCGGCGACGAGGCGCGCTCGCTGAAGCGCGTGCTGGGCGCGGGCGACCTCGTGATGCTGGCGGTTGGCGCCGTCATCGGCGCCGGCATCTTTGGCGCCATCGGCACGGCGGCCGCCGGACAGACAGGCCCCAACGGAGAGGTCATCCGGTATGGCGCCGGTCCGGCGCTCGTCTTCTCGTTCCTGTTGCTCGGCGGCGCATGTGCGCTGGCCGCGCTCTGTTACGCGGAGCTGGCCGCCATGATCCCGCAGGCCGGCAGTGCGTACGCCTACACGTACGCAACGCTTGGCGAACTGGTTGCCTGGATCATCGGTTGGGATCTCATCCTCGAGTACGCGGTTGGCAACGTGGCCGTAGCCATTTCATGGGGCGACTACTTCACCACGCTGATGCGGGGCGTGGGTGTCGACATGCCGGCCTGGCTCACCACCGGATACCGCACGGCGCTGCTGAGTGCCAACCCCGGCGTCCACGCACTGCTCGACACGGCACCGCGCATCGCCGGCATCCCGCTGCTCGTGAACGTCCCGGCCTTTGCGATCGTGATGCTCGTCACCTGGCTGCTGCTGCGAGGTGCCCGCGAAAGCTCCACGGTCAACAACATGATGGTGGTCGTCAAGCTGCTGGCGCTGGGACTCTTTGTCGCGGTCGGCCTGATGAACATTGACCCGGCACACTACACGCCGTTCGCGCCGAATGGATTCACGGGTATCCACCAGGGTGCGGCCATCGTGTTCTTCGCGTACATCGGTTTCGACGCGGTGTCCACCGCCGCGGAGGAGACCCGCAACCCGCAGCGCAATCTGCCGATCGGCATTCTGGGCGGTCTTGGCATTTGTACCGTCATCTACGTGCTCGTCGGCGTCGTGCTCACCGGGATGGTGCGGTACGACCAGTTGGCGGTTGCCGACCCGCTGGCGCGCGCGCTCGAGCTGGCAGGATTCGCGGGGGTGGGTTGGCTGGTTGCGCTGGGCGCGGTCGTGTCCATGACTGCGGTGCTGCTGGTGTTCCAGTACGGTCAGCCGCGGATCTTCTTTGCCATGGCGCGCGACGGGCTGCTGCCCGCCTGGGCGGCCCGCCTCGATCGCAGGACCCGCATCCCGCACATGACGACGCTGCTCACCGGCATCGTCGTGGCGCTGGCGTCGCTCGTGGGCGATGCGGCCGAAACCTACGATCTCACGAACATCGGGACGCTGTTTGCGTTCGCGCTGGTGTGTGCGGGGGTGCTCGTGCTCCGCGTGAAGGAACCGGACAGACCGCGACCGTTTCGTGTGCCCCTGGTCTGGATCGTCGCGCCGCTCGGCATGGTCGCGTGTCTCTTCGTGATGATGGGCCTGCCGCGCCAGGCGTGGGACCGATTCGCCATCTGGCTCGTCATCGGCGCGTGCATCTACCTCCTGTACGGATATCGCCATTCCCGCCTTCGCTAGGCGTCCGTGGCGCACGTCCCAACAGGGCCACAGAGCCACAGAGGCACAGAGAAAATATCTTGAAGAAACCTCGAAGAAGCTCTGTGTCTCTGCGTCTCTGCGGCGCGTTGGGCACATCCTCCACGGCCTGCTAGAATGGAGGTTTCTGACAACCACGGAATTCCCGGCAGTCAGTATGGCGCACGATTGGATTGCGGTACGCGGCGCCCGCGTTCACAACCTCAAGAACATCGACGTTGATCTCCCGCGCGACCGGCTCGTGGTGATCACCGGTCTGTCCGGCTCCGGCAAGTCGTCACTGGCGTTCGACACCATCTACGCCGAGGGACAGCGGCGCTATGTGGAATCGCTGTCCGCCTACGCGCGGCAGTTCCTCGAGCAGATGGAGAAACCCGACGTCGATCTGATCGAAGGACTGTCGCCGGCCATTTCCATCGAACAGAAGACCACCGGGTCCAATCCTCGCTCGACCGTCGGCACCGTCACCGAAATCTACGACTACTTACGCCTGCTGTTTGCGAACATCGGCGTGCCGCACTGCTACAACTGCGGACGCGAAATCGCCTCCCAATCGCTCGAGCGCATCCTCGACCTCGTCATGCTCTCTCCGCAGGACGCGCGCGTCAACGTGCTCGCGCCCATCGTCCGCGGGCGCAAGGGCGAGTTCAAGAAGGCGCTGCAGGCGCTGCGGTTGCGCGGGTTCACGAAGGCACGCATCGACGGCCAGTTCCGCTCCCTCGACGAGGACATCAAGCTCGACCGCCGGCGCAATCACACAATCGACGCCGTGGTCGATCGCCTGATCGTCAGGTCCGGCATCGAGCGCCGTCTCGCCAACTCGCTCGAACTTGCGCTGAACCTCGCCGCCGACGTCGTCATTGTCAATACCTTGGAGGGCGGCGACCAGCTCTTTTCCCGCCGCCTGGCGTGCGTCACGTGCGGCATTTCGATGCCGGAGATGACGCCGCGCGCCTTTTCGTTCAACTCGCCTCATGGCGCCTGTCCCGACTGTCAGGGTCTCGGCGCCACCTACGACTTCGACCCGCGGCTGATCGTGCCGGACGAATCGAAGTCGCTGCTCGGCGGCGCCGTCGCGCCCTGGGCGCGCGGCGACCGCAAGCTGGTGCGCGAAGCTGTTCTGACGCTCGGCCGCATCTTCGGCATCGATCCCGACGTCGCGTTTGCGAAGCTCCCGAAGAAACATCGCGACCTGCTGCTGTTCGGACCTGGCGGCGGCGCGTCGCGCACTGCACGTGCGGGCGCAAGGACGGCCGCTGGTGCCCGTGACATCGATATCGACATCGACGAAGGCTCGGAGTCGGCCGAGGACCTGGACTTCACCAACACGATTGAACAACCTGGCCCCCGCGAACGAGACGGCCTCCGGGCACGAGGCAGCCTCCGGGAACGCGCCAGCGACCCGGACCTGGAGCCGTTCGGCAAGGACTTCGAGGGCGTCATTCCAAACCTGCGGCGCCGGTACGAAGAAGCCTCGTGGGTCGTCCAGGAAGATCTCGAGCCGTACCGGACGCTGCGCGAGTGTCCGACGTGCCGCGGCCAGCGGTTGAGGCCGCAGAGCCTCGCCGTGCGCGTCAAGGGGCGCGGCATCGCGGAATATGTCAACCTGCCCGTCAGCGAGGCACGCGACCTGTTCGAGCGTTTCGAGCTGACCGATCGCGAGGAGCTGATTGCCGGTCGGGTGCTACGCGAAATCCGTGAGCGGCTTCATTTTCTCCACGACGTGGGCGTCGGGTACCTGACGCTGCATCGGAGTGCGGCAACCCTGTCGGGCGGGGAAGGGCAGCGAATCAGGCTCGCCACGCAGATCGGCGCCAACCTGTCCGGCGTGCTCTACGTGCTGGACGAGCCGTCCATCGGTTTGCATCAGCGCGACAACCGCAAACTGCTTTCCACGCTGTCACGTCTTCGTGACCTCGGGAACACGGTCATCGTCGTCGAGCACGACGAGGAGACGATTCGCACCGCGGACTACGTGGTCGATCTCGGGCCCGGCGCGGGTGAACATGGCGGCCACGTCATCTTCCAGGGGGCGGCCAGCGAGCTGCTGCGCGATGGCCACGGATCGCTCACGGGCGCGTATCTCAGGGGTGAACGCTCGATTCCGACTCCCGGGGCGCGAAGACCTGCGCTGAAAGGCGAGATCGTCATTCGCGGCGCCCGCGCGAACAATCTCAAGAACATCGACGTTGCCATCCCGCTGGGGACGCTCACGTCGGTCACGGGCGTGAGCGGCTCGGGCAAATCGACGCTCGTCAACGACATCCTGTACCGTTCGCTGGCGCAGACCATCTACAAGGCGTCTGCCGAGCCGGGGCCGCACGATCGCATCGAGGGCACCGAGCTCGTCGACAAAGTGATCGAGATCGACCAGTCGCCCATCGGCCGCACGCCCCGGTCGAATCCGGCCACCTATACCGGCATGTTCACCTTCATCCGCGAGCTGTTTGCGATGATGCCCGACGCCAAGACGCGCGGATTCAGGCCAGGCCGGTTTTCGTTCAACGTCAAGGGTGGGCGCTGCGAGACGTGTCAGGGAGACGGCGTCATCGCCATCGAAATGCACTTTCTCCCCGACGTCTACGTCACGTGCGAGCAGTGCAAGGGCCGCCGGTACAACCGTGAGACGCTGGAGGTGCACTACCGGGGCAAGTCGATTGCGGAAGTGCTGGAGCTGACAGTCGATCAGGCGTTGCCGCTGCTCGAGAACATTCCGCCGATCGCCACCAAGCTGCGCACGCTGCAGGATGTGGGTCTCGGCTACATCGAGCTGGGGCAGTCCGCCACCACGCTGAGCGGCGGCGAGGCGCAGCGCGTGAAACTGGCGCGCGAGCTGTCACGCCGCAGTACCGGACGCACGCTCTATATCCTCGACGAACCAACCACCGGTCTGCACTTCGAGGACACCCGCAAGCTGCTCGATGTGCTGAACAAGCTGGTGGACCAGGGCAACACGGTGGTGGTGATCGAGCACAACCTCGACGTCATTCGCTCGGCCGATCACCTGATCGACCTGGGGCCGGAAGGCGGCGGGGCCGGCGGACGCGTGGTGGCCACCGGCACGCCCGAGGAAGTGGCCGACAACCCCAGCTCGGCAACAGGGGCGTTTCTTCGATCCCTGTTCAGGCGTGCGTAGAGGTGTGGTAAACTCGCCACACCATTCCTGGTGGCTGTTGTGGCGGAGATGCAACAACGGATCGCACGAAATCGATGAATTTCGTAGCGCTGTGCCCTAAGGGTTTATCTGGCAAGCAGTTAGAGGAACTCAGGAAAATCACTCAACTCGGCACCGTGATTGCTTCCTTAGGCTCAACCTCAGCTAACGGCCAGGGAGCCTGATGCACGCACAACGGACGCTTCGCCGATCGATTACCTGCGTCGGGATCGGCCTTCATTCAGGCAACAAAGTCACCCTTTCTCTCAAGCCGGCCTCGGCTGGGTCGGGCATTCGATTCCGCCGGTCCGATCTCGGCGGCCTCGAGGTCCCCGCGACGGTCAGGCACGTCGGCGGCATCAACCACGCCACGGGTCTCACCCGCGACACGGTCCGTGTGGATACGGTCGAACATCTGCTGGCCGCGTTCGTCAGCCTCGGGGTGGACAACGCGGTCGTCGAGCTGAATTCGCCGGAAGTGCCCATCATGGACGGCAGCGCCGCGCCGTTCATCTACCTCATTCACGAGGCGGGTCTGAAGCAGTTGCCGGCGCCGCGCCGCTATCTCAAGGTCATCCGCCCGATTTCGCTGTCCCGCGGCGACAAGCGCATCGCGCTCTACCCGTCGGACCATTTCAAGATTACCTACAGCATCGCGTTCGATCATCCGCTGCTGCGGCATCAATCACGGACCATCCGGCTGACCGAGGAGTCGTTCGTCGATGAGATCGCGCCAGCGCGTACGTTCGGCTTTCTCGAAGAGGTCGAGAAGATGCGTCAGCAGGGGCTGGCGCTCGGCGGTTCGCTCGAGAACGCCATCGTCATCGGTGACACTGGGGTGCTCAACAACGCGCTGCGGTTCGATGACGAGTTCGTGCGCCACAAGATTCTCGACGTCATCGGCGACATGGCGCTCGTCGGGCACCCGATCATCGGCCATCTCGTGGCCCACCGGGGAGGGCACGCACTTCATACGGAATTCGCCGCGCGGGTGCTTGAAGAGGTCGAGGCCTGGACGCTGGTCGAGGCACCCGCGCACCTGGCTGTGGCGGTACCGGCGACCGTGCCGGTCAAGAACGTGGCTCCAGCGGTGAATTGACGCCGGTCTGACGAACCGTCGTGGACGTGGAGGCGGGTCCGTGGGACCCGCCTTTTTCATTTGCCGTTGCCCCCGAAGCTCCTGATCGCCGACGGCTCGTCGGCATGAATCTCCAGCGCATCCTGCGCGCCCGTCATCGTCAGCATCGTCTCGACGCGCTTCTGCACGCCGGCGAGCTTCAGCGTGCCGCCCGCGGCCGCCGCCTGGCGGTAGAGGTCCATCAGACACCCGACCGTGGCGCTGTCGACGTAGGTGACGCTCGAAAGGTCCAGCAGCAACCGATGCTCGCCCGAGCCTATCAGCGAGGAAATGGTGCTCGCGAACTCCGACAGGAGAGGGTACAGCAGACGCGTCTCGTTGACGCGGACGATGGAAACGCCCTGCGAGCGATCGGTGGTCAGATTCATGCTCGCACAGCGGGCATTGCAGGCGCGACGCGCACGTGGGCGCGGTGAGCCATCAATGAACGCATGATAACATGCGATCGCTCGTGGACCAATCGTTCACGCACACCGATACCGGTCTCGTGTGCGACGGCGTGAGCATCGAATCGATCGTCGAACGCGTCGACACGCCCGTCTACATCTACAGCGCACGTGCTATTCGCGACGGCTATCGCGCCATTGACGACGCGTTCGCCGCGCATCCGCACCGGATTCACTACGCGCTGAAAGCCAATTCGACGCTTGCCATCGTTCGTCTGCTCCGGTCCCTCGGCAGCGCCGTCGACGCGAACTCCGGTGGTGAAATCGAGGTGGCGCTGCGCGCGGGGTGTGCGCCGGCGGATATCGTCTTGACCGGCGTCGGGAAGACGCGCGCCGAGCTGGATCGCGCCGTCGCGCTGGGCGTCGGCGTGATCAACGCCGAGTCGGCCGGTGAGCTCGATCGCATTGCCGCGCTGGCGGCCGCGCAGGGACGCGAGGCGCGGGTGGCGCTTCGTGTCAACCCGGACATCGACGCCGGGAGCCATCCCAATATTTCGACAGGTCTGAGTGTCAACAAGTTCGGTGTACCGCTGCAGGACGCTCGCGCAATCTATCGGGAACGCCGCGGCCGGCGAGGACTCCGGTTCGTCGGCGTCCACGTACACATCGGATCGCAGATCACCACCGTCGATCCGCTCAGGCGGGCCGCCCGCGCGCTGGCCACGCTGGCAATGGAGCTGCTCGACGAGGGCATCGCGCTCGAGCACCTGGATATGGGAGGCGGTCTCGGGATCGCCTACGAACGGCGCCCGATGATCGGCGCCGCCGACTATGCCGCGGCGGTCGTTCCCGAGCTTCGTCCCACAGGCTTGCCTGTGCTCCTCGAGCCGGGCCGCGCCGTGGTCGGGCATGCCGGTGCGCTCGTCGCGCGTGTGGTCGACACCAAACGGTACCCGGACGGCCGACAGTTTGCCGTGCTCGACGCCGGGATGGGCGAGCTCATTCGGCCCGCGCTGTACGGGTCCTTTCACCAGATTGTGCCGGTGCACCCGCCCCGGGCGTCCGAAACCCCATGGGACATTGTCGGGCCCATCTGCGAAAGCAGCGATGTCTTCGCGCGCGATCGCCTGCTGCCACCCGTCGAGGTCGACGATCTGCTGGCCGTCCTGGACACGGGCGCGTACGGTTCGGTGATGGCCTCGAACTACAACCGGCACCTGCTTCCGGCGGAGGTGCTCGTCGACGAAGGACGCTGGACGCTGATTCGTCGCCGCCAGACGCTCGACGACGTCCTCGCGCTCGAACTGTGAAAGGGCTGCTGATCGCCTTCGAGGGGCTCGACCAGAGCGGCAAGCAGACGCAGGGCGAGCTGCTGCGCGACCGGTTCATCGAGCAAGGTCGGGACGCGAGGCTGCTGTCGTTTCCCGACTACGACACGGCGATTGGCAGTGAGCTTCACCGGGCTCTTCGTGGCGAACGCCACTACGGCCCGGACGTCATGCAGCTCTTGTACGTGGCCAACCGCTACGAACGGAAGGAGCAGATCGCCGACGCCAGAGACCGGGGAACCATTCTCATCTGCGACCGGTACCTCGCCTCGAGCGTCGCCTACGGCGAGGCGCACGGTCTCGACCCTGCCTGGCTCGTGAGCATGCAGAAGTACCTTCCCCAACCGGACATCACGATCCTGCTCGACATTGCGCCGGAGATATCCGCCAGGCGCAAACAGCGCGACCGTGACAGGTACGAACGCGACCTGGCGCTGCTCGCCCGCGTGCGCGAGAGCTACGTGCGGCAGGCGGCCGCCGGCGGGTGGGTACACCTCGACGCCGACCGGGATCGTGAGGCCGTGGCGGCAGATGTGTACGCGGCGGTTGCGGCCAGACTCTAATCTCAAGGATCGCAAGATCGTGCGTGAGCGCCGTGTCTACGATTTCACCGGCTTGCTCGTCCAGATCGGATTACTAAAGGCGAAGCCCGTATAAGTTGTCGCGGTTCGGGCGGGGCGGCGCGCGCCACCGTCAAGGCCCGCACTTCGCGCGCGCCTGCCTCGTCGAGAACGGCGGCACACGCATTCAGCGTGGCGCCGGTCGTCCGTACGTCATCCACCAGCACCACGATCCGATTGGCCAGCCATCGTTCGCGCGCCCCGTGAGACAACAGCGGCGACACGCCGAATGCGTCGCGGACGTTGCGGCGGCGCGCGGCGGCGTGCAGCCCCGTCTGGGGCGCCGTGGCGCGTGTGCGCCACAGCGCGTGAACCACCGGAACGCCGAGATGCACGGCGAGTTCCCCCGCCTGATTGAATCCACGGCGCAGGCGGCGCCAGGAGTGCAGCGGCACGGGAACCACACAGTGTGCATCGCGAAGCAGATCGGCGCCCGCGGTACGCATCATCACGCCGAGTGGACGGGCGAGCGCGCGACGGCCGTCGTACTTGAACGCGTGCAGGATGTCGCGCAGGGTCCCCTCGTATTCCCCGGCCGCGCGGGCGGCGCTCAGCAGGTTCGCGCCGCGGCGGCAGCGCGGACACTGCTCGAGGGCCACGCTGAGGATGCGCCACGACGGCAGCGGGTCACCACAGGTCCGACAGAGCGGCGGCACCAGAGGGCGCACGCGGCTCCAGCACGATCCGCAGACAGGCCCGTCGAGCGGCCGATCGAGGATCGCGGCGCACGCCGCGCAGCGCGGCGCGAGCACGACCGCGAGAAGGGCGTCTATTCCTGCTCGACATACTCGTGCCGCTCGGCGTTCCCCCACAGCCGTTCCAGACCGTAGAACGCCCGGCACTCGGCGCTGAAGATGTGCACGACGAAATCGAAGTAGTCGAGCAGAATCCATTCCGACGTCTTGACGCCCTCAGCCAGCACAGGCCGCTCGCCGCAGGTCGTCTTCAAGGTTTCCATGACGGCATCTGCAATCGCCTGGATCTGCCGGTTGCTGGCGCCGGTGCAGATCACGAAGTAGTCCGTGAATCCGCCGGCCCTTCGCAAATCCATGACGACCACGTCGAGCGCCTTCTTGCTGTGCGCCGCGCGGATGGCTTCCGCCACCGCTTTCGGCAGCCGTGGTCCTCTAACGGCGCGCTTCCTGACGCTGGCGGTCTTACGCGCCGTCGTTGTTCTTGTCGCTACCATGCAAGTTGTCTTCCAGTTGGTACAAGTGATGTAAGGCGATGTGTCGCGCCACCCCTGGTGGCACGAGATCGTCAATCGGCCGCCGCGCCGCGAGCCGCTGGCGAATCGTCGTCGATGAAATATCGCGAGTGTCGGTTTCCACGAGAAAAACACCCGTGGGGCCGTTCTCGTCGAGGCGTTCGGTCTTCGACCTCGCGTGCCGCCGCCGCAGGGCCGGCGAGCGTGCGAGGGCCTGATCGCCCGTAGTACCGGGCCGTGCGACGACCACGAAATGCGCCGCGTCGAGGACGGCCGGGAACTCGTGCCATGTGGCAATTTCTGCACACGCATCGGTCCCGAGGATGAAGAACAGCTGCCCCGGGTGCCACCCCGCCGCGTGCAGGCTCCGCAGCGTGTCTGCCGTGTACGAGGTCCCCGTGCGGAGCAGTTCCAGGTCCGAAACCCGATATCCCGGACAGCCGTTGGTGGCGAGCGCCACCATCGCGAACCGGTGAAAGGCTGATGCGCGCGGATCGACTGGTCGATGGGGAGGATCGTGCGACGGAACGAAGAGCACGTCGGTCAGTGCCAGCGCAGAGCGCGCAGCCTCCGCCGCGTCGAGATGACCGAAGTGCACGGGGTCGAACGTGCCGCCGAGCACGCCGAGACACCGCGTCATGCGTGGCGTGATGCCAGTTCCTCCTGGCGGCCGTCCGGGGTCCCGTCGAATCGGCGCCCATGCGTCGCCTGCGCCACGGCGATCTGTCGCCATGCGGCCGCGAGCAGCTCGTCGACGCCCTCGCCCGTCACGCCCGAGATCCGGTACACGGGCAGACCCCGCTCCTTGACGTGCTGTTCGAGCTGTTCGAGCCGGGAGGGGTCGTCGAGAGCATCGATCTTGTTGGCCGCCACGATCTGCGGTTTCGAGGCCACCTGCGGGTCGAACCGGTGCAGCTCGTCGACGATGACGTTGAAATCGTCCACAGGGTTGCGGCCGGAGGCACTCGACACGTCCACGACGTGGATCAGCGCCTTCGTGCGCTCGATGTGTCGCAGGAAGCGATCGCCAAGCCCCTGTCCGGCGTGGGCCCCTGCGATGAGCCCGGGCACGTCGGCCACCACGAAGCTGCGATCGTCGCTCAACGTGACGACGCCGAGATTCGGCGTCAAGGTTGTGAAGGGGTAGTCGGCAATCTTCGGGCGGGCTGCGGAAATGCGCGCGATGAGCGTCGACTTCCCGACGTTCGGAAAGCCCACCAGGCCCACGTCGGCGAGCAGTTTCAACTGCAGGCGCAGAGCGCGCGCCTCGCCTCTTTCCCCCGGTTCGGCGCGCCGCGGGGCGCGGTTGGTGGAGGAGACGAAGCGTGCGTTGCCGCGTCCACCGTGTCCGCCCTTCGCGACGAGGACGCGCTGCCCGCCTTCAGTGAGGTCGGCAAGGAGCCGGAATCCGTCGCCCCGGCGATCGTCATCAGGGGCCGAACGCTTCTCGAACACGAGCGTGCCGACCGGCACCTCGATGTCGAGGTCCTCCGATGTTTGTCCGGTCTTGTTGGAGCCTTGCCCGTGCCGGCCGCGACCGGCCTCGAACTCAGGGTGATAGCGGAAGTCGATGAGCGTGTTTCTGTGGGGAGACGCCACCACGTAGACCGATCCGCCGCTGCCGCCGTCGCCACCATCGGGACCACCGCGCGGGACGAACTTCTCGCGGCGAAAGCTGACGCACCCACGTCCGCCGTCACCGGCGACGACATGGATGTCCACCTCATCGACGAACATCGGGATCAGTATACGGGGAAGGCTCTAGTCGTTGGTCGCTGGTCTTTAGTAATGGGGCACCAGAGGCACCCACTAAACCAAAGACTAAAGACCAGAGACCAAAGACCAAAAAAAGCCTACTGAACGGGAACGACCGAGATCCGCCGGCCGTGCTGGCCGTGATCCTCGAAGCGGACCTTGCCGTCAGTTTTCGCAAACAGCGTGTGGTCCTTGCCGAGGCCGACGTTGAGGCCGGGCGCGAAGCGCCGCCCCTTCTGGCGCACGAGGATCGATCCGCCGGTCACGAAGTTGCCGTCGTGACGCTTGACGCCGAGGCGCTGCGCATTGCTGTCCCGGCCGTTGCGTGAGCTACCCTGTCCTTTTTTGTGAGCCATGGTCGGTTTCCTGTCGGCTAGGCCCGAGGCCAGTAGTCTTTGGTCTCTAGTCTTTGGTCTTTAGTCTCTGACGCCTAGACCTGAATCTCCGTAATGCGCACGCGGGTGAAGACGCTGCGATGCCCACGCGTCTTGCGAAACCCCTTGCGTCGCTTCTTCTTGAACACGCGCAGCTTCGGGCCGCGCGCCTCGCCGTCCACGACGCCGACCACGCGCGCGTTGGCCACATATGGCGCGCCGGCCAGAATGTCGCCCGCGTCCTTCTCGACCAGCAACACCTGGTCGAAATGCACCTCCGATCCGCGTTCGGTGGGCGGACCGGCAATTTCGACGACGGCGCCTGGCGTCACTCTGACCTGATGGCCGCGAGCCTGGATGATGGCGTACACGGGCGTGTCCTCGATTTGAACTGAAATGAACGTGCATCGCTCGGGCTCCGCTGTGCAGGACCCGAACGCATGCTGGGCGCACATCGGCGCACGCAAAACATTCAGCTTAGCAGAGGTGGGTCGCGGAGATCCACCCTACTGCAGGAGGATACGGGTGCCCTTGATTCGCTGGCTGCTGAGCGTGCTGAGGAAGCTCGGGATCAACCGGTCCATCAGCTCGAAGTACGAGGACAACGCCGGCGAGTTCTGGTTGGCGTTGTACAGAATTTCCTCGCGATAGTTCTCGGAGTGCAGGACCGTGCCGGTACGGCCATCGATGAAGATGAACTTCGGTCTCAGCACGAACCCCTTTCGCTCCATGTAGGTACGGACCGGCACCACGCGCCGGCGCCCGAACGAATCGTAGACTTCCTGATCGCGCTGGACGATGCCCGAGCGTGCCTGCGGCGCAAACATGACCGTGCCGGTGACGATCAGCGGCTGCTGAAACTCTTCGCCGATGCGCTTCCAGTACTCCACGTTCGCGAACACATGCTCGTATACCTGCAGATCCGCGTCGTCCTTGATGGCAGGCGGACCGGACGGCTTCTCCTCGACCGCTGCACTGGGAGCCTCCCGGCCGTCGAGCGCGACCTCCACCAAAGGGAGCACGTCGGCGTCGATGACTCGCAGCTCCGACTTGCTGCGCAGCTGGCTGCGCAGCAGCCGCGTTGTTTCCAGGTTTCCATCAACGTCGTCGGTCCCGCCGGCCACGAAACCGGCCACGAGCACGCGCTGGAACGCAGAGACGTCGAGCTTCGGCCGGATCGGCGTCTCAATGGGGATCTCGTAGTAGCTCGTGCACGCCGCGGTCAACATGACCGCCGCCAGGCTACTGATTGTCCTGCCGAGTTGTGCGGTCATTGATTTCCTTGAAGAGTTCGTAGTTCTGTTTGATAAACGTGTTACCCGGCTCGAGCTCGATCGCCTTTTCATACGCCGCACGTGCCTTGTCCAGCTCGCCCTCGTGCTCGTACGCGATGGCCAGATTATTGTGCGCGGCGGCGTAGGTCGGGTCGATTTGAGCCGCACGCTCCCACCTGTAGATGGCTTCGCGCCACAGACCACGCTGTGCCACCACGATCCCGAATTCCACCTGTTTTTTCGCGTCGCCGCGTGTGTCGGCGGCAAGCGGCGCCGCACCGAGCGTCAGGAGGAATACGGCGAAACAAGTGACAAGGCGCATTTGGAAGGCCCCACTATAGTCGTCGGCTTCACGGCAGGCAAGGGCTTTACCGTTCAATAGCTTACTACGGCCGAGCAATCCGTGTACCAGGTCCCGGTTCGCGCGGATCGGCCAAAATCGCAGGGACAATTGTCCACACGCGCGCGCGTGTTTTCGAGATACGTCACTGCCGCGTTGCGAACTTGAGAATCGCCTGCCTATAATCAGGACGGCGAGGCCGGGTGCCACTGCTGCGCAATGTCGTGGCTGGGGGCCCGGCTTTTTCTGTTTTCGGGTTTCCCTGATACGGCCAGCGCAGCCGGGCACGACGCCCGGGGAGCAGCTCACCCATGACCGAAGATGAGGCTGTTGCGCTGTCACTTGTCCCGAATCTCTCTCGCGTTGGCCTGACCGAGCGGCTCCGCAACGATGATCCCGTGCTGCTGGAGCAGGCCCGGCGGCTGCTGGAGCAGGCGCGCCGCGTCCGGCTGCGCGCCGAGGTGGATGGTATCGGCGTGCTTCCCTGGCACGATGCGCGCTTTCCATCGGCCCTGCTTGCGATTTCCGACGCGCCACCCGCCCTGTGGTATCGCGGCACACTGGATGTGTTTCATCGACCGGCCGTGGCCATCGTCGGGTCGCGCCACGCGTCGGTGGTGGCGCTCGAGACCGCCGCGCGGCTCGCCGCCGACGTCGCCGCGCGCGGCATTGCCGTTGTGAGCGGTCTTGCGCGCGGTGTTGATTCGGCTGCCCATCGGGGGGCGCTGCGCACGGGCCGCACGATAGCGGTGCTCGGGTCTGGCGTCGACCGCATCTATCCGCACGAACATGCGGGCCTCGCCCGCGACATCGCCGTCAACGGCCTCGTCATGAGCGAGTTCCCGCCAGGTGCCAGGCCTCTCAAGTTTCACTTTCCCATGCGCAACCGCCTGATTAGCGGACTGTCGCGCGCCGTGGTCATTGTCGAAGCGTCGGAGAAGTCAGGGTCGCTGATTACCGCCGGCTGCGCCTTGGAACAAGGGCGCGAGGTCATGGCGGTGCCGGGGAACGTGCTCAGCGGTCGGAACCGGGGCGCCCATGCGCTGATTCGTGATGGGGCAAAGATTGTGGAGTGTGCGGACGATATCGTAGAAGAACTCGGCTGGCCGGTCGCCGCGCCTGGAGCGCCGGCGGACGCGACAAGTGGTGGGTCGACAACAACTTCTGGCGATCCTCTGCTGCGGCTGATGCAGGTTGGCGAGCCCTATGATCTCGACACACTCGCAAGCTCCGCTGGTGTGGATGGCGTCCGACTGTTACCACGCCTGCTCGAGCTCGAATTGCAGGGATGGGTCGAGCGTGTCGAGGGCGGCCGTTTCATGCGGCCTGCACGAACGTGTTAGTGTGGAAATCGAGTCTTCGGTCTTTGGTCCTCGTCGTTCGGTCACCAAAGACTAGAGACCAGAGACTAGAGACGACAGAATTCACATGGCTGCCAAGCCTTTGGTGATCGTCGAATCGCCGGCCAAGGCCAAGACGTTGGGGCGGTTTCTCGGCTCGAAGTACCGTGTCGAGGCGAGCTACGGCCACATCCGCGATCTGCCCGAGTCGGCCGCCGAGGTCCCGAAAGAGATCAAGGACAAGGAATGGGGACGTCTCGGCGTGGACGTCGATCAGGAGTTCAGGCCGTACTACGTCGTCCCGGGCGACAAGAAGAAACAGGTCACGCATCTCAAGACGGCGCTCAAGGACGCCTCGGAAGTTCTCCTGGCGACAGACCCCGATCGCGAGGGCGAATCCATCAGCTGGCATCTCACTCAGGTGCTCAGGCCGAGAGTTCCGGTCCGCCGAATCGTCTTTCACGAGATCACCGAGGACGCCGTCAGGGAAGCGCTCGACAATCCGGGCGATCTCAACGAGAACCTCGTGCGGGCGCAGGAGAGCCGTCGCATTCTCGATCGGCTGTATGGCTACACGCTCTCGCCGTTGCTGTGGAAGAAGGTGCAAACGGGCCTGAGCGCGGGGCGCGTACAAAGCGTGGCCGTGCGTCTGCTCGTCGAGCGCGAGGAGGAGCGCCGGGCGTTTCGTTCAGCGGTGTACTGGGATCTCGAGGCGACGCTCCAGGGTGAGGGCCGCGAGTTCCTGGCGACGTTGGTGCGCGTTGGCGACCGGCGCGTCGCCATCGGCAAGGACTTCGATGCGCAGACCGGCGCGCTTCGAAGCGAGAACGTCCGGCTGCTGGACGAGGCAGCGGCGCGCGCGCTGGCGGACGCGATTCACGCGCACGTGCCGTGGACGGTCACCTCGGTGGAACAGAAGCCGGGCGTCGAGCGTCCGGCGCCTCCCTTCACGACATCGACGTTGACACAGGAGGCCGGCCGCAAGCTCGGATTCTCCACCGAGAGGACGATGCAGGCGGCGCAGCGCCTGTTCCAGGGCGTCGATGTCGGCAACGACGAGATGGAAGGTCTCATCACCTACCATCGCACCGATTCGACGACGCTGTCGGAAAAAGCGCTGCAGGAGTCGGCGCGCGTGATCCGCGGCATGTTCGGCGGGGAGTACTACGACGGCGCGCGGCGCTATCAAACCAAGGTCAAGAACGCGCAGGAAGCGCACGAAGCCATCCGGCCTACCGACTTTCGACTTGCGCCCTCGCAGCTCGAGCGCGTGCTCGATCCCGACGATCTGAAGATCTACGACCTGATCTGGAAGCGCACCATGGCGTCGCAGATGGTGGACGCGCGCGTGCTGAGGACAACGATTGAGTTCTCGGCCACAGGTCCTGATGGCGAGACCGCGGTCCTCACGTCGAGTGGCAAGGCGATCGAATTTGCGGGGTTCCGTCGCGCGTACGTCGAAGGCAGCGACGATCCGGCCGCGGAACTCGAAGATCAGGAGACGATCCTGCCCCAGGTCCGGGTTGGCGATCTCGTGCACCGTGATGGCACGACGGCGATCATGCTCCTCGGGACCGCGCCCAAACGGCATGAAACCGCACCACCTGCCCGGTTTACGGAGGCCTCGCTCATCAAGGAACTGGAGCGGCTTGGCATCGGCCGCCCCTCGACGTATGCGCCGACCATCGCCACGATCGTCCGGCGCGGCTACGTGTTCCGTCAGGGAAAGGCGCTCGTCCCCAGCTTTACCGCGTTCGCGGTCACCAAGCTGCTGCGCGACCACTTTGGCGACTTCGTCGAGACCGATTTCACCGCGGAGATGGAAGACGATCTCGACGAGATTTCGCGTGGCGAGCGCGAATCGGTGGCGTTTCTCCGACAGTTCTATTTCGGCGACAAGAGGCACCGCGGCCTGCTGCCGGCGGTTACACGTGGCGAAGAGCGGGCGGATTATCCGGTCCTCGATCTCGGAACCGACCCTGACAGCGGTGACACGGTGCGTGTGCGCGTCGGTCGCTTCGGGCCGTTCGTGCAGGTGGGTGACGGCGGTCCCGGGCGGACGGCGTCGTTGCCCGAGGATGTCGCCCCGGCGGACCTGACGGCGGACAAGGCGCTCGAGCTCGTGCGCGCCAAGGCGGAGGGGCCGCGAGCGCTCGGCGTCGATTCAGCGACGGGTCAGACCGTGTACGTGATGACCGGGCGGTACGGCGCCTATGTGCAGCTGGGCGAAACGCCAGAACCCGTTCCGAAGTCACGAGGCAAGGAACCCAAGGCGGAGAGATCGCCGAAACCGAAGCGCGCGTCGCTTCAGAACGGCGTCACGGAGTCGACGGTGACGTTGAGCGAGGCGCTCAAGCTGCTGTCGCTGCCGCGCGTCGTTGGCCTGCATCCCGACGACGCCGAGCCGATCACGACGAACTTCGGGCGGTTCGGTCCGTACGTGAAGCACGGCGACGAGTTCCGGTCACTCGAGTCCGACGAAGACGTCTTCAACATTTCGTTCGATGCCGCGCTCGCGCTGCTGCGCGCACCGAAGCGGTTGCGGCGGCGTCAGCCCACGCCGGCGAAGGTGCTGCGCGAGCTGGCGAAGGACGGCGCCACGCTCCGCGTCCTGGCGGGACGCTACGGTCCGTACGTCACCGACGGCACGACCAACGCGTCGGTGCCCAAGAGCGTGGCCCCGGATCAGGTGACGCTCGAACAGGCGGTGGAGCTGCTCGCCGCGCGGGCGGGAGCGCCGAAGAAGGCCAGGGTGCCGCGTCGTGCGACCGGGGCGCGTAAGGCTCCAAGGAAACGCGCCGCAGTCACCTCGTAACCAGCCACTCAAC
>JBOGIR010000029.1:0-10157 GCA_050742335.1 Vicinamibacterales bacterium | reverse complement strand
CTCCGCCAAGGCTTCGGCGGCCCGCCGTAGCTTCAGCGAAGGCGGGAATCGGGATTCATCATCATCAACACAACCGAGCGCCGAGTGCGCCGGGGTTACGTTCCGGATCCGGAAGTTCCCGATCCCCCCGGATCCCCGATCGTGGATCCCGGATCCCGTTCCTCGTGCTGATGCGTGTGGGTGTGCCTGTGTGGACCATGGCCGTGGTCGTGGAGCGCGTGACCGTGGTCGTGGTCGTGCATCAGCTCTTTCGGCACGTCGGGGAACATTTCGCGGGAGGTCGGCGCGCGGCCGCCCGCCCACTCGACGCCCCCTTTCTTGCGCGCGGCCGACAGCAGATCCTCCCACGACAGTGTCGCGGGGTCGCGCGCCACGTCCAGACGCTGCGCGAGCGCGGCCAGAATCAGCTTGCGGATGCGCCGGCCGTCCCATCCGTCGCAGAGTCCGGCCAGCTCCGACAGCCGCGCGGCGTCCTGCGTGAGCGGCAGCAGCGCCGGCCACTGCACGGCCAGCTCGCCGATGGCGCTCGCCAGGATGCGCTCGATGGTGTCGCGATCCGGCAGCGCAAAGCGCATCACCAGATCGGCGCGCGAGAGGAACGCCTCGTCCACCCCTTCGAGGAAGTTGGTCGTCGTCACGAAGAGCACCGACGGCAGGTTCTTCGCGATCTCGTCGATGCCGAGCAGCACGGCGTCGGTGGCGCGGTGCACGTCCACCGGATTGGCCTCGAACGAAGCGGCCGAGCGGCGCACGGCAAAGCTCTCGACTTCGTCGATGAGTACGACGGTGAAGGGATGGCGCGCCGCAATCTCCGGCACCGTCTCCATCAGCAGCCTCGTGACGTTGCGCTGACTCTCGCCGAGCATGTCGCTCGGAAACGCGTGAGGGTTGATCTCCAGCAGCACCGTGGCGCCCTTGCGCGCCAGTGCCAGCGCCGCTACCTGCGCCAGCCCGCGCGCCATCGTCGTCTTGCCCGTGCCGGGCGGGCCGGCGAGCACGATGAGCCCGTGCGGCAATCCCGACAACATCGAGAGCTTGCGGCCGTGCTCCAGCACGAGCAGCGCCTGCGCGAGCAGCCGCTCCTTCACTTCGCGCGGGACGATGATCGCGTCCCAGTCGCGGTCGTGGTGATCGGCGGGCAGCACGTGCATCGACAGCACGCCCGGCGGCAGCGCGAAGCGCGGCGCCTCCATCAGTCGTCCGGCCGTTTGTCGTCCGGCCACTGAATCTGCGACAGTTCCTGCATGGAGATGAGCGTGTCCTCGGCTTCCTCGAACAGCACCATCGGGTCGATGACGGCACGCATCGTTTCGAGCAGCGAGTCGAACATGTGCACGCGCACCAGGCGGCACTGATTGGTGGGGTCGTCGTTGAAGTGCTGGTGCCACAGGAAGTGGTCGACGACGATGAGGTCGCCCTTCTTCCAGCGATGGTGCTGGCCGTTGTCGGGCGCAATGCCCATGAAGCTGTGGCCGTGCCCCTCGACCACGTAGAGCCACGCTTCGCCCGGGTGGCGGTGCAGCGACTGCGTCTTGCCGGGCGCGAACTGGATCATCACCTGCGTGAGGCCCGACGCCTGGTTCCCGATGGCGCGGTCGTTCAGGAACTTGGTGCGTGTGCCGCGCGGGGTGGCGAGGATCTCCTGCTCGTCGTACGGCGTGTGGATGCGGCCCGAGCGCCGCTTCCGGGTTTCCTGGTCGATGCGCCGCAGGCGCCGGGCGTACGGATCGTCGCCGGCAGTTCCGCTGGAGACCTTCGGGCGGGGCGGGAGGCTGGCGAACGGCTCGTGGCCCGCATCCTCGATGAGGCTCATGCCGAGCGTCCAGAGCGTCGGCTCCGACGAGTAGCTCATGAAGCGGCCGGGGCGCGTGCCGTCGTTCCCGTGGCGATGCCAGCTCCACGCCGGGAGGTGGATCGCATCCCAGGTCTTCCAGTCGTAGCGCACGCCGTCTACTTCGGTCCAGCCGCTGCCGCCCACCATGAAGAGAATCGCGTCCCACGAGTGGCGATGGATGGTGGTGATCGTTCCCGGATCGATTTCGTGCACCAGCGCGTCGAGGCAGCGCGTGGGGCGGTCGCCGTCCCAACCCATGTAGACACCGGTGCGCAGGCCGCGCGAGGTCGGCACGAGCGTCACGTCCTGCTCGCGGATGACCGTCTGGCGGTACTTGCGCCACTCGCTGATGAACTCGGCGCGGCGCTTTTTCTGGATGTGGTAGTGCGTGGTGACGGTGTGGGTCTTGGTGGACATGGGACGCAGTCTACCAGGCAGGCGCTGAGCTCCCGTCAGGGCCGACTCCGTACGGCGCCCAGACGAGAGCCACGAGCCGCACCGTGATGTTCGTCTTCTTCGGCTTGCACGTGAGCGGTTCGAGTGGTTCGGACGCGGCGTTGAAGCGCTCTTCGATGGCCGCGGTCTCCGCTCGCAACTCCTCGTCGAGCTGCTGGAGCTGCAGCTGAAGCGCCTCGACGGTTTCCTTCGCGCGGCCGATGTCCTGCGACTCTTTGAGCGTCCGACCCACGCCGCGCGCCGCCGTCGTTGCGCGCCCGAGTGTGGAGACGCTCACCGTTTTCCGTCCCATGAAGGCGCCCAGCAGCGTCGTACCGAACGAGATGGCGGTCTGGAGCGTCTGCGCCTTGGTTTGCTCTGACTCACGGGCCACTGCCTGTTCAGCGCGACGCAGCCGTTCCTGCGCCGCCGCAGTCTTCGGTGCGTACTTCCGACGGAGCTCGTCGATTGTCCGGTCCCGTGCCTCACGTGAACCCTGTTGCACTCGAATCCTGAAGTCGCGTTCGCTTTCACCCGGATTCGATACGGCGCCCGTATGAGTCGCGCGCAGCAGCTCGAGGCGCTGGCTGCCGTACACCCACGTTGTGAAATCTTTCCCCCAGATGTCTGCGCTCTTCGCGTTGACAACGTTCGCCGGCAGATCGCGGAAGCCGATGCCGGCGCCCGGGCCGTTCTCCAAATCCGACGGACTCATATCGATTGGCGTGGCGGCAGTCCAATCGATCGGCAGTGGTCCTCCTCCCACCGGCGTCACGACGGTCACGTCCGCCGACGAATCGACTGCGAGCTTGGCATCCACGTAACGGACCTGCGCGGCGCCGTACACCATCGGGTGATAGGCGTACGCGTCTCCGTCGGACCGTCGGAGCGGCAGGAAGTACTGCGGCACACCGGATGGGAGCACGGGCCGCGGTCCACCTGCCAGCGTCCGATTCAGCGCCGAGGGCGTCGGCGGGCCGGTGGAGGGCGCGGCCGATACCTGCGGTTCGGCGGACACCGGCATCGCGCGACCGGCCATCAGACGCTTGAGTTCATTGCGCCCCAGCGGGCCGCGCAGATACGACATCGCCCATCGCGACTCGAAGACAACGGGGGCGTCCTCGTGCACATTGTTCATGACGAAAATCCGGCTGCCCAGCCCTGCCAGGGTCCGCTCCATCGCCTGCCTGTCGAACGAGTGGCCCGTTGTCGCGCTCGATCCTTCGAGCCCATCCAGTACGCGTGCCTTATCGCGCTCCGTCTGAAGACGCCCGAGAAACCACGTGCCGGTGTTCGCCAGTCCCTTGTAGTCGAGGTCGACCGGGTTCTGCGTCGCCAAGACGACACCCACGCCGAACGCTCGCGCCTGCTTGAGGAGCGTCAGCAGCGGCGCCTTGGACGGCGGGTTCGCCACAGGCGGGAAGTATCCGAAGATTTCATCCATGTAGAGGACGGCGCGGAGGCTGGAGGTGCCGGACTGCCCCCGTATCCATCCCAGCGTCTGGTTGAGCAGCAGCGACACGAAGAACATCCGCTCTGCGTCGCCAAGGTGCGCAATCGAGCAGATCGACACCCGTGGCCGGCCGTCGGCTCCATGGAGCAGACGATCGATGTCGAGAGCCTCACCCTGCATCCACACGTCGAACCCGGGCGCCGCCAGCAGATTGTTGAGCGACATGGCCAGCGCGAATCGATCTTTGGCCGGGAAGAAAGAGTCCAGATCCATGACGCCCACGCGCGTTGCAGTGGGTGTCTGAATCTGCTGAATCACCTCCGGCAGTGTCAGGTCTCGACCCTGCGTCCATGCCGACTGCAGAATGGTCGAGAGCAGGATGTGCTCGCGGCTCTTGATCGGATCGGCCTCTACACCGACGAGACCGAGCACGCCGGTGGCCGTCGTCTGGATGCGATCCCGCAGCAGCTCGACGTCACCGGCGATGGATGCATCGGGCGCGGCAAACGATTTGACGATGGAAATCGGAAGACCGGCCGTGCTTCCGGGGGTATAGACGGTGAACTCTGCCGCATTCTTCAGGCGAGCGATCCTGGAACCATCCTGTCCCCAGGAAGCCAGGCCCTCCCTCCAGAGCGCCGCCTGGCCGGCGGCGAACTCAGCCACACTCATTCCCTTCCGCCGTGCGTCGTCCTCGTTCACCCACGGCGCGAAGTCTTCAGGGGCAAGGTTCGGAAAGGTCAGCAGCAGATTGGCGAGGTCGCCTTTGGGATCGATGACGAGCGCGGGCACACCGTCCATCGCTGCTTCTTCGAGCAGCGCGAGGCAGAGACCGGTCTTGCCGCTGCCGGTCATGCCGACGCATACGGCGTGGGTGACGAGATCCTTCGAGTCGTACAGTAAGAGGTCGCCGCCCGAACGCTTCTGCTGGAGGTCGTAGACTCGCCCGAGATAGAACTGCCCGAGTTTCTCGAAGTCGTGCATGAAGAGCCCTCGTCTGCGAGGCAGGCGCGACTGACCACCCCCAGACGCGCCTGCCTCCGCAACACATCACGAGCCGAGCGCGCTTTTGACAGTGGCCATCAACTGCTGCAGCTGCCCCGATTGGGGTATCGCGCCGTTCGGCGTGAGCCTGTCGATGACCGTTGGCAGCAGCCCGGCGAGTGTCCCGGCTGCCGCGCCTTCGGTCATGCCTGACAACTGCGCGAGCTCTCGAACGCGCTCGGTGCCGAGGCCCTGCTGGAGTTGTTCCGGCGTGATCGGAGCGTTCTGGCCGGTGCTCACCCAGGATGAGGCCGCGTCGCCGAGTCCCGCTCGACTGAAGCCCTGAACGATGCTCGTCAAACCGCCGCCGGACCCACTCGAGCCGAGCATCTGGAGCACTCCCTGTAGCAGGGCCGAGTTGCCGGTCACACCGCCGCCCGACAAACCAGCAAGCTTTGCCACGTCGTCGAGTATACCCATCACACTCTCCCTTTCCGCGCCGCCTTTGCCGCGCGATTCAGCTCGTTGGTCCGTTCGTCCCCTGACACTGCGTCAGCGCCGTGCGAGTAAGTCCCGAATCTGTGTGAGGAGCACTTCTTCCTTCGATGGCTCCGGAGGTGGAGCCGGAGCCGCAGCCTGCTGCTTCTTCGTGGCGTTCATGGCCTTGATGAGCAGGAAGAGCGCAAAGGCAACGATCAGGAAGTTCACGATCGTGTTGACCAGCACGCCGTATCCCACGGCGACGCCTCCGGCCTCCTTCGCAGCGGCGAGCGACGCGTAGGGCCCCGGTGTGGCACCCTCCCTCAGCATCAGGAACATGTTCGAGAAGTCGACGCCGCCGAGGAACATTCCGATGATCGGCATGAGCACATCGCCAACGAAGCTGGTCACGATGGCGCCAAAGGCCGCCCCGATGATGATGCCCACTGCCATGTCCACGACGTTGCCGCGCATCGCGAATTCTTTGAATTCTTTCAACATGTCTCTCTCCTTGTTGTCATCGCAATGTACTGCGTCAATCCCACTTTCCGGTCAGTACTTCGCGGTGATTGCCGTTACGAGCGCGACGTCGTTCTTTTTCGTTGCCGCTGTCGGTGGACGATTCTTGAACGTGTCGAGCAGGTCGATCGAAAGCTGAACCCGGTCGGAGATTCTGGTCGCGAGGCCGACGGAAAACGTGTACAGCCCGTCAGTCATATCGTCGGTTTTCCACAGTCCCGTGATCGCGTGTTTGATCGAGGCCGTTGAGGTCAGCTGATGCGTGAGCCTTTCGCCCCCGGTGATCGCGCCGCTCGTGCGCACGCCCACGTTCGGGTTCTTTTCCCACACACTGCCCGCCCCCACATCCACTGAAAACTGCGTGGGGTCGGTGTTGATGACCTTGTACCCAACGCCTGACGTTGGCGGAGATAGTCAATCAGCTTGAACGTGTCGCGCAAGTAATCGACCTGTCCAAACAGGAACGTCCGGCCGGATAGGGTGTATTCGTCCCGATATCCAAGCGACGTTCGGTTCACGATCAGCTCGCCCTCTTGCTCGCCCCGCAGATACAGTCCCGTCCATCTCATGACGTTGCGGGTCTTGGGCCTGCGCGTCACGTCGAAGGCCAGGTTGTAGCTGACGGTATCGCTGTTTCCACTCGTCACGGACAGGCCGACCCCCGCTGTGCGTTCCCAAGGGGGTGTGGGGCCGGAGGCGGTTGGTCTTGGGGGAACGCCATGCCGGGCGTCAGAACTCCGGCCAGCGCCAGCGCCGCCATCGGTGCGCGAGCGGTGCGCGTTGCGCGAGTCGTCATCATCGAGCTCATCCTCCTGGGGAGAGGTTCTCGGGCATCTGTTCCGGGACGTCGGGTCATCTCTCCCGGTGAGAAGACACGTTCGTGTTCCGGAAAGTCACATGGGGGGGCAAGTATAATCCCGGGTCTGTGCCGGAAAGGGGAGGCCGAGCGGTGCACGTGACTTCGCTGCGCGGGGGCGCGTCTATGAGTAAGCCGGAGTGAAGCCGCTGACCGGGGAGGACGACGGCTACCTGGTCGAGTTGGCGCGGAAGCGTGGGAGCCACGACATGCGAGCTTTCGAGGAGCTCGTGCGCCGCCACAGAGGCTTTGTGACCGCCAACTGCCGCGCGATCACGCGATCGGCGACCGACGCCGAAGACCTCGCACAGGAGGTGTTCGTCAAAGCGTTCTTTGGCTTGCGGTATTTCGAAGGACGGTCGCAGTTTCGAACGTGGCTTCAGCGCATCAAGGTCAATCACTGCCTGAGCTACTTGCGAAAGACACAAGGCGCGGTGCTGGTGGATATCGACGACGCGGGGCTCGCAAGTCACCGCGCCATGCTGACCGATTCCGACCCTTATGCGGAGCTACGCAGCACGGAGGATCGCCAGCGGATCGTGCGGGTGCTGGATTCGATGTCTGGTACGCTCCGTATCCCGCTCATGTTGAGGGATGCCGACGGTCTGTCATATGACGAGATCGCTGCACACCTGGGTTTGAGCCTTTCGGCTGTGAAGATGCGCATAAAACGAGCGCGCGAGGAATTCCGGTTGCGCTTTGCCGAAGTCTCGCCGGGGGGACGCACGTTTTCGGGTACTGCGGGAGTCGCACAGTGACGTCCGAGACCCCTGATTCCGGCGTGCCGACGCCGGATGATCCAGACCTTGGGCCGCCCGTGACGGAACTGCGGGACCTTGCGCTGACTGTTGGCGATCGTTTCAGCGACAAGGTGCGCGGCAAGATCGAGCGCCGACTGGTGAGCCAGTTCGTCGGAAGGACGGTCACGCGGGCGGCCGAGGAGTCGGGTATCGAATTCGCGCGTTCCCTGGGCAATCTGGTCTCGGGCTTCATCCTGTTCGTGGTCGGAGTCATGGCGGTCGGGCAGTTGCGGTTCGGCACGGAGATGGTGCGGATTGTGACCATCTGCACGCTGTCGGCCTTTGCCCTGGCTTTTGGGCTCTCTGTGGGGCTCGGCGCCCGGGACATTACGCGGAATGTCCTGGCGGGATTCTACGCGCGCAAGATCTTCAGCCCCGGCGATCGGCTCGCGGTGCGAGGGGAGCGCGGTGTGCTCAAGGCGATTACTGCGACTCAGATCCTCATTGAGCAGGAAACGGGACTGGTCGCTGTCGCCAACAGCGCCTTTCTCGACGAGACCGTTGGCCACTGATCCCGGCCACGGTTGTGGACGCTGAGGCCGGCTCGTCCGTGAATCAGCTCGTCTGTCGCCGAGCTCATGCCATAATGCGCGACGCGAGAAGGAGAGAATTGCGATGGCGACCATGCGACGACTTCAAACCGGGCTTGTGCTCGCGGTGGGTCTGACCGCAACTGCGTGCGGCGCGCGGAGCATCAACGACCTGCTGGCCGACCCGGCGAGGTACCGCAACCAGTCCGTCACGGTGCGCGGCACCGTCGAGGAGAGCGCTTCGGTGCTGGGCAAAGGCGCCTATCGGATCACCGATCAGGGCCAGGGGCTCTGGGTCGTCACGACGGGCGGCGCGCCCCGCAAGGGGGCGCGCGTCAATGTGACAGGCCGTCTTCAGGACGGTTACGACCTCAGCGCATTCGCCAGCATCCTCAAGCTGCCTGGGTCGCTGCAGAGCGGCCTCGTGCTCATCGAGTCGTCGCACGAGGCGCGCAACTGAGCGTTCCTGAGGAATCGACGGTCAATTTCAGAGCCATGCGCGCGTTCGTTCATGCACTGCTCGTGTTTGTGCTGGCGTCGGCTGTCATGGCGCAGGCGCCGGTTGGAAACGACGCGGTGTTCCGGTATCGCGGCGCCGATCGCGACGTGCGGCTCGTCGAGCGCGCAAAGCGAGAGGGGAGTGTCGTCCTCTATACGTCGCTGGCGCCGACAGAATCCACACCGCTCGCCGACGCGTTCGAAAAGAAGCACGGGATCAAAGTTGTGCTCTGGCGCGCGCTGTCGGACCAGGTGGTGCAGCGGGCGATAGCCGAGGCGCGGGGCCGGCGGAACGCCGTGGATGTGATCGAGACCAACGGTCCCGAGATGGAGATGCTGGCGCGGGAGAAGGTGGTCGCCGAGATCCACTCGCCGCATCTGGCAGACCTGCCGGCCGGTGCGATTCCCTCACATCGCACCTGGTTCCCCGATCGCTTCAATTTCTACGTCGTCGCCTTCAACACGACGAAGGTGTCGCGCGCGCAGATTCCCGCCACCTACGAAGCCTTTACCGATCCGAAGTGGAAGGGGCGCATCGCGCTCGAGGCGACCGATGCCGAGTGGATGGCCACGCTCATCAAGACGTGGGGCGCCGCCAAGGGGATGGAGTACTTCCGCAAGCTCTCGGCGCTGCGGCCCGACGTGCGGAGGGGCCACATCCTGCTCGCCAATCTGGTGGTGGCGGGGGAGGTGCCGGTCGGGCTCACGACGTACCACAGCAACATCGTGCCGCTCAAACGCAAGGGCGCGCCCATCGACTTCGTGCCGGTGCAGCCGGTGGTGGCGCGACCGCAGGGGATCGGCGTGGCGAGGAGCGCGCCGCATCCGCACGCCGCGCTGCTGTTCACCGACTTCGTCCTGTCGCCTGAAGGGCAGAAGCTCTTCGAGTCGATGGGGCGCGTTCCCGCGAGCACGAAGGTCAAGAGCGAGCTGAACAACTTCCCGTTCACCGTGATCGACCCCGCCACGGCCCTCGACGAGAAGGAGAAGTGGGAGAAGCTCTGGAACGAGCTGTTCCTGAGGAACTAACCGGGACTCACGCTGAGCAGGGAGCCGTTCAACGAATCTGCAGATCCGGCATCGGGCGGCCGGCAAACAGGTGTCGGCATGGCGCCGCCATCCAGCGTGCCCGCCGGGCCGAGCGCTGGACACGCGCGCTGTCAGTCGCGATACCGGTGTTCGCATACATCTGGCGGTAGATCTTGGAAATCAGGAGAAAGGCCAACCGCGCCTTGAGCGACCGCACCGCGCGCGACCGCTGCCAGATGCTGCGAAGCGAATAGAAGCGATCCCACACGAGCTGCGTGCGCCCGCGAATTTCCTCGGCGCTCATGACCGGGTGCTCGATATAGACCTTCGGCCGGATGGCCTGCGGAATCAGCCAATGCCGCGTCACCGGAATGCCGCCCACTCTCGGGGGCTCGGACCCCATCGATTTCTCCCACGCCGCGAAATCGAGCGTGCCCGGAAACGGCGTGAGCATGACGAACTGCGCGAACGTGAGATCTGCGCGTTCGGCGACAGACAGGCAGGTGTCGAACGTCGCGGGACGATCGCTCGGGAGGCCGAAGATGAACGAGCCGAGGACGTGCACACCGTGCTGACGGAATCCCCGGAGCCGCTCGACGAGCGCTTCGCCGCTCTCGTTGAAGTCCTTGTAGACGTCCTTGAGCCCTTCGGGCGTTACCGACTCGACGCCCACGAGTGCACCCTTGATGTTGGCGCGCCGCATCGCGTCGAGGAACTCGGGGTCCTCGGCGGCCTCCAT
>JBOGIR010000028.1:0-2522 GCA_050742335.1 Vicinamibacterales bacterium | reverse complement strand
AACGGAACGGTGGCCTTCAGGTGCATTGCTCGATGCTGAGCGTCGTGCTGCAGGACTGATTCTCCCGCCGCGACGAACCGCTCCGCCTTTCCGCCGCATCGCCCTGGCTCGGGACATGCTCGCCGGTCTGAGGCGGAGCCTCGCTAGTCGTGCAGGACAACCGTAAGCAGAGCGCTGTTCACCTTGATGTCGCCGTTGTATTCGATGAACCCGAGGTCTCGGAACTTGTTCATGAAAAAGTTGACGCGCGAGCGGGTCGTACCGACCATTTCGGCGAGCGTTTCCTGCGACAGCTTGGGCACCCGGAGCGGCTGGCCCTCCTTGCCGTAGCGCGCCAGGAGGAGCAGCGCACGGGCGAGGCGCTTTTCGCTCGGGTTGAAGAGTTGATCGACGAGGTCTTCCTCAATCCGAATGTTCCTGGCCAGCATGTGCGAGAGGAACCGATCGGCCAGCGACGGCTGCGTATGGAGCATCTCGAGCATCTGCGGCTTTTCGACCACCAGCACCGTGCTTGGGCTCATCGCGGACGCCGTCGCCATCCGTCGCGGCTGCCCCGCAAGACACCCTTCGCCAAAGAAGTCACTCGGCCCGAGCATGGCCACGACCGCCTCTTTGCCCGTTCGCGACAGCACTGAGAGCTTGACGCTTCCGTTCTGGATGTAGAACACGTCGGTGGCGGCGTCCCCTTGCGAGAAGATGACGGCCGACCGTGCGTACTTGCGGATTGTGCGCGCGACACCGGCTGAATCGAGGAATGCCTGGAGATCGAAGGGGGGAGACGGCAGGGCCGGGGAGGGAATTCGTTTTCGCGGCACCGAGCACATCATCGCACGGCGCGTGGCCGGCGGCTGCGAAGAACCGCGAGCCATGCAGCGGCGCCTCCTGCGCATCGAGGCGATCGATGCTCGTCACAGAAGCCGGAGGCTGAGCCAGGCGAGTGTCAGAGTCAGGACGACGACGAACGCGACCCGCGCCTGGATCTCGCCCCTCCGGCTGCTCTTCGCGTTCTCAATCTCCCACTGCCGCCAGCGCGCCGCGAATGCGTCGTCCTGCGAAACTGTTGTCGTGATACTCATGCGTCACCTCGAGGCTGATTCGTCGTGCCCGGACACCCACATGGCATATGCGGCGGCCGTACGCTCTGCACCCGTGAGCGCCCGGCCCGCCTGCGGCTGCGCGTCGACCTTACGGCGTCGTTGACTCAACCCTCCGCCGCCTTCCATTTCGCGGTCGGCGATCGTTGCCGCATCCATCGAGCTGGAACCGATCGCGACGTTTCCTGAACCGAACGAGGGGCCGCCCATTGAGCCCGGCTGGCGATGCGTCAACGTGGTCCGGTCGTACGCACCAGGGATGAGCTGCAGCGCATGCTTCGCGTCTCCGCGGAGGTCCGTGATCATCGGCGGATACTCGTCCTTCTCGTAGAGGCTTTGATGAGGACTGCCCGCTGGAAAGGACGGCGCGGGAAGATCAGGGCTCAGGAAAGCAGTGCCCTTCCAATGTACGTCTCCCCTGGAAATCGCGATATTCCCTTGTGAACAGGCGCCGTGAAGACCGCGACCCGCATTTCCTTTCTTGTGTTCTGTTCTGCACAGCCGTGCAGCGTCCCGTCCGGATACTCTCCCTTCATGATGACCAGAATGCGTTTCGTCGCGGTGTCCGTCTACGCCGCCATCGTGTTGTGTTCGTATTCGGCGGACGCGCAGGATCTCTCCCGCTATCGCGATGTCGCGTTTGGCAGCAGCGTGTCGTCGGTGGTCGCCCTCACTGGAACGAACGCTGGTGCGGTGAAAGTCGTCCACGAGCGGCCCGCCCTTATCCAGGAGATTGCGTGGAGGCCTCAGTACGTGCTGGGCCGTCCTGCCGGGCGAATCGAAGCCGTGCAGGTAATCACACTCCGTTTTTATGACGATCAACTGTTCAGTGTCACCGTCGTGTATGACGCGCGCCTCGTCGAGGGGCTGACCAACCTGGACATCATCGACGCCGTCTCGGCCGTCTACGGACCAGCGGCGCTGACCGCCGCCGCTTCGAAGGGTCCCGCCCTGCCGCTGGCTGGAACGATCAACAGCAGCACCGCGCTCGCGCGCTGGCAGAACGCCGACCACGAGTTCACGCTGATGCGTGAGGTGTATCCGGCGACCTTCCGGCTCATCGGCGTGTCCAGGCGACTGGAGGCGGTGGCGCGAGCCGCGGAGGCCGAAGCGGCGCGTTTGGACAAGCAGGAAGCGCCGCAGCGTGAGGCGGAACGGGCCGTGGCGGACGCCGAGCGCAAGAGGGCAGCCGAGGACAAGACGCGCACGACCAACAAGGGCGAATTCCGTCCGTGAGGAAATGATATGGCTATCGATCGCAACGACCGCGATGAGCGCCAGGCGCGCATCGACGCATTGATTGAGCAGTTCCGGGCGGCGCAACAGCGCCGGCTCGTCAAGCGGGGACTTGTCCTATGGAAACGCGCCGAGGCCGCCCAACAGGCGATGACGTGTGTCGAACCTCGGCCTCCTGAGAAGGTTCACTAG
>JBOGIR010000027.1:0-16158 GCA_050742335.1 Vicinamibacterales bacterium | reverse complement strand
CAGCGGCCGACCGCATTGCCAGCGAGATGGGAGAACCGGCGATTCTCGTGAACAACGCGGGCGTCGACCAGCCGCCCGATGCCACGGGGAGCCGGTCGCGCATCGACGACCTGCCGATCGATCAGTTTCGGCGGATGGTCGAGGTGAATCTCCTGGGAACGTTTCAGGTGACCCAGGTCATCGGCGGGAGGATGGCAGCCCGCGGTGCCGGCTCGGTCATCAACATCGGGTCGCTGTACGCGTCGGTCTCGCCCGATCAGCACTTCTACGAGCACCTGTCGGGCCATCTTCCGTTTCTGAAGTCGCCCGCATACGGGGCGTCCAAGGCCGCGGTCGTGAACATGACGAAGTACTTCGCGACGTTGTGGGGCCAGCGGGGAGTACGCGTGAACACGCTGTCCCCCGGCGGCGTGCTGGCGGGCCAGGACGAACAGTTCAGAGCGAAGTACGCTGCGCGCGTGCCGCTCGGCCGGATGGCGCAGGCCGACGATCTGAGAGGACCCTTGCTGTTTCTCGCCTCGCGCGCCTCCTCGTACGTCACCGGGCACGAGCTGAGAGTGGACGGTGGGTTTACCGCCTGGTGATAGGCGTGAGAGGCGCGCCACGTGTCGGTTGAGGATGCAGACGCTGTCGAAGAGACGTGCGGTGGGAGCGTGAAATGAGTGTGTCCCTCGCGACCGGTTCGGCGCGCGTCGATCTGAGGTCGATCCCGTCTGTCATCCCCAATCATGTGGGCGGCCAGGAAGTACCGGGCCTGGACGGCCGCACGTTTCGGAAACTGGATCCCGCCACCGGTCGCGTCGTCTGCGACGTGGTACGGTCGAGCGCCGCTGATGTCCGCCACGCCGTAGACATCGCATTGAAGGCGCAGCCTGCCTGGGCGGCGACGCCCGTTGTCGCCCGGGGCGACATCCTCCGCCAGCTCGCGTTGTTGATGCGGGAACACAGGGGGGCCATCGCGGAGCTGGTGGCGCGAGAGACGGGAAAGTCGCGCAAGGACGCGCGTGGCGAGACCGACGCCGCCATCGAAATGGGCTTTTTCGTGGCCGGCGAGGGGCGCCGCTTCTACGGCCAGACGACGACGAGCGCGGTGCCCAACAAGGCGGCGATCGTCGTGCGGCAGCCGCTCGGCGTGGCAGGCCTCATCATCGCCGCGAACACGCCCATCGCCAACGTGGCCTGGAAGGCGTTTCCTGCCCTCCTGTGCGGCAATGCCGCCATCCTGAAAGCGGCGGAAGACACGCCGCTCTCCGCCTGGGCGTTCGCCGTGCTCGCCCGCGAAGCAGGAGTGCCGGATGGCGTCTACTCGACGCTCCACGGCTTCGGAGAGGAGGCGGGTGCGCCGCTCGTCGAGCATCCCGATGTTGCCGTCGTGAGCTTCACGGGCTCCTGCGACGTCGGCCGCTGGATTGCCGAGACCGCCGGGCGTCGTCTGGCAAAAACGTGCCTCGAGCTCGGCGGGAAAAATCCGCTCATCGTCTGCGACGATGCGGATCTGCAGAACGCCGTGAGATGGACGCTCGGCTCCGCGTTCAGTAATGCCGGACAGCGGTGTGCCGCGGGCAGCCGGATCATCGTGTTCGACGCCGTGTACGACACGTTCAAGCAGATGCTGGTCGAAGCCACGAGGAAACTGAAGGTCGGGCCCGACGACGAAGACGACTACGGGCCGGTGATCAACGAGAGCCAGATGAACGGCATGCTGGCGTCGGTCGAGCGCGCCCGGGCCGCCGGGGCCGTCGTGCTGACCGGCGGTCATCGGCTGACGGGCGAGAAGTTCGGCGATGGCTATTTCGTCGCCCCCACGATCGTCGAGCCGGTCGGACCCCGCGACGAGATTTCGCGGACGGAGCTGTTTGGTCCTATCACGTGTCTCTACCGCGTCAAGGATTTCGACGAAGCGGTGGCGCTGGCCAACGACTCGCCGTTCGGGCTGACCGCGTCTATTCATACACAGAGTCTCAACCGCGCGATGGCGTTCATCGGCCGCATACAGTCCGGCGTCGCCGTCGTCAACGGCGGCACGTACGGCAGCGAGCCGCACATGCCGTTCGGCGGGCTGCGCCAGTCCGGAAACGGCTGGCGCGAGGCCGGGACGCAGGCGTTGGACGTGTACTCCGATCTGAAGACCGTCTACATCAACCACAATCCCAGTCAGGTGTGATGCCATCCGCTGTCGCGCTGATTCCCGCACGACAAGGTTCCAAACGAGTGCCGGCCAAGAACATCCGGCTGCTGGGCGCGCATCCGCTGATTGCGTACACGATTGGGCCCGCGATCGAAAGCGGGGTGTTCGAGTCGGTGATTGTCTCGACCGATTCCGAGGAAACCGGGGCGATTGCGCGGCATTACGGCGCTGACGTCCCTTTTCTGCGGCCGGCACCATTTGCCGGCGACACGTCGCCCGATATCGAATGGGTCGAGTACACGCTGGCCGAACTCAAACGGCGCGGCCGGACATGGGAGTGTTTCAGCCTGTTGCGGCCGAGCAGTCCGTTCCGCACGGCCGACACGATCCGGCGCGCCTGGGCGCGGTTCATCGGGCAGAATGGTGTCGACTCGTTGCGCGCAGTGGAAAAGTGCGCCCAGCATCCGGGCAAGATGTGGGTGGTGAACGGCGACCGCATGTCGCCGCTGCTGTCAGGCGGGCCGGTCGACCGGCCATGGCACAGCACACCGTACCAGGCCCTTCCCCCGGTGTACGTGCAGAATGCGTCGCTTGAAATCGCCTGGACGCGCGTCGTGTCCGAGCGCCGGACGATTGCCGGCGACGTGCTCGTGCCGTTTTTCACGGATCGCTACGAAGGGTTCGACATCAACGACCCGGCCGACTGGATGGTAGCCGAGCGCCTGATCGCCGGCGGCGAGGTGGCGCTGCCGGCGGTGTCGCAGATCCCGTACAAGGCACAATGGGCGAACAGCAACTCGATCAGGTAGCCAGCGACGAACTCGTCTACGTTCCGGTGTCTGAGTTCCGGCGCGTGCTGGGCGCGACGTTGCCCGCGCGCACGAGGACGGAACTGTTTGCCGCCCTGGCCCGGATCAACGTGCTCTACATGATCGCCCGCGCGTGGTCCGGCCACATCGGTACGAGCTTCAGTTCGTTGGACATCATGAGCTGGCTGTTCCTGCACGAGATACGCGATCTCGACAAGGGGCCGGCCGCCTGCGACATCTTCTTTTCGTCGAAGGGGCATGATGCGCCGGCGCTGTACGCCGTGCTGATCGGGCTCGGGCTGCTGCCGGAGGACGAGCTCGACAACCTGCGACGGCTGCACGGGTTGCCGGGTCATCCCCACGTCGAGACGCCGTATGTCCAGGCGAATACCGGCTCGCTCGGCATGGGGATTTCGAAGGCGAAAGGGATGGCGCTGGCCAATCGGCTAACGGGCAGTCCTCGCCGGGTGTTCGTGCTGACCGGCGATGGCGAGCTACAGGAAGGGCAGTTCTGGGAATCACTCGCCTCCGCGTCCCATCTCCAACTGGGCGAGATCGTGGCGATCGTCGACCACAACAGGATTCAATCGGACACCTGGGTCGCCGACGTCAACGATCTGGGGAATCTCGAGGCGAAGCTTCGCGCGTTCGGCTGGCACGTCGCCCGGTGCGACGGCCATGACGTCGGGGCGATCGAGTCGGCCTTGCGCAGCTTCGATCCGATCGCCGATCGCCCCAAGGCGCTCATTGCCGACACCGTCAAGGGGAAGGGCGTGTCGTTCATGGAAGGGCCCGCCATGAAGGACGGTGATCTCTACGCCTACCACTCGGGTGCACCGACCGAAGACGAGTACGCACGCGGCTCGAAGGAGCTGCTCGCACACGCCGCGCAGTTGTTCGATGCTGCGGGGCTCGGCACGCTGGCGACCCGTACCGCACGCCGACCGGCCCGTCGCGAACCGCGCGTCACCGAGAATCTGATGGCGGCCTACAGGGATGCGCTGCTCGACCAGGCGGCCCGTCACGCTCACCTCGTGGTGCTGGACGCGGATCTCGTCAAGGACTGCGGGCTCGTTCCGTTCGCCGACCGGTACCCGGATCGGTTCGTCGAATGCGGCATCGCCGAACAGGACATGGTGTCGATGGCGTGCGGGATCGCTCGACGCCGGCTGTTGCCCGTTGCACATTCGTTTGCCTGTTTTCTCTCCGCGCGGCCGAACGAACAGATCTACAACCAGTGCAGCGAAGGGTCGAAGGCGATCTACGTCGGCTCGCTCGCAGGCCTGCTGCCGGGCGGCCCCGGGCACTCGCACCAGTCGGTGCGCGACATTGCCGCCCTTGGCTCCGTTCCGAACCTGCTGATGGCGGAGCCGGCCGTGGAAGCCGAGGTCCGCGCCTTGTTCGATTACTTCGTGAATACGTGCAGCGGGAGCGCGTACCTCCGGCTCGTGTCGGTGAAATGGCCCGTCCCGTTCAGTTACCCTGCCGGACAGCCGGTCAAGCCGGGAAAGGGCTGGGTCGTGCGTGAAGGCACCGACGTCGTCGTATTCGGCTATGGGCCATGGCTGCTCTCGAACGCGTGGCACGCCGCGGCAGAGGCCGAGCAGTCAGCCGGCCTGAGCACGCGTCTCGTCAATCTGCCGTGGCTGAACCAGGTCGATGCAGCATGGCTCCGCGAGACCATCGGCGCGACCAGGGCCGTCGTGACGCTCGATAATCACTACGTGCGGGGCGGACAGGGAGAGATGATCGCCGCGGCCATCGCCGGGCTCGGGCTGGATCCGGTGGTCACCGTGTCGATGATTGGCGTGACCGAGCTGCCGGAATGCGGTACCAACGACGAGGTTCTCGCCTACCATGGTCTCGACATCGCGTCGCTGGCGAACCTCATCCGGTCGGCGGCTGAGAGGCGCCGGCAGCCCGCCGTGTCGCAGTTGGCATGACCGTTCTGTTCTGGGACATCGACGGCACGCTCATCACCACCGGCCGCGCGGGGATGTTCGCGTGGAACGATTCCGTACGGGAGCTGACTGGACGGCAATTCGACCTCCGAGGCGAAATTCGGACGGCTGGGCTGACCGACTATCAGATCGCCGTGCAGACGTTCGAAGCGCTCGGCCTTACCCCGGAGCCCGACTTGATCGAGCGCCTGGTGCGGCGCTACGAGGAGTTGCTTCCGGCCAGTCTACCGCTTAGGAACGGCTACGTGTTCCCGAACGTCCGCGAGATTCTGGAGCACCTGCGTGACAGGCCTGATGTCCGGTCGTACTTGCTGACCGGGAACACCCGCGGGGGCGCTCGCGCCAAATTGACGTACTACCGGTTGATGGAGTTTTTCCCCGACGGCGCGTTTTCCGACGATGTCACCGATCGATCGGCCATCGCACGCCGCGCGCTGGCATTGGCCAGGCAGGCCGGGCCGGTGGCTGACAATGGCGTCTTCGTGGTTGGCGACACGCCTCACGACATCGTCTGCGCGGCCGCCATCGGCGCGCGTACGATTGCCGTCGCCACGGGCGACTACACGCTCGAAGAGCTGGAGCCCCACGGTCCGTGGCGGGCGTTCAGCGAGTTGCCGCCACCCGACGACTTCATGGCGCTCATCGACGGCGGCCGTCCACGTTCGACTGAGGCGGGCGGGCAGTCTGTGCCGGCATGAAGCACGTCATCCGACGCTTTCCGGCGTTATGGCGAGCCACGCGTCTCGCGCGGCGGTGGTACCACGCCCGGTTCGGTGCGTATCCGGACTGGCAGCCGGTGCTGTCGGCCGATGCGACGCTGTGGCAGTCGGCGCGCGACGCCGCGCAAGGCGGTCCTCGCGTGCTGCTGGCGACGGCGATCGGTTCCCATGCGCACGCGATGACCCTGGAGAGTGCGTTGGCCGCTGCGCTCACGTTCAGGGGCGCCGAAGTCCACGCCCTGCTGTGCGACGGCGCCATGACAGCGTGCGCCGAGTGCGACGCCTCCCTGTATCCGAACCTCGCGACGTTCGTGGCGCACGGACCCAGCCGCGACCTGTGCCGGGATTGTGTGTGGCCGGCCGAGCGGGTCTACGCGCGACTGGGGTTGAAGATCCACCGTTACAGCGACTGGCTGACGCCGGACGACCGCGCAGCGGCGCGGCGGATTGCGAGCACGCTGCCCTTCAAGCAGATCAACGGATTCACGCTCGACCGCATGGCCATTGGCGAGCATGCCTACGCCGGCGCGCTTCGGTTCTTCGCGACCGGTTCGCTCGACGCGGAACCGACGGCGGAGCCGGTGCTGCGCAGGTACCTGGAAGCAGCGCTCCTCACGGCGTACGCCTCACGGCGATTGATTCGCGCAGTGGGATTTGCCTCCGCCGTCTTCACGCACGGCATTTACGTCCCCTGGGGCATTGTCGGCGAGGTCGCGCGAAGCGAAGGCGTGCACGTCGCCACGTGGAACGTCGCCTACCGGAAGCGGCGGTTCATCTTCAGCCACGATGACACGTATCATCACACCTTGATGATAGAACCGCCCGATCCCTGGACCGATGCCGAGTTGACACCTTCACAGGACCGCGAGCTGACGAAGTATCTGTCGAGTCGTCGTGAGGGTCTGTTCGACTGGATTGTGTTCCATCGACCGCGGCGGCAGGAGCCGGAGGAGATTGCACGAGGGCTGGGGCTCGATCGCTCGAGACCGATCATCGGACTGCTCACCAACGTGGCCTGGGACGCGCAGCTGCACTATCCGGCGAATGCGTTCCCGAACATGCTCGAGTGGCTCGTCCGGACGTGCGACTATTTCGCAACCAGACCGGATTTGCAGTTGCTCATCCGCGTGCACCCTGCGGAAATCAGCGGTTTTCCGCCGTCGCGGCAGCCGATCCTTCGCGAGCTGCGCACATCGCTTCCCACGCTTGCGCCGAACATCATTGTCGTCCCGCCCGAAAGCGACATGAGCACGTATGCGCTGATGTCGCTCTGCAATGCCGCCATCATCTACGGCACGAAGATGGGTGTGGAGCTGACGAGTGTCGGTCTGCCTGTGATCGTCGCGGGGGAGGCCTGGATTCGCAACAAGGGGCTCACGCGCGACGCCAGCTCGCCGGCCGAGTACTTCCGGATCCTGTCGGAGCTGCCGTTCAAGGAGAGGCTCGGGGCCAGGCAGCTCGCGCGCGCACGGCAATACGCCTATCATTTCTTCTTCAACCGCATGATTCCCCTTGCGTTCATCGAGCCGAAGGCGGGATATCCGATTTACCGGCTCGAGCTCGATCGGCTCCAGCAACTGCTGCCGGGCGCATCGAGCGGACTGGATACCATCTGCGACGGCATTCTCGAGGGGCGGCCGTTCGTGCTGCACGCCGGTGAGAAGACGGTGGAGCTGGCGCGTGCGGCGGGCGGTTAGAGTGGTGTGCTGATCCTTCTGGTCGTTGTGTTCGGCGTCGCGACGGCATCCAGTCTCGTGAGTGGTGCAATCGTGCGCCGGGTGGCCGCGGCAGGCGGCGCCTTCGTCCCGCCGCGCGCCGACCGGTGGCACACGGCTCCCACACCCACGATGGGCGGCATTGCGATTGCCGGCGGGACGCTCCTTCCGTTTGCCGGCCTCGCACTCAACGTCGACCTCGCCGGCCCACCCGCGCAATGGATCCCCGTCCCCCTGGCCGCGCTCGCCATGTTCGTGGTCGGCATCCTGGACGACAGGTTGCACCTGTCCCCTGTGGCCAAGCTCGTCTCATCCCTCGCGATTGGCGCATTCCTGGTGTTCGCGCTGGCGGGCTCAGATGTGGACGGAGCGCTGCCGTCCGCGTACACGCTCGTGGCCGTGATCTGGTTTGCGGGCATTTGCCACGCCGTGAACCTGCTGGACAACATGGACGGCCTGGCGGCGGGCATCGGCCTGATTGCCGCCGGCTTTCTCGCCCTGCTCCTGGGCGACTCGCTTGGCATGGCACTCGTCATGCTGCTGACGGCGCTTGCAGGGGCGCTTCTTGGGTTTCTCTACTGGAATCGCAGCAGGGCGCGTCTGTTCATGGGCGACTGCGGCAGCCTCTTCATCGGCGGCGTGCTCGGGGCGACGTCGCTGGTGCCCATCTACAACGCGCCGCTCGCGTTCATCAACCCGGCCGTCATTGTCGTTTTGGTGCTGATCGTGCCGCTGTTCGACACCGGGTTCGTCCTCGCGCTGCGCCGCCTCGCGGGCCGCAAGGCCACCAAGGGCGGCACCGACCACGTCTCGCATCGCCTCGTCTCGCTTGGATTTTCCGAGCGCAGCGCGGTCCGGATCCTGTATCTGCTCGGGATTGCAGGAGGCGCGACCGCGTGGGTCCTGATGAGCAGCCGCGGTGCAGAGCCGATGCTGCCGCTGGTCGCCGCCTTCGGCGTGCTGCTCGTCCTCGTCGGCATCTACCTGGCCCGGGTGGCCGCGTACAACGCGGAGGACTTCATTGCCCTGCAGAAGTCGTCTTTTGCGCCCTTCTTGAAGGATTTGGCGTTCCGGTGGCACGCGGCCGAAGTGCTGCTCGACCTGATCCTCATCACGGTGTGCTACTACGCTGCGTACCGGATTCGCTTCGAAGGCGAGGGCCTCGACAACTTTCTCCCGTACTTTACGGCCTCGCTGCCGGTCGTCCTCGGCTGCAAGCTGGCTGCCCTCTACGCGTCGGGACTGTATCAACGCTCGTGGGAGACGTTCGGCCTCCGCGACGTGGCCACGGTACTGCGCGGCGTCGGCCTTGGATCGCTGCTGTCCGTACTGACAGCGGCCTACTTCTACCGGCTCGTCGGCTTCTCGCGCGCGGTCTTCGTCCTGGATGCGCTGCTGCTTGGCATCGCCGTGATCGCCACGCGGGCGTCGTTCCGCGCGATGAACCTCGTCGCCTCGACGCGGAACAAGCGCAGTCGCCGCGTGCTCGTCTACGGCGCCGGCGCATTTGGCCAGACACTGGTGCGCGAGATGCGCGCCAACCGGAATTGGAACATGAACCCGATTGCCTTCATCGATGACGATCCGATGAAGGCGGGGCGCTGGATCATGGGCGTGCCGGTGCGCGGCAGCCTGGATCACCTCGAGCTGACGGTGCAGCAGTGGGCGATCGACGAGGTGATCTTGAGCAGTCCGGCGATCAACGGCAAGGTGGAGTACCGGATCCGCGAGATTTGTGCAGGCATGGAGCGGCCGGTACGACGGCTGCACATGGAGATACAGTAGTCGAAGTGCAGGATGCCCAAACGATCACGAGCCACGGAGACACAGAGGCACGGAGAAAGTTGATCAACTCTGTGTCTCTGTGACTCTGTGGCCCCGTTGCGTCGGACAGTGTGCATCGTGATTCTTGAAACTTGAATTGCGGACGCTTCGCGTCGGCATCGACGGCCGCACGTTTGCCTCGCCAGCGGCCGGGATACGCAGATACGTGGCCGGCTTGACCCGCGCCCTCCTGACGCTCGACGAACCGCTCGAACTCGTGGCGCTTGGAGGCCGCGACTCGAGTGCCATCCCCTCCGGCATCGGCCACGTGGCCGAACCACCCCATCCCCCGACCAATCTGGGCTGGACGCTGGTGGGGTTGCCGCGTGCCGCCAGGCGTGCGGCTGTCGATCTCATTCATTCGCCCGCCTACACCGCGCCCTGGTGGTCGCCGGTGCCCGTCGTGGTCACCGTGCACGACATCACCTATGAACTCCATCCACAGTGGTATCCCTATCGTCGAGACCGGCTGCGCCGCGCCTTCTATCGACGCAGCGCCAAGGGCGCCGCGCGGGTCCTGACGGTGTCGCGCTTTTCGGCCACGGAAATCTCCCAGGCCTACCACATTGCTCCTGAACGGATTACGGTCACACCGCTCGGTGTGGACGACGCCTTTGCGCCGGGCGATGTGGAAGCGGCACTCGAGCTTCCGTCCGCCGTGGCCGCTCCGTACCTGCTGCACGTCGGCGATCTGCACGAACGACGTAATCTGGCGATGCTCGTTGAGGTGTTGCTCGCTGCGAGGCGCCAGTTCGGCGCGCTGTCCGCCCTGTCGCTGGTGCTTGTCGGGGCCGACCTCGGCGTCGGCGAAGACCTGCGGCGTTCCGCGACGCGCGGCGGAGCCGCCGATGCGGTCGTTCAGCTCGGTGCGGTCAGCGAACAGCAACTGAAGGCGCTGTACCGGCGCGCCACCGCCTTTGTCTATCCCTCGCTGTATGAAGGCTTTGGACTGCCACTGCTCGAGGCCATGAAGAGCGGGGCTCCGGTGATCGCCTCGAGCGCGGCGTCCATTCCGGAAGTCGTGGGGGACGCGGGACTGCTCGTGGATCCACGGGACCCTCAGGCCTGGACGCAGGCGATTGTCCGCGTCGTCGGCGACGAGCACCAGCGCGCGCGCATGCGATCGGCTGGCCTGAGTCGGGCGGCGGAATTCACCTGGCGCCGCACCGCCATGCTGACGTTGGAGGCGTATCGGCGTGCCGCCTGAAGTCTCTGTCGTCGTCGTGACGTGGAACGGGAAGCAGTATCTCGAAGGCTGTCTGGACGCGGCGGTTTCACAATCGGGCATCGCGGCCGAGATCATCCTGGTGGACAACGGCTCGTCCGATGGGACGGTGGACTTCGTTCGCGCCAGATTTCCGCAGGTGCGTATCGTCACGCTGCCCGAGAATCGAGGTTTCACGGGCGGTAACAATGCCGGGGCGAAGGAGGCGCGCGGGGAGTTCCTGGCCTTTCTGAACAACGACGCCATTCCAGATTCCACGTGGCTTCGCGCGCTGCGCGACGGCATCGACCCGTCGTCGCGTGCGCTGCTGGCCACGTCGCGCATCGTCTACATGCACGACGCCTCGGTCATCGACAGCGCCGGCGACGGGTTGTTTCGCGCCGGAGGGGCATTCAAGCGCCATCACGGTGCATCGGTCCACACGGCCATCGCCTCGGGCGAGGTGTTTGGCGTGTGCGGCGCCGCATGTCTGATCGCGAAGCGTGTGTTCGACGAATTGGGCGGGTTCGACGAGGACTTCTTCGCGTCGCACGAAGACGTCGATTTGTCGTACCGGGCCAGGCTTCGCGGCTACCGCTGCAGGTACGTCGCGGACGCGATCGTCAGGCATCACGGGAGTGCGACGCTTGGCCGGGTCAGTGCCGTCGCCGTATTTCACGGACAGCGGAACCTGGAGTGGATGTACCTGAAGAACACGCCGACGTCGCTGCTGATACGCACCCTGCCGGGGCATCTGGTCTACAACGCCGCGAGCGCGGCGTACTTCGCCCGGGTCGGGCTGCTCGGCACGTTCCTGAAGGCCAAGCTCGCGGCAGTTCGCGGTCTGCCGGAGGTCCTGCGCAAGCGCGCGGCGATCCAGCGGACCCGAACCGTTGGCGCAGGCGCCATCGAGGCGCATCTCGAGAAGGGGTGGCTGGCGGCGAAGGTGCGTGAAAAGCATTTCGACGTGGGCCTCGCAGAGGGCCGATGACGCCGCACGTCAGCGCCGTCCTGGTCAACTACAACGTCGGGCTCGAGCTGCGCTGCGCGCTCCAGTCCATCGCCGACGAGCTGGCCGGTGGTGAGTGGGAGGCGGTCGTCGTCGACAACGCGTCCTCTGACGGAAGCAGCGCGGTGACGGCAGAGTTCGCGCCGCAGGCGCGCCTTCTCCGCAACGACGAGAACCTGGGCTTTGCCCGGGGCGTGAATCAGGGACTGGCGGCGACGTCGGGAGCGCTCGTGCTGATCATGAATCCCGACTGCCGCCTCGTGCCCGGCGCGCTGGGCGCGCTGCGTGTCGAGCTGGAACGTTCGCCGACCTGCGCGATTGTCGGGCCTCGTATTCTCGATCCCGACGGCGCGCTTCAGGGCAACGCTCGAGGCGACCCGGACATGCTCACCGGTCTGTTCGGGCGTACCGCGCTGCTGCGACGTGTCCTTCCGATGCTGGCCGTCTCCCAACGCAATGTCGTCAGCGATGTCGCCGAGCGGAACGGCCGCAGCAGCGTGACGGTCGATTGGTTGTCCGGGGCCTGCATGCTGGCGCGCCGCGATGCGCTCGAGGGAGTTCGTGGCTTCGACGAGCGATACTTCCTGTACTGGGAAGACGCGGATCTATGCCGCAGGCTGCGGGCGCGTGGGCACGAAGTGAAGTACGTGCCGGGCGCCACGGCGATCCATCACGCCGGGCAGTCCAGCAAGAGCCTCAGGGCACGCGCCATTCGGGCGTTTCATGAGAGCGCCTACCTGTACTACGTGACGCACGTCGCCCCTCACTCGACCCTGAAGCGTCTGCTGGCCCGCGTGCTGCTCTCGGCGCGCTGCTGGCTGCAACTGCGGCTGGGCGTTCAGGATCCCCGGCGCACGCGAAGCGAACAAACGGTATGACCCGCCAGCAGGCAGCAGGCAGCAGGCAGTAGGCAGTAGGCAGTGGGCAGTAGGCAGTTCATCCCGGAGATCACCGTGTAGTGTCGTTCACTCTTCTCACTTCTCGGTTCTCGGTTCGTGTTCAGGTTCGGTTCGAGGGTTCGCCGTTCACGGTTCCGTGTTCCAGATCGGCGCTTGTCCGAACACAGAACTGTCGAACCTCGAACTCGGAACCGAACTTGAACACGAACGGAGAAGTGAGAACCCAGCAGCGTGAACGACGCGTTCGTGAATAGTCCTGGGTAGGGAGTCGTGCCTCACAGTACTTCACCCACCAGCTTCGCCACCTCCTCCCCGATCGCCAGACACGCCGTCAAACCCGGCGACTCGATGCCCGCCGCTTGAACCAGCATGGGGCACTTCCGGTCCAACGCCACCAGAAAGTCGGCAAATGGTTGTTCAGGAGGGTGGAGCTTCGGCCGGATGCCGCTGCCGCCCAGCCGCAGATCCTCGAGGCGAAGCTCGGGAAGCAAGGCTCGCGCGGGTTCCAGGAACTGTTCGACGGGCACCCGGCCGTCTTCGTAGTCGTCTTTCCCGGCCTGAAAACGGAACGTGGGACCGAGCGTGACGTTGCCGTGAGTCGTCTTGGTGAGGTGCACGCCGAGCGAATGGCCCGAGCCGTGCGGCAGCGGGTACACGGGGAAGTTCACGAGCGAACGCTTCGACGGCACGAGCTCGGCATATTCACCACGACACGGATAGATGCGGAAGCGCTCACCACCGAGGAGTGCGGAGACGTCATCGGCGTACAGGCCCGCTCCATTGACCACGGCCCGCGCCGCGATTGTCTCGGCAGGCGTCCGCAGCTCGATCTCCGTTCCCCGACAATCGGCGCCGACGAGCGGCGTCCCAGGCAGGACGGCCACCTCGTGTTCGCCACACAACTGCGCGAGCGTACGCACGAGCGCCTCCGCCTCGATGATGCCGGTGTAGGGTGAATACAGCGCGGCTCGTGCCCTGATGTGCGGCTCCCGGGCGCGGATGAACGGCGAGTCGACGATGCGAAGCCCCTGCGCGCCATTGGCTTCGCCTCGAGCCCGCAGCGCGTCGAGCGCGTCGAACTCTGCATCATCCTGAATGACGATGAGCTTTCCGCAGCGGTGGTGAGGCACGCCATAGGTGCGGCAGAACTCGTACAGCATGCGCGCGCCTTCGACGCAATACCGAGCCTTCAGCGTGCCGGTCGGATAATAGATGCCGGCGTGGATCACCTGGCTGTTGTGCGTGCTCGTGGCCATGCCGGCCCGGTGTTCGCGCTCGAGGACACAGACGCTGTGACCGCGCCGGGCGATCGCCCACGCCGAGGCGAGACCGACAACGCCAGCGCCTATCACGGCGGCGTCGATGCGTGACGTATCCATCGCCACAAGGGTACGAGGGGAGCTAGGCCTCTGTGTCTCTGTGGCCCGTGAAATACGTCAGCGTCATGACGAAACGTTGCATCAGGCCAATGGTACGATACGGAGTCTACGGGTGGCTGTGAAGATCCAGTACAGGTCGGCATGAGCGGCAGCGTCCTCGTGGTCGGCGCGGCCGGGCGGCTGGGCGCCTCCATCGTCGAGGTGTTCGCCGATCGACAGGTGATCGCTCACACCCGCCATTCGCTCGACATCACCGATGGCGGCGCGATAGAGAAGGCGGTGGGTGCCGCGAGGCCTGCGGTGATCGTCAACTGCGCGGCGTTCAACTACGTGGACGACGCGGAAGATCGCCCTGCCGACGCGTTCGCGATCAACGCATTGGCGGTGCGGACACTGGCACGCGCGGCGGAAGCTGTCGATGCGATCTTCGTGCACTACGGGTCCGACTTCGTGTTCGATGGCGACGCGGCGGAGCCGTACGGCGAGGATGCACGGCCGTCGCCCCGCAGCACGTACGGTCTGAGCAAGCTGCTCGGCGACTGGCTGGCGCTCGATGCGCCGCACAGTCTGGTGCTTCGAGTCGAGAGTCTGTTCGGGGCCGCACGGGGCCGGCAGGTGCGCGGCGGATCGCTGGACGGGATTGTCGAGGCGCTCGAAGAGGGGCGAACGGCCAGGGTGTTCACCGACCGTATTGTCTCGCCGTCCTACGTGCACGACGTCGCCCGCGCGACGCGGTATCTGATAGACAGCCATGCGCCGTCGGGCCTATACCACTGCGTGAATTCAGGGCGTGCCACGTGGTACGACGTGGCAGAGGAGGCTGCGCGCGTGCTTGGCGTGGTCCCTCGCATCGAGCCGATCACGCTAGACTCGTGCCGGTTGAAGGCGCCGCGCCCGCGATTCTGCGCGCTGGCCAATCGCAAGCTTGCGGCAGCCGGCTTCCCGATGCCCCCGTGGGAGGACGCGCTGCGCCGCTGGCTCGCGTCCCGCGAGCGCGCCGTACGACAAGGTACAATTGACAGCGTTCATGGCTAAACGCGCCATCATCAGCGGGATCACGGGACAGGACGGCTCCTATCTCGCCGAGCTGCTCCTCGAACAGGGATACGACGTCACGGGCATCGTCCGGCGCCTGAGTGCGTCGAACATGTGGCGGATCGAGCATCTGCTCGATCGCGTCACGCTTCGGCCCGCGGATCTGCTCGATCAGCTCTCACTCGTTCGCGTGATTCAGGACGTCCGTCCCCAGGAGTTCTACAATCTCGCGGCCATGTCATTCGTGCCGGCGTCGTGGGATCAGCCGATGCTCACCGGAGAGTTCAACGCGCAGGGTGTGACGCGCGTCCTCGAAGCCATCCGGCAGGTCGACCCGGGTATCCGGCTCTATCAGGCATCGTCCAGCGAGATGTACGGCCGGGTGCGCGAGGTGCCCCAGACGGAGACGACGCCGTTCTATCCGCGCAGCCCGTACGGCGTGTCGAAAGTGTTCGGTCACTACATCACCGTCAACTACCGCGAGAGTTACGGCATCTTCGCCGTGTCGGGCATTCTGTTCAATCATGAGTCGCCGCGGCGCGGGATTGAGTTCGTCACACGGAAGGTGAGCGACGGCGTGGCACGCATCAAGCTCGGATTGGCCGATCACCTCGGCCTCGGCAATCTGGACGCGTGTCGTGACTGGGGCTTTGCGGGCGACTACGTGCGGGCGATGTGGCTGATGCTCCAGCAGGACAAGGCCGACGATTACGTCGTTGCGACCGGCGTGTCGCACTCGGTCCGGCAGCTCGTGGATGCGGCGTTCGGGCACGCCGGGCTCGACTGGAAGAAATACGTTCGCGTCGATCCCGCCTTCCTGCGCCCCGCCGAAGTCGATCATCTCGTGGGCGACGCGAGCAAGGCGCGCCGGGTGCTCGGCTGGGCACCGCAGGTCAACTTCGACCGGCTGGTCGGCATGATGGTGGATGCCGACCTCGCACGCCTGTCCGGAAGCGCGGTTGGTGTGGCGGCAGCCCACTAGGGCGACCTGATCCCAGAATTCCCAGAGTTCAGTTGTGTTTGATAGTGAATACGGAACACCGAGACACCGAGAAACGCTGATGATTGGCCTCGGTGCCTCTGTGCCTCGGTGTTTCGTGATCATCAAGTGACGTGAGCTTCGGGACAGGCACACATGGTGAATCTCAAGGACAAGATTCGCGACCGCACTGCGCGGGTCGGCGTGATCGGCCTCGGCTACGTTGGCCTGCCCCTCGCCGTCGAGTTCGCCAGGAGCGGGTTCGACGTGACGGGCTTCGATGTCGATCGGCCGAAGGTCGACGAGATCAACGCCGGGCGTAGCTACATCCTCGATGTGACCACCGAAGACGTGGCCTCGAATGTCGCGGCCGGCCGGCTGCGCGCGACAATGGACATGTCGCACCTCGGCGACATGGACGTGATCGACATCTGCGTACCGACGCCGCTGCGAAAGACGAAGGATCCGGACCTGTCCTACGTCGTCCAGGCCGTGGA
>JBOGIR010000026.1:0-16724 GCA_050742335.1 Vicinamibacterales bacterium | reverse complement strand
CTTGAGCCTGCGCGCTGCCTCCACACCGGAACCTTCGAACATGTCTGGATGCGCACATGACGCCTGCCACTGCGGTTGACCAGTCGCCCGATAGGGTCTGCACGTCGCTGCTCGTCATGGGTGGTGGAGTCATGGGCCAGGGCATTGCCCGGCTGTTCGCGAACGCCGGCATCCGCGTGACACTTGTCGACACGCGGGAGGTCGCCTTCTCGCACGCCGGCGTGACGACGCTGCGCCAGGTGCCGCGGGAAACGGTGCCAGACCTTGTGATCGAGGCAGTATTCGAAGAGCCTGGCGTGAAGCAGTCGGTGTATGCCGAGATCGAAGCGGCCTACGGTGGGCATCCGGCGCTTGCCACCAACACCTCGGGACTGCCACTCGAAGAGCTGGCGGCGCCGCTGCGGTATCCGGGTCGCTTTCTGGCCATGCACTTCTTTCAGCCGGCCGATGTCTTCCCGATGATCGAAGTCGTGCGCGCGGCACGCACGGAGAACTCGGCGGTGGCCATGGCCGTGGCGGCGGTCAAGCAGGCACGACGCGACCCCATCCTGCTGCAGCGGCCTGTGAATGGCTACCTGATCAACCGGCTGCAGCACTCGATTCTGCACGAGGCCTATCACCTCCTGGAATCGGGCATTGCGACCGCGGAGATGATCGACAGCGTGGCGAAGCGGCTGCTTGGCCCGCGCATGTGCATCACGGGACTGCTCGAGCAGAAGGATCTCGCAGGGCTCGAGATGCACGCACAGGCGCAGCGATCGATTGTGCCGACGTTGTCCCACACCAACGTACCGAACGCGTATCTTCAGGACATGGTGGCGCGCGGGGACGTCGGCATTCGCAGCGGACGAGGGTTCTACGACTGGCGGAATCGCGACGGGGCCGCCGCGCAGCGCCGCGCGAGCGAGCGACTGAAGCATCTGCTCGCGTATCTGGAGAAGGACGCTGCGGAATGAACCGGAAGCCAGGTCTGGAGCAGGGGCTCACCAGTTACGGCGATACGGAGTTTTCGGCGTACCTGCGCCGGTCGTTTGCCAAGTCGATGGGCTACTCGGCCGAGATGCTCAGGCGCCCCGTCATCGGCATTGCCACGGCGGCGAGCGGCTTTAATAACTGTCATCGCCTGACGCCCGAACTGGTCGACGCCGTGAAGCGAGGCGTGCTCGCCGCGGGCGGCCTGCCCCTGGAGTTCCCTACGATTTCGCTCGGCGAGGTCTTCCTCAATCCCACGAGCCTCGTGTTCCGCAACTTGATGGCGATGGACGTGGAAGAGATGATCCGCGCGCAGCCGATGAGCGCCGTCGTGCTGGTGGGTGGCTGCGACAAGACCGTGCCCGCGCAGTTGATGGGTGCCACCTCGGCCGGGGTTCCCGCCATACAACTCGTCGTCGGGCCGATGATGACGGGACGCTATCGCGGCGAGCGCCTTGGCGCATGCACCGACTGTCGCCGGTTCTGGGCGCGGTACCGGTCGGGAGAGGTGAGCCAGCCCGAAATCGCGCGGATCGAGGACAACCTCGCCGTCACCGCCGGGACGTGCGCGGTCATGGGAACGGCGAGCACGATGGCATGCCTGGCCGAGGCGCTCGGCATGAGCCTGCCGGGCGGAGCCGCCGTTCCCGCGGTCCACGCGGACCGGTTGCGCGTGGCCGAAGCGACGGGTGCGGAGGCCGTGCGCCTGTCGGCGTCGGGCCTGCTGCCAGATCGCATCGTCACCCACAAGTCGATCGAGAACGCGCTGCGCGTCCTGCTGGCGATCGGCGGGTCGACCAATGCCGTCATCCATCTCGCTGCCATTGCTGGACGCGTCGGCCTGTCGATCGACCTGCGCCACTTCAACGCGCTCAGCGAGTCGACCCCCGTACTGGTGAACCTGAAACCGACGGGGCAGCACTACATGGAGGACTTCCACGCCGCGGGAGGCATGGGCGCTGTGCTGCACGAGCTGCAACCGCTGTTGCACCTGGACTGCCCGACGGTCACAGGAGAAACGCTTGGCGAGCGGCTGCAGCACCGACCGATATGGGTCGATCGCGCCGTCATCCGCACGCTCGACGAGCCCTTTCAGCCCACGGGGGGGCTGCTGGCCCTCTTCGGCAACATCGCGCCACGCGGCGCCATCCTCAAGTGCGCGGCGGCCGACGAGCGGCTCTTCGAACACACTGGTCGTGCCGTGGTCTTCCAGAATCTCGACGACCTTGCGGCCCACATCGACGATCCGGCTCTTGATGTCTCACCGGACGACGTGCTCGTGCTGCAGAATGCGGGACCCATCGGGGCGGGCATGCCGGAGGCGGGCTACCTGCCGATTCCTGCCAAGCTCGCGCGATCGGGCGTCAAGGATATGATCCGCATCTCCGACGCGCGGATGAGCGGCACCGCCTTCGGCACGGTGATTCTTCATGCGTCCCCTGAGTGCGCGATCGGTGGGCCCCTCGGCCTCGTGCGATCCGGCGACCGCATTCGTGTGAGTGTCAAGGAGCGTCGCGTCGAGGTGCTGCTGCCCGACCGCGAGCTCCAGGGCAGGACACGCGGCGCGGCACGCCCGACGCCCTCCCGTGGCTACGCCCGCTTGTATGCCGAGTCGGTGCTCGGAGCCGAAGCAGGATGTGATTTCGATTTCCTCCGTCTCTCAACTCCTGATGCGAAAGGAAGCCCCCTATGAAACTGCCATCGTCATGGGTAACGGGAGCTGTCGCTGCCGTCGCACTCGTCGTCGGCCTGACCGCGGCCAGGGCCCCGCTGACCGCCCAAGCGGAGGGCGTGCCGAACTTCGACTGGGACCCGCTGTTCTTCCAGGACCTGCCGAATCGGTGGACGACCGGGCAAGTCGGCGGGATCAGCGTCGACAACCAGGATCACATCTGGATCACACATCGCCCGGCCAGCGTCTCACCGGGTGAGCGATCCGCGTCGCTCAGCCCGCCGGCGGCGCGGTGCTGCACGCCGGCGCCTCCGATCATCGAGTTCGACCAGAACGGGAAATTCGTCAAGGCGCTCGGCGGTCCCGCTGACGGGTACGAATGGCCGACTACCGAGCACGGCGTGTACGCGGACCACAAGGGCAATATCTGGGTGGCCGGCAACGGCAAAGGCGACAACCAGATCCTGAAGTTCACGAACACGGGCAAATTCCTGCTGCAGATCGGCAAACGGAACCAGAGCAAGGGCAGCAGCGACACCGCGAATGTGTATGGGGCGGCGAGCATGGTGGTCCACCCCAAGACCAACGAGCTCTTCGTGGCCGACGGGTACACGAATCGACGTGTCATCGTCTACGACGCCGACACCGGCGCGTACAAGCGCCATTGGGGCGCCTATGGGAAGCCGCCGGACGATACCTTCAAGTTCCCCGCTCGCGCGCAGCTCATCGTGGGGCCGCCCTCGCCGTCGTTCGGCAACCCGGTGCACGCAGTGGTCGTGTCGAACGACGACATGGTGTACGTGGGCGACCGATCGAACAACCGCATCCAGGTGTTCAGGGTTGACGGAACGTTCGTCACAGAGGTGTTCGTGAACAGGGACACGCTCCAGAACGAAGGCACCGTGCACAACTTCTCGCTCTCCCGGGACGGGCAGCAGCGGTATCTCTTCGTGGCCGACGGCAGCAACAAGGTGCTCATGATTCTCGACCGCAAGTCGCTGACGCTGCTCTCGTCGTTCGGCGGACAGGGCGGCCACAACGCCCGCCAGTTCTTCCACTTGCACAGCCTCTCGTCGCAGCCTGATTCGAAGGGCAATCTCTACATCGGCGAGGTGAACGAGGGGCAGCGCTACTTCCGGCTTCGGTATACGGGGCTCGGCAAGCCGCAGAATCCCGGATACGCAGCGGTATCGAAGACGCCGTAACCAAGTGGAGAAGTAGAGAAGTGGAAGAAGTGGAAAAGTAAGTGGAAAGTAGGGCGGGCCGTTTAGGCCCCGCCGTGGCTGTAGTGTTCGCCTTTTCAGGCGGACCGCTTGCGAAGGAGCTCATTCGTCTCCGGGATATTCGCAGAACCCATCTGATCGTATGTATGGAGGGCACCATCTCACGGCCGCGCTCACGGGACCTCGCCGTGCTATCTCACACAACGTAAGGTATCCCTGCGATTCAGCCCGCCGAGAAGTGCTGCAGACCTGGTCGCGCTCACTGCTAGCGCGGTTCCGGGCTGAAGCCCGGCTCGAAGCCACGTGCGCGCTCACGACGTGCCAAGGGGTCGGCCGTGGGAGTCGACGGCAAGATGCCGAGCCTGACGAGCTGCGGATGGAACTCGTAGCGGATGTTCACCGTCTGCACGGGTGCGTCTTCGAGGTCCAGCCACACCTGCGTGACGGCATGACCGGCCCGCCGGCCCATGCCGGTGGCGGCGTACTCGCCGTCAACCCTCTTATCACTACCCATGGCCGCGGCGGCCTCCTGCTCCGCCGGCTCCGACGACCGCGGTGCTTCCGCCCGCCGGCCCGCGTACTCGTTTGACGTGTCAGGAATGATGGTGGGCGCGCGCTCTTTGAAGAAGACAGCGGAGATGACGCCCAGGTTGGCCGTCTTGCCAAGGGCCTGACCGTACGAGCGCGCCTCGGTCGTGAACTGGAAGCGTCGTGCCTCGGTCTGGCTCGTCTGCCACCCGCTGATGGTGACGGTCTGGTACGGGTCGAGCACCCACTTGCGCGCCGCAGCGGCGGTCGTCTGGCGCGCGTCGATGGTGTTGAGCCCATCGACCGACAGCGCCACGGCGACACGGACGGCGTAGGGGTTACGCAGCCGAATGGCATATTCCCGCCCCTTGAGCGCCTCGACGTACCAGCGCCCGTCATGCGCGTAACGTCGTTGAGGAGTGCCGTTCACGAGGATGTCAACATCCCCAACAGGATGACGTGGGGATGCAGCAGACGTCGCGGCACGCGGACCGGCGGTGAGCGCCAGGCTGGCAATGATCAGATACGCAAAGCGGTGGTGCATAAGTCCTCCTGCTCTTTAGAACGGAGAAGGCCGGGAACCTTGCACGGCGGGAGGTCTGGCGCGTGCGCGCAGGGGCCCGTGCGGGATATGGGCGACGAGCACCACCCGGCTGACGCCGGACACTACGTACGCAACGGGTCCGGCTGAAGCCGGACACTACGTACCCGACGGGTTCGGCTGAAGCCAGACACTACGTACTACAAGGGAACCGGCGCAGACGGCGTCGCGGCCACTGGAGCCGGCCGGCTCACCCAGCCGTTCCTGAGCGCCAGGTACGAACCGATGGACAGGACGGTCATCACCGTCATGCCCACCACCGCCGACAGCCAGATGCCGCGATACTCGGCCAGCGCGTTTCCGGGCGCTGCGCTCAGCGAAATGCCGACGTAGCCGCTGACGGCCAGGGCCGTCGCACCCGACAGTTGGGCCATCGTGTTGGCAAACGACGAGAGCGAGGCGGTGCGCTGCCGCCCGAACGTGTCGGAGATGGCCGCCGGGATGAGCGCGAAGAGGTTGACCGATGTCCCAAGAAGGACGGCGATGATGACCAGTGCCCAGATGGCCGTCACGCCCGTCGACAGCAACTGAAACAGCACGGTCGCGAGGACGAGCCATCCGATAAGGACGACCGTCCGCGAGACACCCCGGCGGGCGAGCACATCCGACATCCTGCCCGCCAGCGGACAGCCGGCGGCGCGTCCCACCAGCGAGTAGGCGAACAGGGCGAGCAACCCCCCGCTCACCACCGCCTCGTTGAGTGACAAGCCCTGTCCGCTGATGTACACGTCGGCCGCGTACACGGCGATCCAGATCTGCGCGATGCGGATGCCGATCACGAAACCGGACCAGAGGAAGGCATAGCACCACACCTGGAGGTCACCCAGCAGGCGCCAGTCGAACGGCTTGCGTGTCGTCGCGCTGTGGCCAGAGGGGGACGAACGGAGGAGCAGGAGCGCCATCAGGCCAATGACGCCGATGGCCGCCGCAATCATGTGCATCCCCTGACGCCACCCCGACGCGAAGTAGATCGACAAGATGGGAAGGAGTGCGTACGCGGCCCCTTCACCAAGGGCGCCGCCGACGCCGCCAAGCGTCCCCTGGCTCAAACCGCGATCCCGTTCGGGAAACCAGCGCGCGATACCGCCCGTCAACGGGACGTACACGGCCGCAGCGGCAATGCCGGCCAGCACGCGCCACAGGATGAGCGAGCCGGTCGACTCGCCCATCGCGAATCCGGACATGGTGGCGGCCGTGAGCAGGATGCCGGCCCCGATGATCGCGCGACTGCCGAACTTATCCGAGGCGATGCCCCAAGGCATCTGGCACAGCGCATAGGCATAGAAGAAGGCCGAGCCCATCAGCCCGAGCGTGCCTCGATCCAGGGCGAGATCTGCGGCGATGAACTTCTGGACGCCGGCGTAGTTCTGGCGCGAGAACTGGCTGGTCCCGTACGCCAGGATGCCGACCGCGAGAATGATCCAGCGATACGCGACGGGCTCGTGTCGGGCGTCCGGTGTCTCGCTCATGCTGTGCCTCTCGCTCGATCGGGGACGCGGCGCAAGGAGCCGGCATGCTAGCAAATCGAGGTGGTGAACGCAACGTTCACTGGTCCGGCCGAATGAGATCGGGTATGGTAGCGGCGACAAGAATGGAGCGTGTGACATGACGAGCCGAATCTTCGTCGGCGTAGGGACGGTCAGCGTGGCTCTGGCACTCGCCTTGACTCACAACGACGCACAGACCACTCTGATCGCGCAGGGCCAGGCGCAGACGCTCCCGGTGTTCGAAGTGGACGCCCGCTTCCCGCAACTGCCCGAAAAGATGATGATCGGCGGCGTCAGCGGCGTGGCCAGCGATCGCAACGGCAACGTCTGGGCCATCCACCGGCCGCACACCTTGCCCGAATCGAACGCAATGTTGAACGGGTACACGCCTGCGCCTCCTGTCGTCCAGTGGGACCGCAACGGCCGGTACCTGCAGGGCTGGGGTGGCTATTCCCCCACGAAGGCGTACGAATGGTTCAACCGCGGCGGGCTGCATCGTTCCAAATTTGCCGAGTGCCCGGGCTGTGGAACACAGGTGCGCGGCAACGGCGACCGGCGTCCCGGGAGCGGCGAGCACGGCATCTACGTCGACCACCAGGACAACGTCTGGCTGACCGGCAATGGTGCGGGCGATGGCCAGATCCTCAAGTTCACAAAGGACGGCAAGTTCCTGCTGCAGATTGGCAAGGGGGGCCGCGTCGGTCCGCCGCTGAAGCCGGGGGGCGACCCAGAGGATCTGGTCGACAGCAACGGTACCCAGCACGTCGCGCAGGCGACAACGGTGGCTGTGTACCCGAAGACCAACGAAGTATTCGTCGCCGACGGGTACGGGAATCGCCGGATCATCGTGTTCGACGCCACCACCGGCGCGTACAAGCGTCATTGGGGCGCCTACGGCGTCAGGCCGGACGACCAGGCGCCGAACGCACGGCTGGTCACCGGGCCGCCGTCGCAGCAGTTCAACACGGTCCACGGCGTGACCATCGGGCCCGACGACGCCGTGTACGTGGCCGACCGGGCCAACAACAGAATCCAGGCGTTCACCCTGCAGGGCAAGTTCCTGCGAGAGGGCTTCAATCGCAGGGAGTCGCAGGGGACCGGCTCCGCGTTCGGCGTGGTGGTGTCACCGGACAATCGGTTCGTCTACGTCGCCGACGGCTCCAACGAACGGGTGGCGATCATGGACCGCGCCACGCTCCAGGTGATTGGATCGGTCGGGCGGCCGGGGAGCAGCGCAGGAGAGTTCTACCACCTGCACAGCATCGCCATCGACGCGCAGGGCAACATCATCACGGGGGAATCGCAGGGCTATCGCGTTCAGCGGTTCCTGTACAAGGGGCTGACGACGCGGACCGCTAGCGCCACGAAGTAGGCACGACGACGTTTTTGCCGCCTGCCGCTAGCGGCGACGCCGCGCCGACTGCGCCGACGTCGCCGCGCCGATCGCTGCCAACACCTTCTCAATGCGCGGCTTCATGCCGTCCAGCGCCTCGCTGGCACGCAGGTAGTCGCCTGCCGCGACCACCGCGCGCGCTTTTTGCACGTCGTCGATCGCCAGGGACAGGTCGGCGGCCGGCTGCTGAAGAAGCCGCTGGGGGACGCGGGCGCGTTCGGCCGCGGTGATGCGGACCTGGCCTTGAGCCACGAGCGCATCGAGCTCCGCGAGGGCGTGTTCGAGGTCGGACCGCATCCGCGCCTTGGTGTCGGCCGTGTCGCGGGCCGCGTTCTGGCCGTGTTCGCGGCTCTCGAGTGCGTAGTTCAACGCGAGGCGGTAGTCGCCGGCCACCACGGCGTCGTGGGCGTTTCGGAGTGCCGTCGTCGCCGCCGTGTACTCGGCTGTGGCGTACTCGTCGGCGCCGGCAGCCCGCGCGGCATCGATGGCGCCCTGCGCCTGGTCCATCTCTTTGCTGGGGGGATCTGCGCATCCTGCCAGCAGGACGGAAGCAAAGACGCACACACATGCGGACACGCCGCGGCGGACCATAGAAACTGAGTATAACGTCGATGAAAGAGGTGGCACTACACGATCGTCCGCGCGAAAAGCTCGAAAGGCTGGGTGCGCGCGGGCTCGGCGACAACGAACTGCTGGCGCTCGTGATCGGAAGCGGGTCGCGCGACCGGGACGCGCTCGGTGTGGCCAACCAGCTCATCGAACACGCCGGTGGCGTTCACGGCCTCACGCGTATGAGCCTCGACCATCTGCGCCTGGTCCCAGGCGTCGGGCCGGCGCGTTCCGCCCGGATCCTCGCCGCGGTCGAGCTGGGGCGGCGCACGCTGCTCAGAGGGGCGGCGGACCGGCCACAGCTCGCCTCGCCACGCCAGATGGCCGCGTACCTGCTGCCGCAGTACGGCGCCGGCGCCGTCGAGCAGTTTGGCGTCGTGATGCTCGACACCAAGCACCGCGTCATCAGGATCAGAATTGTCTCCGTCGGGTCGCTCGATACCACCGTCGTCCATCCACGCGAGGTCTTCCGCGAAGCGGCGTCGGCCTCGGCGGCCGCGATCGTGCTGTTTCACAACCACCCATCAGGTGATCCCACACCGAGTCCCGACGACCTCATTCTGACGGCGCGGATGGTCAATGCCGGCAGCATCATGGGGATCGACGTCATCGACCACTTGATCCTGGCCGACCAGCGGTACGTGTCGCTCGTCGAAGCCGGCCGCCTGGAGCGGCGAGTGGGGTAGTTTCACAGTAGTAGGCAGTAGGCAGTAGGCAGTAGGCAACAGACAGTAAGTAGCGGAGGCAGTCGGCAGGCAGTGACTGCCCGCGGCTCGCGCCTGCCTGGCGCGTCGCGCGGCGGCGCGGCAGAGGATAAGATGGTCAGCGTTTGCCGATCCTGCATTTCGACTGCTTTTCCGGCGCGGCGGGCGACATGATCCTTGGCGCGCTGCTCGACGCCGGGCTGCCGCTCGACGATCTGCAGCGTGCGCTCGGCAGCCTCGCCATCGACCGCGACAGTGTGTGGACCGAACGGGTCACCCGCGCCGGCATCAGCGCCACCAAGCTGCACGTGCGTGGCGAACAGCCGCTCGATCGGGCCGACGACCACGAGCACGCACCTCCCGTGCATCATGCGCACGGACATGCGGTGGCGGCTCCCGGCCCGGCCGAGTCGGCGCACCGCCATGGCCATCGCACCCTGTCCGAGGTTGAGCGGCTGATCGACGGGTCGGCGCTCTCCGCGCCGGGAAAGCAGCGCGCGAAGGCGTTGTTTGGACGGCTCGCCGAAGCCGAGGCGGCGGTCCATGGGACCTCGATCGACAGGGTTCGTCTGCACGAGGTCGGCGCGCTCGACTCGATTATCGACATCGTCGGGACCGTCTATGCGCTCGACGCGCTCGGGGTGACGCGCGTGACCGCGTCGCCACTCAATGTGGGCAGCGGTTCGATCCGGTCGGCACATGGCGTCTACCCGGTGCCGGCACCTGCGACGACGCACTTGCTGAGGGGCGCGCCCATCTATTCCGGCGCGCAAAGAACAGAGCTGGTCACGCCCACAGGGGCGCTCCTGGTTTCAGACTATGCCGAACGTTACGGCGCCGTCCCGGCCATGCGGCTCGACCGTGTCGGGTACGGTGCGGGATCGCGCAATTGTCCGGAGTCGCCGAACGTGCTGCGCGTCCTGATCGGCACGCCGGACGATGAGGGGCTCGCGCACGCGGTGGTCGTCATCGAAACGGAAATCGACGATATGAACCCGCAGATTTTCGGTCTCCTGATCGACCAGTTGATGACGGCCGGCGCGCTCGATGTGTTCTATACGCCGATTCAGATGAAGAAGAACCGGCCCGGCACGCTCTTGTCGATTATCGCGCCGCCGGACGCGCGCGAGCGACTCACGTCGATCGTCTTCCGCGAGAGCACGACGCTGGGTGTGCGCTACACCGAGATGAGGCGGGAGTGTCTCGATCGGGACACGATTACGGTTGATACGCCGTTTGGCCCGGTCGGCGTCAAGGTTGCCCGGCGGAACGGCGAAGTGCTCAACGCGTCTCCGGAATTCGACGACTGCGCCCGGCTTGCCGCCGAACACGGCAGGCCGGTGAAAGAGGTGCACGCGGCCGCGGTGAAGGCATTTCTCGATCGGACGTAGATGCGTTGTTACCTGACCACCGCCATCGACTACGTGAACAGCCGGCCGCATCTTGGCACGGCCTACGAGAAGATCACCGCCGACGTCATTGCCCGCTACAAGCGTCTGTGCGGCATTGACACGCATTTTCTCATGGGCAATGACGAGCATTCGCAGAACGTCTACAGGCGGGCGCTCGAGCGCGGGCTGCAGCCAAAGGCCTATTGCGATCAAATGGAGCAAGAATTTCGGGCCGTCTGGAAGGAGCTCGACATCTCCTTCGATGATTTCATCCGGACGACAGAACCACGCCACCGCGCGGCCGTGCAGACACTGGCGCAGCACTGCTTCGACCACGGCGACATTTACGAAGGGCAGTACGAAGGGTGGTACTGCGTGTCGTGCGAGGCGTTCAAGCAGGAGAAAGATCTGGTCGACGGCAAGTGTCCGCTGCACTCCACGGTGACGCCGGAATGGATTCGCGAGAAGAACTACTTCTTTCGCCTCTCCAAGTACCGCGACGCCCTGCTGGCGCACTTCCGCGCGCATCCCGAGTTCCTGCAACCCGACGTTCGACGCAACGAAATCCTGCGGCTGCTCGAAGGCGGGCTGGAAGACATTTCGGTGAGCCGTGCCGGGCAGCTCTGGGGCATTCCGCTCCCGTTCGCGCCCGACAACGTTGTCTATGTGTGGTTCGACGCGCTGATCAACTACGCGGCGGCTGTCGGCTACGCGACCGACGAGCCGCGATTCGCCCGGTGGTGGCCGGCCGATCTCCACATCGTCGGCAAGGACATCACCCGGTTTCATACCGTCGTGTGGCCGGCGATGCTCATGAGCGCCGGGCTGGCGCTGCCGATGCAGGTGTTCGGTCACGGCTGGGTGAACTTCGGCGGCCAGCGGATGAGCAAGTCGGCTGGCACGAGCCTGGATCCGTCCGCGGTGGCGCAGCACTTCGGACCCGACCCGCTGCGGCTCTATCTCGTCAAGGAGATCAGCTACGGCGGCGACGGCGACTTCACGTGGGAGCGCTACCAGGAACGATACAACGTCGATCTCGCCAACAACCTCGGGAACCTCGTCAGCCGGCTGGCGGCCATGGCCGAGCAGTACCGAGCCGGCCGCCTGGCGCCGCAGGGAAGTGGCGGGCGGCTGGCAGACGTCGCAGATGCTGCGCTGACACGGTACCGCACGTCGATGGATGCGTACATGCTGCACGACGGCGCGTCGGCGGCGTTTCAGCTGATCGACGCCACCAACGAGTTCATCGCCGAGACAGCGCCATGGGCCCTTGCCAAATCGCCGGCGGATGCCGGACGTCTCGATGCGGTGCTGTTCGACGTGGCTGAGGCCGTGCGTGTCGCCGCAGTCCTGCTGCGGCCGATCATGCCGTCCTCGTCGGCCGAGATTCTGAATCGCGTGGGCGAGACCACGCCGCCTGATGCCTTGCGGCTCGATCGCGACGGACGGTGGCGTACCGACGGCATGAGAGCGATCACGAAGGGGGCGCCGCTGTGGCCTCGTGTCGAGGACGAGGTACGGAGTCGAGGGACAGCACGGACCCGCCGCATGGAGGAGATTACCGTGGACGATAAGCCCGTTGGAGAAACAGCAGTTCCCGCTTCGCCGGCCGCGGCGCCGCCGTCACGGGCCGCCGCCGTGTCGACCGACGACACGCGCATTTCCATCGGCGACTTCATGAAGGTCGATCTCCGCGTCGCGAAAGTGCTCGAGGCCGAGGCTGTTCCAAAGTCAAAGAAGCTGATCAAGATGAAGGTCGACACCGGCCAGGACCAGCGCACGATTGTGGCGGGCATCGCCGAGGCCTATCAGCCCGAGCAGCTCGTCGGCCGGACCGTCGTGATCGTGGCCAACCTGCAGCCCGCCAAGCTGATGGGCATCGAATCGAACGGAATGGTCCTGGCCGGAAGTCCTGAGGGCGGTAAGCCCGTGCTCGTCAGGTTCGACGAAGACATTCCGCCCGGCTCGCGTGTACGGTGACGTGATCGACAGCCATTGCCATCTGGCAGGCGAAGCGTTCGAGCACGATCTGCAGGCAGTCATCCAGCGGGCCCGGACGGCAGGGGTCACCGGTGCGCTGGTCATCATCGGTGCGGACGACGACCCCGAATACGGCCGCGCGCAGACCGTGGTGAGCGCATGGCCTGACGTGCGGCTGTCCATCGGTGTGCATCCGCACGCGGCCGGCACGTGTGCCGATGATCCTGCACGGGCCGCCCACCTCGTCGACGAGCGGCTGTCGGGGCACGATGCGGTCCGGCTGAAGCCGGACACTACGTACATCGCGGCGCGTGCGGTGGGGGAAATCGGTCTCGATTACCACTACGACTTTGCGCCACGCGAGGTCCAGCAACTGGTGTTCCGTGTGCAGATTGGTCTGGCCCGCCGGCGGAGGCTGCCGATCGTCATCCACACGCGCGAGGCGGAAGAGGACACCTTTCGCATCCTGGCCGAGGAAGCGGCGGGCGAGGTCGGCGGCGTCTTTCACTGTTTCACCGGCGACCGTGCCATGGCACGGCGCGCGCTCGATGCCGGCTTTCATCTCTCGCTCGCGGGCATCGTCACGTTTCCGCGGGCGACCGAGCTGCACGAAGTGGCCAGGATCGTGCCGCTCGACCGGCTGCTGATTGAGACGGACAGCCCGTTTCTCGCGCCCGTGCCGCACCGCGGCACGCGCAACGAGCCGGCACGAGTGGTGCACGTCGCCGGCGCGATTGCCGCGCTGCGACACACCACGCCCGAGGTGATTGCCAGGGCGACGGACGAGAACTTCGTCCGCCTGTTCCAACCGTAACTGATAGTCCTGCTGTGAATTAGTCGCGTTCTCGCGTTGACACTCCGCGCGCGGATATGGTGAGATGAACGCCGCGTGCATCCGACCGCGCCACACGCGTCCGCAACCGTTCTCGCACAGCTGTTCGAGCCGATTCGCGACGATCTCCGAGCCGTGGAACGCGAGTTCGCGCGTCACGTGCAGTCGCAGGTGTCGGTTATTCCAGCCATCGGGAACTACGTCAAGGACGGCGGCGGCAAGCGCATCCGTCCAGCCGTGCTGCTCATGGCTGCGCGCATGGCCGGGTACACCGGCGAACGAGCGGTCGTGTACGCGTCGGTCCTCGAATTCATCCACACCGCGACGCTCGTCCACGACGACATCATCGACGAGGCGCAGCTGCGCCGCGGCCGCGACGCCGCACATACACGATGGGGCAATCATCTCGCCGTGTTGTTCGGGGACTTCCTGTACCTCAAGTCGATGTCGCTGGCGCTGACGCAGGACGACGTCGCGATCATCCGTCTGCTCTGTGACGTGACGCTGCGCATCGTCGAGGGCGAGATCTACCAGCTCACGAAGAAGGGGGTCGTCGACCTCTCCGAGGCGGAGCATCTCGACATCGTCCGGCGCAAGACGGCGTACCTTTTTGCCGGATGCGCCAGAATCGGCGGCATGCTGGCGCCCGCCACCATCGAGCAGCAGGAAGCGCTCTGGGAATACGGCCTGAACATCGGGATGGCGTTTCAACTGGTTGACGACCTGCTCGACTTCACGGGCGAGGAGACCGCGCTCGGGAAACCGGTCGGCGGCGACCTCCGCGAAGGCAAAATGACGTTGCCGGTGATTCACCTGCTGGCACGCGGCGACGGCCGGGCAGACACGCTGGTGCGCAAGGTCGTGTGCGAGCGGGACGTCACGCGCGACGATTGGCGCGAGCTGCGGGGATTGCTCGCGCACGCCCGGTCGATCGACTATGCGCGGAGCACTGCGGTCGAGTTCGTCGCGTGTGCAAAACGGGCGCTGCGCATATTCCCGCCGGGCGTCGCCCGCGATGCGCTGCTCTTTCTGCCCGACTACGTCCTTTCGCGCGACCACTAACACGTGGCGAAAGTGATCAAGGCGCCACAGAGACGCAGAGACACAGAGTCTTTCAAGGTTCTTCCTCTGTGCCTCTGTGCCTCTGTGGCCCGGCCGGGATTGTCGCCAGGGGCTGGCAAGGCGTTGCGATCACTTGCGTGACTCCTGCCGAACGGATTAACGAGCTCCGCTCCCTCATCCGCCATCACGAAGAGCGGTACTACGTCCTGGACGATCCGGAGATCGCCGACGCCGAGTTCGACGCGCTCATGAAGGAGCTCGAGCGCCTCGAGGCCGAAAACCCGCATCTTGTGACGGCTGATTCGCCGACGCGTCGTGTCGGAGGTCGCGCTGCCACCGGATTTGCGACGGTCGAACACGTCGAGCCGATGTTGAGCCTGGACAATGCATATGCCGAGGACGAGCTGCGTGCGTTCGACGACCGCGTGCGCCGCGGCCTCGGTTCCGACACCGGAGGCCCGGACGTGGCCTACGTGGCGGAGCTGAAGATCGACGGCGTCAGTGTGGCGCTCACATTCGACGATGGCGTGCTCGTGCGGGGCGCCACGCGGGGGGATGGCACGCGCGGCGAGGATGTCACCTCGAATATTCGAACCATTCGCGCTATTCCGCTCCGGCTGCGCGACCCGGCGCGGCGCGGCCGCCTGGAAGTCCGGGGCGAGATATTTCTGCCGCGGACGGCGTTCGAGCGCATCAACAGCGAGCGAGCGGCGGCAGGCGACGTGCTGTTCGCGAATCCGCGCAACGCGGCGGCCGGAGCGCTTCGCAACCTCGATCCAGCCCTTGTGGCGACCCGCGGCCTCAGCGCCTGCTTCTACCAGCTGGCAGGACCGGGGGGAGGTCCGGAACCGGTGACCACTCACGCCGGGGCCCTCGAGCTCCTGCGTCGCCTGAGCTTGCCTGTGGAGCCGCATTGGAGGCGCTGTGCCGGTGTCGATGAGCTGCTGACCTTCTGTCATGAATGGCAGGACAAGAGGCGCACCCTCGACTTCGACACCGACGGCGTCGTCATCAAGGTCGATCAGCTCGCCGATCGGCGCCTGCTGGGTGCGACCAGCAAGTTCCCGCGCTGGGCCGTCGCCTTCAAGTTTCCGGCAGAACAGAAGACGACGTTGCTGAAACAGATCGACGTGAACGTGGGACGCACGGGCGCCGTGACGCCGTTTGCCGTGCTCGAGCCCGTGTTCATCGCGGGCTCGACCGTCTCGATGGCGACGCTGCACAACGCCGACGACATCGCACGCAAGGACATCCGCGAAGGTGACTACGTGCTCGTGGAGAAGGCGGGCGACGTGATACCGCGCGTCATCGGTCCGGTCGTGAGCCGCCGTCCCCGGAATACACGGCCGTGGAAGATGCCGGCCGTGTGCCCCCGGTGTGGGGCCACACTTCATCGCGCTGAGGGGGAGGTCATCTGGCGCTGCGAGAACACCTCGTGCCCGGCCAAGCTGCAGCGGGGCCTCGAGCACTACGCGTCGCGCTCCGCCATGAACATCGAAGGCCTCGGCGAATCGCTCATCGCCCAGCTCATTGGCGGCGGATTCGTGTCCGACTACGCGGACGTGTATGTGCTGACCGCCGACACGCTTGCCTCACTGACGAGTACGTCGGTGCGCGCCGACGGCAAGACCATCGAGCGTCGCTTCGGTGAGAAGAACGCCACGAAGGTAATCGCCCAGATCGAGCGGAGCCGTACCAACGAGCTCTGGCGACTGATCTACGGTCTCGGTATCAGGCACGTCGGCGAGCGCGCGGGGCAGGTGCTTGCCGAGGCGTTCGGGTCGATGGATGCGCTCGGCGACGCGCCGGTCGAACAGCTCCAGGAGACTCGGGAGATCGGTCCCGTGCTGGCGGCATCGGTGCGGAGCTGGTTCGACGAACCTCGCAACCGCCAGCTCCTGGAACGGTTGCGCGCAGCTGGTGTTCGGATGGAAGTCCCGCCCGATACACGCGCGGCACGCGACGTCGAGGGGCCGCTGACCGGCAAGACCTACGTCTTGACCGGAACGCTTCAATCGATGACGCGCGATCAGGCGACCGAAGCCATCGAGCGGCTCGGTGGAAAAGTCGTGGGCTCGGTCAGCAGGAAGACCACGGCGGTCATCGTCGGCGCCGACCCCGGAAGCAAGGCCGACAAAGCAAAGGACCTGGGCGTCGGACTGCTCGACGAGCCGGCATTTCTGTCGCTCATCAACTCGGGTGCGTCATAATAGAAGCAGCCATGACTCGGCGGTTCCTGGCGGTGAGCGTAGGGCTTTCCACCACGGTTG
>JBOGIR010000025.1:0-22344 GCA_050742335.1 Vicinamibacterales bacterium | reverse complement strand
TGAAGCCCTATGGAGGTCAGGCCGACACGGATCGCCTGACCGCGCGAGACGGCTCTGGGGATCAGCCAGCTCACGGAGCTGGCGTCGCGCGGCCACCCGCGGCGTCGCAGCGCGGTCCGGCCACCGGAATCGGGATTCATCATCATCAACACAATTGACTTCCGGAGTAGGTCTACGGCTGAGCTCTGATGAACTGCGCCGCCTTCAGCAGCAGCGTCCGGTTGACGCCGTCCGAGTGAATGAAACAGGCGGCGTCGCGGACGAGCTTCTCGAACCCGCCGTCGCGCATATACCCATAGGCGCCGTGCAGCTCCAGCGCTTTGGTCACTACTTTCCAGGCGACCTCGGATGCAAACACTTTCGGCAACGCGCCCAGGGTGGCGTCCCAGCCGGTGTCCCGATGGTCGGCCTTCCAGGCCGCGTGATGGATGTAGGCGCGCGCCGCGTCGATGAGCATGTGCATCTCGGCGAGCTGCGCGGCGATGATGTCGTGTTCGATGAGTCGCTTTCCGCCTTGGACACGCGCCTTCGTCCACTGCAGCGAGCGGTCGTAGGCGGCTGCGGCCACCCCGAGGACGCTCGCCGCGGCATAGGCATTACTCGCAGGGAAGAACTGCGAGATCACCTCGAAGCCGCGATCGACTTCGCCAAGCACATCTTCATCCGGCACGAAACAGGCATCGAAGATCAGCTCCGCGTTGTTGGCGAGGCGTTCACCCATCTTGTCCTCGACGTGCCCGGTAGTGAAGCCCGCCGTGCCCCGTTCGATGATGAAGCAGGTGCTTCCTTCGTTGAGCCCTTTGTCGGGGTTGGTCTGCGCGAACAGCAGATACAGGCGCGCCCGGTTGCCGTTCGAGATGAACCGCTTCCTGCCGTTGATCACCCATCCCTTGTCCGTTCGCTCCGCCCTGGTGACGAACCCGGCAGGCGGGTAAGGGATGATGTAATTCGACGAGGTCTGCGGCTCGGTCATGCCGATGGCCATCAGCGCCCGCGAGTCGTCTCTCAGCTTCGACAGGAAGCGGGCACGCTGATCGGCGGTGGCCGCTGCCTGAAACGACTGGATCAGCTTGAGCGTCTGCGCGAATACCACGGACACGCCCATGTCGCCCTTCGCAAGCTCTTCCACCACCATCGCCGTCGTCACGCAATCGGCACCGCCGCCGCCGTACTCGGGCAGCAGCGTGAGCGTCCTCAACCCGCGCGCGCTGCCCTGTTCGACGATGTCCCAGGAGAAGCAGTCCTGCGGGTTGGTGTGGCGGTCCAGATCGGCCGACACTGGTGAGACGACTTCGGCCACGAACGTGCGGGCGACTTCGACAGCGGCCGCTGCGGCGAGGCGGCGATGCTGCAGTTCAGTCATGTCAGAGCTCATTGACCTGCCTCGCTGGGGTGCTCCAGAATGACCTTCATCCGGCCATCGACGTCGCGTTCGAGCATGCTCAACGCCTTTCGGAGGTCGGACAGCGGCAACACCTGCGTGACGAGCGGCCGCAGCGTCACGGCGCCGCGGGCCACAAGGTCGATCGAGTCGGGGAAGTCCTCGCCCGTTGCGGCGCGGGCGCTCACGATCGTCGGTTCCTTGTAATACAACTGATAAAACGGCAGCGACCCTTCGCTGGCCGTGTAGATGCCGAACAAGATGATGGTGCCGCCGGGGCGCACCATCGCGATGGCGTCGGCGAGCGAGGGTATGTGGCCGGTCGATTCAATGACGATGTCGGCGCCGTGACCGTTCGTGGCATCTCTGACGGCCTGGATGCCCGTATCACTGCTGGTTGTGAGGTTGGCCCCGAGCTGCTCGGCCAGTGTTCGCTTCCACGCGCTTCGCGTGATGCCGATTGTTGGCGCCGCGCCGCGGGCCTTCGCAAGCTGCACGTGAAGCTGTCCTGAGACGCCGAGGCCGATGACGGCGACCGACTGGCCCTGCGACACGTTGGCGCGTCGCTGCGCATGAAGGCAGGTCGTGAGAACCTGGATCAACGGTGCAGTCTGGCGGTCGATCGACGGCGGCAACGGATACACATGGCTGCGCGGCGCGACGACGTACTCCGCGAAGCCTCCATTGACTTCGCGGCCGATGATGCCGCCGGTGGGGCAGAGGTTGGTGCGCCCGGCGCGACAGGCGGCGCATGTGCCGCAGTACAACACCGGATCGACCAGCACGCGATCGCTCGATCGGCTGTCTGCGCCGTTATCGGCATCGATGACCTCACCGCTGATCTCGTGACCCATGATGACGGGATATGGCGCAGGCATCCCGCCCGTGAAAATCTTGAGGTCGGTGCCGCAGATGCCGCTGTGCGTCACGCGGACGAGAACTTCGTGTGGACGCGCGCGAGGCCGCTCGACATCGGCAACAACGAGATCGCCGGGGCCACGAAGGACGAGCGCTTTCACCGCACACATCATAACGATGGAGTAGGGATCAGGGATCAGGGATCAGGGATCAGGGGCTCGGCCAGCGGGACGTTCGACGACGATGGTGGACACGCGCGTGTTGCACCGGGGCGGGCGTGGTGTGCCGAGCGCGCTGGGCGGGTTGGAGTTTGGGAACTGCGCGCTATCGGGCTATCCGGAACCAGATAAACCAAGTGAACCGAGGCGACGGGTTTGTTCTGGGTACTTTACCGGCCAGCTCCTCCTGTTCCTCCTGCGTGTTTGATTAACCGGCCGAGTCCTTCAAGATGCGATGTGAGTGCTCGCCTACCTTTCGGCGTGAGGCGGTACCACGTCACCGGACGCCGATCCTGAAATTCCTTTCGAACCGTCAGGTAGCCAGCGTCCTCTAGCCTTCGCAGATGTGCACCGAGGTTGCCATCCGTTTCGTCAAGCAACTCTTTGAGGCGGCTGAACGACAGCTGATCATGCCGCGACAGCAGCACAGCGACGGTGATCCGCGCTCGATGCTGGAGGAGATCGTCCAGCTCGACGAGTTCGCCCCCGGCGGACCCGCCATCACGCCGTTGCTTCATGCGGATGGCCTCCCCGAAGCCCGGCGATCGTGAGGCCCGCCGCCAATACCAAGCCGAGGACCGTCCACGTATATGCCGAGACGAACATCACCAACACGTAGCCCACGCCCATCAGCAAGCCGATCCAAAGGAAGGGTCGGTCGAGATGTACCCCCGCCTGAAAGTAACCGAGTGCGAGAATTAGCAATATCGCCGGCCCGAGGCCGTCCCATTGCAGCAACCCGCTCATCGGCATCAGGACGGCGAGAAAGATGGCTGCCAACATGCCACCCCAATGCAGCAGGTACCGCGACCCAGGCGAGGCGGCCATTTGGCCTGTGCGTCGCGCGTGACGCCAGCCCACATAGGCGCTCGCGAGGAATCCAGCCGGGCCTGCGATGCTCCAGTACCAAGGTACCCACGTCTGCCTGAAATCCACGAGAGCAAAGCCGCAGAGTATGACGACCGCCCAGAGGAAGTAGATCATCGCCGGCGAGCCGTCACGGTCCGCCGTTTCCACCGCGGCCCGGACGAAATGCAGGTCACCTTGTAGTTGTTCGAGCTGGTCCATGCGAGTTCTCCTACACTCTGTAGTATAGAGCACTCTGCTACGAATAGTCAAGTTGCGAGCGGCGCCGTCTAACCGCGCGCTGGAGCCAACGCGCCCGTCGTTCGTGATACCGTGTGACCCCGGCGCGCGGCTCATTCGGAACGTTCGGCGGACGCGATCGTGAGGATTGGATCGATTCCAGGAGCGGGTAACGGCAATCCGGAACGAGATGGTCTGCGCTGCAGCGATCGATTGGCCTTGTGTTCCTGAGCGTTGCTGTGTCGTGGGGGCAGTCGATCGAGTCTGGCGATGAGCTGGTGCTCGCCGTAGTATTGCCCGTGGCGATCGCTGATCTGCCGTTCAAGGTAAGGGACCGGACGATCGTCATCCTGAAGGACCTCTCGGTCGAGCAGTGCGAGGCCTGCAGCGAGTACCTCAGCGGAGACGCGGTGTTTGCGAAGGTGCGGGTCGAATGCGCGGCCAAGGTGTTGTGGGTTCTTAGGCTGGAGGGTTGGCTCCTGAGGGTTCGCTTTCTCCCTTTCAAGGAGAGATCTCATGTCCAATGCTTCGTCGACGCGGATTGGCGGCAACGCGCTGCTTGTTGGAGGCGTTCTCTGGGTATTCGGCCTGCTCTTCCATCCCGACGCGAGCACGATGGAGCTCGTGGCGTCCGTCAATCGTGTGCGCTGGAGCGTGGTCCATTGGGCCTACCTCGCGGGTGATGTCCTTCTCGTAGCAGGTGTGCTTCTTTTGTTCAGACACCTTGCGTCTGCGCGGTCGGGATCAAGCGAGGGATGGGCAGCGATCGCTTTCGCAGCTGGTGCGATTGCCTTTACGCTTGACGCGGTGTCTACCTCCATTCACTTGATGGCCTTCCCCCTTGCGCCGGGCTCACCCGTCACGGCACAGAGCATCTTCGATGCCGCGGGAGCCGTTAACGCGAGCGTTGGGGGCGGCGGTTTGGGGCTCGCGTGTGTGAGCCTCGTCACACTGGGTGTGGCTCTTGCGAGGTCGGGATGGTCGCCGATGGTCGCGTACGGCGCCGTCATCGTCGGAGGCATTCAGTTTCTGCTGTTTGTGCCAACGACTTTTGGAGTGGAGGCACTGCTTCCAGTTGGTGTTGTCACCAACCTTGTCAACGCGACCATGCCTGCCTGGCTTGCCGTTATCGGGGTGGCGTTCGGGCGGGTCGCACCCGTAGCGTCGGCCTAATTAGTGCGACTGGAAGGATCACACGGTGATCGATCCCTTCGCAGTGGGTACGCGCCAGTCGTTATAGAGCCATGGGGCGATGACGAAGGCTCGGGACTCGGGGTGGGCCCTCGGCGCTATAATCGGCGCTTCAAGACAGGAGGGCTCCATGCGCGTTGGAACTGCCGTGTTGGTTGGCCTCGGACTCACCGCGTCCGGCTCGTTCGCTCTTGGTCAGACTTCGGCGCCGGGTCCGGCGGCGGCCGCCGCGCCGCGCGCCCAGAATGCGGCCGAGCAGCCGCGCCCGCCCGCGTTCGAATACCTCGGCACGCTGCGCGCGGAAACCGGCACGCGCACCGTCGTTGAGAACGGCCCGCAGGGGACGCGCACGATCGTGCAGGTCGTCGGCGGCCGCTTCGAAGGCCCGCGCCTCAAGGCGACGGTGCAGGGGCCGGCTGGCGACTGGATCACCAACCGTGCCGACGGCACGTACCGGCTCGACGTGCGCCTCACGCTCAGAACCGACGATGGGGCACTGATTCTGGTGACCTACAACGGCATCGGCCAGACGACCGACGCGGGCGCGTCGCTGCGGACGGCACCGCTCTTTGAAACCGGCGACTCGCGCTACACGTGGCTCACACGACTGCAGGCGGTCGGCGTCGGCGAGCGCGTCGGCACCGCGGTCAGGTACGACATCTACGCGCTGAAGTAGAAGTGATTACTGTCCTTTGAGCTGCTGGAGCTGCCGGCGGGCCTGCGCGTTCTGCGGATCGAGGGTGGCGGCCGTCTCCAGATCCTTGATTGCGCCCTGCGTGTCGCCCCTGGCCGTTCGCGCCTGCGCCAGCGCCACATACGTTCGCGCCGACTTCGGGAAGTGCTGCAGATTTGTCTGCAGATAGCGAATCGCATCGTCGGGCCTCTTCGCGGTCATGGCGCGCGCGGCGATCGTCAGCAGGCTGGCCTCGCCGAAGTCGTACTCCTGGCCGCCGTAGTAGCGCGTGCGAAGCTCGTCGTACTTCGCCAGACCCGCTGTGGCCCCGCCGCCTGCGGCCGCCTCGGTGACGACGTCTGCGAGTTGCCTGGGAATGGGAAGGCCGCGGTGGCACGAACGGCAGAGGACGCGGACCGGGGCGCCGGGAAGGCCCTCGCCGGCCGTGGGTCCGGCCCCGGCAGGCTTGCCGACCACCGCCGGCAGCATGACGTTGATCGAGTCCCTCAGGAGGATCATCTGACGCGCGACTCGCTTTTCCCGTTTTTCGTCGGACGCGAAGTCGCCGGCCACGTGGCAGTAGCTGCACTCGACGCCGAGCGACTCGTTGAACGCATTCATCGTCTGGAGGACCTGCGCCCGGGGCGTATCCTTCGGCCAGACCTGAAGATTCGTCATGGGCGGGGGCTCGGTTGTGCGGGGCGGCGCCTGCGCCAATGAGGGAAACGCGACGAGAAGCACCATCCCAAGGGTTCCGATTCCGCGTGCCACGCGTGTCATGGTCGCACCTCGATTGATCTCACAGCAGGATTCTGGTGACAGCCACCGGGAAATGTGATGATGCTACACCACAGGGAGCCGGTCGTGAAGCGGCCGTCCCCGGATCTGGGCACATGGAGCACACTTGCAAGGAGGCGCCGATGCGCGCAGTGACAGCCCTTTGTCTCGTGGGCGTTCTCGTCGCGGCACTTGCCGCCGCACAAACGCGGGCGGCGAAGACGTTGGATATGTATGTGGTGGATGTCGAAGGTGGCAACGCCACCTTGTTCGTTGCGCCGTCGGGCGAGTCGCTGCTGATCGACACCGGAAACGGAGGACCCGCAGCTGTTCGCGACGCCCAGCGCATCCTGGCTGCCGTCCGCGATGCGGGCGTCACGCAGGTCGATCACCTGATCACCACCCACTACCATGGCGATCACATCGGCGGCCTGGCCGAGCTGTCGGCGCGCATCCCGATCCGGCACTTCATCGACCACGGCCCGAACGTGCAGCCCAACGAGGTTATCGATGCGTTCCTGCAGAAGGGGTATGCGGAGCTGTACCGCAAAGCCAGGCGCACGGTTGCCAAGCCAGGCGATCGGATTCCCATTGCCGGTCTGGACGTGCGTGTCGTGTCGTCCGCCGGTGAAACTCTCACCACGTCGCTCACGGGGGCCGGCGGCCGGAACCCGTACTGTGCCACCTTCACACCGCACACCGTGAACCCGGTCTCGGGACAGCCGGTCGGGAACACGGAAGACGAGCAGTCCGTCGGCACGCACGTCACATACGGCAGGTTCCGGGCACTGTACCTGGGCGATCTGACGTGGAACAAGGAATTCAGTTTGATGTGCCCGACCAACCGAATCGGCACGGTCGACCTGTTCGTGGTGTCACGGCACGGACAGCCGAGCTCGAATTCCGAAGCATTGGTACACGCCATTCAGCCGCGCGCCGCGATCGTGAACAACGGGACCCGCAAGGGTGGACAACCCGATGCAATGCGCATCCTGTATTCGGCCCCGCGCCTCGAGGACCTGTGGCAGATCCATTTCTCCGTGCTCAGCGGCCAGGAGTACACCGTTCCGGGGATGTTCATCGCCAACCATGTCGATGAACAGGCGCCCGCCATGCCGCTGGCGGCGATGACGCTCCCGCAGCAAGCCGCTGGAGCTCCGCCGGCTCCGCGACACGACGGGGCCGCGCACTGGATCAAAGTGTCGGCGAACCCCGACGGCAGTTTTGTGGTGACGAACAGCCGAAACGCGTTTGGTAAGAGGTACGGGACGACGGCAGGCACCAACTGAATCGGAGTAGTCGGCTCACTGCGATAATTTTGGCGGGTGCGAGCTTGTCTCGGTAAGCGGTCCTGTCGAGTCATGGACCGCGCGTCTGGTCTCTTGCAAGCGGTTCGACGCGGACCACAGCCGATTGACTATTCACAAGGCACCGTCTAGAGTCGGGCAACGGGCGGAATCGTCGTCGCAAGGAAGGAATCATGCACCTGAGACCAGTCGTGACTGTCGCATTCATCCTGTCTGTGGTGGCGCCTGCCGCCGCCCAGCCGCCTTCGCCGCAGGCTCCGGCGAGCCTCGCCGCAGCGGAACGCGGAGGCGGGGAATGGATCGAGTTCGTCAGCCGCGAGGATCGCGTCACCTGCAATTTCCCCGGTCAGCCAACCGTCACGCAGGCGACGTACAAGTCGCAGTTTGGCGCCGATCTGCCGGCGCGCGTCTACAGTGCCCAGCAGGGTCCGAGCCGCTATTCGTTGACCGTGGTGGACTACACCGACATCGAGAAGATCCTCACGGAGAAGGCGAAGTCGTGTCCGGCCGGTGCCGAAACCTGCCGCGGCGGCGGGAGCTCGACTGGTCCGGGCTACTCGAGAGCTGATGTCGCAGGCGCGCTGATTTATGCGACGTGGAATCTGATGCAGCGCGACGCGACGGTCACGCACTTCCTCTGGAACAACATCGACCTCGTTGGCGGGCACCAACTGCACCTCACGAACAGAGATGGGTCCCGCACGCTGGCAGCGGTCTATATGCACGCCAACAGGCTCTACGTCGCTGAGGGAACCGTGCCGGAGGGGTATCCTGAGCCTGGACTCTTTCAACAGTCGCTCGGATGGATCGATGAGAACGGCAACGGCATCAGATACCAGACGCTCTACCACCAGTCATTCGCGCCCCCACCGGCCGGTCGCGGAGGCCAGGGAGGTCCTGGCGGGCGCGGTGGCAACGCAGGTCCCGGGGGACGCGGCGGTCAGGGACAGTAGGCGGTAGGCGGTAGACAGTAGGCAGTAGGCAGTAGGCAGTAGGCAGTAGGGCGACCGCGAGGCGGTGGACGGCATCCCTCTAGAGCGGGATCCCCGATCCCAGCTCTTAACAGGCTGTGGTGAAACGCACCAACGGGCGACGGAGACACAGAGACACGGAGCCTTTCTTGATGTTTTCTCTGTGCCTCTGTGCCGCTGTGGCCCGGCCGGGACTTTTGCGACGGGCTGCTAAGCTACCGCCGCGGGCTCGACCTTCGCCTTGGCCTCCGCGCGCACGTCGTCGACGGCTTCGCCGTTCAGCAGCCGATTCATCCGCGCAGTATCGAGGGCGCCTTCCCACTTGGCGACCACCACGGTCGCGACGCCGTTGCCGATGAGGTTGGTGATGGCGCGCGCCTCCGACATGAACCGGTCGATGCCGACGATCAGCGCCAGCCCGGCCACGGGCACCGCCGGGAACGCGGCGAGTGTGGCGGCAAGTGTGACGAACCCGCCGCCGGTAATCGCGGCGCTGCCCTTCGAGGTGAGGATCGCCAGGCCGAGCAACCCAATCTGCTCGCCGAACGACAACGGGGAGTTGGTCGCCTGCGCAATGAAAATGGCGGCCATCGTCATGTAGATGGATGTGCCATCCAGATTGAACGAATAGCCCGTTGGAACGACGAGGCCGACCACCGGCTTCGAGCAGCCCAGATTCTCGAGCTTGCCCATGATGCGCGGCAGCACCGCCTCGGACGAGGAGGTCCCGATCGTGATCAGGATCTCCTCCTTGATGTACTTGAGGAACTTCCAGATGCCGAAGCCGGTCATGCGGCATACCGTGCCGAGCACCACGAAGACGAAAAAGAGGCAGGTCAGGTACACACCGGCCATCAGCGCCCCGAGCTGCAGGAGCGTGCCGATGCCGTACTGCCCGATTGTGAATGCCATGGCGCCAAAGGCGCCGATCGGCGCGACGCGCATCAGCATGTTGATCATCTGGAACAGCCCGTGCGAGAACTGATCGATCACCGCGATCAGGTGCCGGCCTTCCTCCCCCAGATGCAGGAGGGCGATGCCGAAGAGCACGGAGAAGAACAACACCTGCAGAATGTCGCCGCTCGAAAAGGCCCCTACCACCGTAGTTGGGATGATGTTGAGGATGAATTGAGTGGTGCTCAGCTTCTCCGCGGTGCTCGCATACGCCGAGACGGCGGCCGTGTCGAGCGATGCGGGATCTGCGTTGATGCCGACGCCGGGCTGAATGACGTTGACGACGATGAGCCCGATGATCAGCGCCAGCGTCGAAATCACCTCGAAGTAGATCAGCGCTTTGACACCGATTCGGCCGACGGCCCTGAGGTCGCCGATCTTCGCGATGCCGACGACGACGACGCAGAAGATGATGGGCGTGATCATCATCCTGACCAGCTTGATGAAGCCGTCGCCAAGCGGCCGCATCGCGGCGCCCGTTTCGGGCGCGACGTACCCGAGCACGACGCCGATGAGAATCGCAGTCAGGACCTGGACGTATAGGACTTTGTAGAGCGGCTTACGCGCTGGGACTGTCATATGGTTTCCTCTTCCCCCACGGGGAAGGCGTCATTCTAACCCCTGAGAGAAGGCTTTCGGCTTTAGGCTGTAGGCTATAGGCCCAAAGCCCAAAAGCGCGGCCCAAAGCCTAGAGCCTAGAGCCTAAAGCCTAAACGACTTCATCGCCTCATGATCCGCATCGTCGACATCCGTGAGGCCACCAAGCCGATAGCGTCTGCCATTCGCAACGCGTACATCGACTTCAGCAAGATGACCGTCAGTCTGGTGGCGGTCGTCACCGATGCAGTGCGCGACGGCCGCCGGGTCGTCGGCTACGGGTTCAATTCCAACGGCCGCTACGGTCAGGGCGGACTCATCCGCGAGCGCTTTGCGCCTCGCCTTCTCGAGGCGGATCCCAAGACGCTGCTGAACGACGCCGGGGACAACCTCGATCCGGATCGTGTCTGGCTGACGATGATGCGCAACGAAAAGCCGGGCGGACACGGCGAGCGGTCGGTGGCGGTGGGCACCATCGACATGGCGATCTGGGACGCCGTGGCAAAGATCGCGGAGAAGCCGCTGTTCCGGTTGCTGGCCGAGCGGTACGGCGGCGACGCCGATCCGCGCGTGTTCGTGTATGCCGCAGGCGGGTACTACTATCCGGGCAAGAATCTCCGCGCGCTTCGCAGCGAGATCCGCAGCTACGTCGATCGTGGTTACACCGTCGTGAAGATGAAGATTGGCGGCGCCTCGATGGACGAGGACCGGTACCGCATCGAAGCGGTGCTGGAGGAGATCGACGGCAAGGCGCAGCTCGCGGTGGACGCCAACGGCCGCTTCGATCTCGAAGGGGCCATCGCGTATGCGAAGCTTCTGCGCCGGTATCCGCTGTTCTGGTTCGAAGAAGCAGGCGATCCGCTCGACTACGGGCTGCAGGCGGCGCTCGCCGACTACTATCCGGCGCCGATGGCGACGGGTGAGAACCTGTTCAGCCATCAGGACGCGCGCAATCTGCTCCGATACGGCGGCCTCCGGCCGGATCGCGACTGGCTCCAGTTCGACTGCGCGCTGTCCTACGGCTTGTGCGAGTACCTGCGCACGCTGTCTGTGATCAAGGCGGCCGGATGGTCCGCGCGACGCTGCATTCCACACGGCGGTCACCAGATGTCGCTGAACATCGCGGCCGGCCTCGGCCTGGGCGGCAACGAAAGCTATCCCGATCTCTTCCTGCCGTACGGCGGTTTCCCCGACAGCGTGCGCGTCGAGAACGGCCACATCCGGATGCCGGAGCTGCCCGGCATCGGCTTCGAAGGGAAGTCGGATCTCATACGCGTGATGCGTGAGCTGGCGGTCTGATCACGTACCACCGAGGCACCGAGACACCGAGAAATTCTTTCCCGCGTTGACATGCTCCCGGGAGAAGCGTCTAATGGGCGCGTCTATAGGGAGAGGGGAGGACGGGTCATGCGTCTGATGCCACTGGTTTCGGCGGCGTTACTCCTGCTTGCGTCGGGACCTTCCTTCGCGCAGAACTGGGCCGAGTACAACAGTCGGCGGGATTTCTTCAGCGTCAATTTTCCGGGTGAGCCTCAGATACGGGACGTCACGTATACCTCGGAGTACGGCTTGACGCTGCCGGGGCGGGTCTATAGCGTGACGGAGGGGCAGAACAGCTACTCGGTCACCGTGATTGACTACTCGGGCGCCGAGAAGATGCACACGGAGCGCGCCGCGAAGTGCAAGGCGGCCGGCGGGGACGGGGACAGCTGCGGCAGTCCCGGGCGAGCCGATGTGCGAGGCGCCATCGTCTATTCGTCGTGGAGCTTCATCAAACGGGGTTCCGAAGTGACGCACTACGCCAACTACAACGCGGATCTCGTCGAAGGGCATCGGCTCCAACTGCTCAACAAGGATGGATCCCGTACCTTCGCCGTCGTCCACATGCACGACTATCGTCTCTTCATCCTGGAGGGAACCGTCACGCGCGGTCTGCCGCCGCCCGCGCTGTTCCAGCAGTCCCTGGGATTTCTCGACAAGGATGGGAACAGGATTCGTTACGAGACGACCTACTCCCATGGATACCCAATACCCCGGCGCACGCGATAGGAGGTCTGAGATGCGGCTGAGATCCTTCATCCTCGCAGTCCTGTGTGCGGTCTCGCTGGTCGTGCCGGCCGGGGCGCACCATTCTCACAACAACTACGACACGTCGAAGTGGACGCCGTTTGACGCGACGGTCAAACAGGTGCACTGGCTCTTCCCGCATTCCTGGATCTACGTCGAGATCAAGGACGACAAGGGCCAGGTGGCGACGTGGGCGCTCGAAGCCGCCAATCCCAACTCCATCATGGAGAACGGGGTCGGGAAAAATCACGTCATGCCGGGGGACCGTATCAGAATACGGTGCCATCTGCTCCGCGACGGCTCAAACGGCTGTCTGCTCGGGTTCGTCACCCCGCAGCACGGCGATCAGGCGAGGGGGCACGGAGTCGAGCGCGAGTGGGATTGAGTCCGCTTCTCACTTCGACAAGCCACGGAGTCACAGAGACACGGAGTTAGCAAGAACAAATTTCCTCTGTGTCTCCGTGTCTCCGTGGCCCGTCTTCCCTTCATTTCGCCAACGGGTTCGGCCGCAGTTGGAACTTGAGCACCTGGCTCGGCGTTCCCCTCCCACCCTCGGTGTGGAATGGCGCCCGGCTGGCGTTGGTCGACCAGAGCGCCCGCCCCTTCCAGCCGGTGTTGGGATCGTCGATCCGCCCATCCATCGACTTCGCGTAGAAGCCCATCGGATACGGAACGCGCACCACCGTGTAGCGTCCGTTCACGAGCAGCAGCAGCGAATCCGACCCGCCGCCGGTGGCGATGGGGATGTTGGGCCCCAGACCGAAGACGTTGTGCTGATCGACCCACGGGTAGTAGCTGGTGTCCGCGCCGCCGGGGTCCACCGCTCCCTTGAAGTGCGGCCCGGGATACGGATAGAAGGCCCAGCCCTCGGTGCAGTGCTGCCCCGTCGCCTTCGGACCATTCAGCGGCCCCCTGCACTTCCTGCGATCGAAGCTTGCCATGTGGCCGCTCGACAGCACCGCCCAGATCACGCCGTTCCGATCGGCGTCGATGCCGCGCATGCTCACGGCGTGCGGACCGTTGGCCGGCACCTCGTAGTACTCGGATAGCGCCTCCGCCGGGTTGCGGCTCGCGCCGGGCGCGATGCGAATGAGGGCGCCGGGGAATCGATTGACCCCTCCCCACACCGAGCCGTCGGCCGGATTCGGAATCACGCTGTAGATCGAAAACCCGATCCGCTTGTCCTTCGACGGATCGAGCGGGTCGGCCGGTGCCACGTACGTATCGCGCCTGCCGTTGCCGTTGGTGTCGAGAATGAAGGGCGTCCACCCCTGCGAGCGCGCCGCGTCCTTCGTCTCGTCATACATCCGCGTGTTCACCCAGCCCAGCACGCCGTGGGAATCGGAGCCGCTGCCGTCGACGTACAACGTGTTGTCCGCATCCTCCGCGAAGTGCAGGTGATGAGTGCCGAAGCACGTGTTGATGTCCGACCACGTCTTCGTGCGCGGGTCGTACATCTTGAGCTGCCGGCCGCTCTCGTTGATCGGAAACGCGCGGGCCGAGGGGTTGATCGAGCCGTCACGGCAATAGGCCGGGGTCTCGTCCCCGCGTACTCTGGCGGCGTACCACGTGCGCGCCTGACCATCCATCATCGGCGTGTGATTGACGGCCTTGCTGTGCCAGATCGCTTCGTCGCCCCAGTACGGTGAGGCGAGCATCGGCCCACCGCCCTCGCCACCCCCGCTCGGCAGATTGTCGACTGGAATCGCGAGCTGGCTCGTCGTGTGCCGGACGGGATCGAGTACCGGCACGTAATCGGCGCTCGCCTCGAGCGCGCCATAGATCGGGCCGTTGGCGTTGACCCTCGGGTTGCGCTTGTCGGAGGTCACTTCGTCGTGGAGGTACGCCTTCGGATCCGCCCAGTCCCAGATCGTGATCACCACGTCGCGCTCCCGGCCCTGCGGGCGCGGCGGCGGCGCGGTTGGATACTCGCCCTTGGCGATGCGATCGGTCCAGTCGGCGAACAGCTCGAACGACCGCGGACCGAACTGGCCGTTGAGCTGTCCGTACATCCCTCGGCCGGCCTGGCCCGACTGCACGCGGCGCTGCCACGCCGCCACCGGCGGCATGTCTCTGAACGCCTCCGGGATCTCGCGCGTTGCCTTGTTGCCCATCTGATGGCACCCTTCGCAGCTCCCCATGCGCAGCCGTGCCATCCATTCCGTCTGACTCTTCATCGTCTCGACGATGCCGTTGACCTTGGCGCCCCTGCCGGGGAACTCGCTCGTGTCGGGCACGCGCAGCAGCGAGTACCAGTAGTTCGCCGGGTAGAACTCGGCTGCGGCGCGCGCGTTCGGCGCGGCGACCGCCGTCATGTTGAGGGCACGGCCGGGCGTCGACTGCACCTTCGGCGAGTCCACCAGCCCGTAGCCGCGCACCCAGACGCTGTAGCTCGCCTTCGGCAGATCGGGCAGCACATAGCGCCCCTGGTCGTCGGTGACGACCATCTTGGCCAGCCGTGTCGGCAGATCTCGCGTTTCCGCGATCACCCACACGCCGGGTTCTGGTCCTTTGGCGCCGGTGACGACCCCGCCGATGTCGTCGTTGTCGATGGCCACGGCGGCCTGCTGTGCGCTCACCCCGGCGAGCGAGAGGGCCAGCAGCACGGCAATGCCGGCGCCAGCCAGTCCTGGGACAATCAATCTGTTATGTATCATCGCGTCCTCACTTCCTCCACTTGTTTCACTGGCGGGTCCTAACCCGAGAGTTCAGTTGTATTGATGATGATGAATCCCGATTCCGGTGGCCGGACCGCGCTGCGAGGGCTCGAGCGGCCGCAGCACGCCAGCTCCGTGAGCTGGCGGATTCCCTCAGCCTTCTCGCGCGGTCAGGCGATCCGTGTCGGCCTGACCTCCATAGGGCTTCATCATCATCAACACAACCGATCTCCGGTGTAAATGCCCCGCTCTACTGATCTGCGAACCGCAAAGAGACGCTCGCGTACGCAGTGTCCGGCTTCCCGCCTCCGCCGAAGGCTCCAGCGAGGCTCGCCGAAGCGCGCAAGGCGCGCGAAGGCGGCAGCCGGACCGGGCCTATCGTTTCAGCGCCGCCGTCCAATTGACGACGAGCGTGATGGGCTGCAGCGCGCCCTCTTCGACGAGCGTGTTGATGAGGAACCGCTGGCCGTCGGCGGAGACATCGTACACATACCGCCGCGTGGTCCTCGCCGCGTCGCGAACAACGGCTGCACGGCCCCGACGTCGAATCCGGAGCCGCGACCGTTGACCTCCGCCGCCATCAGCCTGTTGTCAGGCGCCAGGTAGAAGAGCTCTGCGCCATCGCGCCGCCAGCGCGGCCAGATGCCACCGGCTGTCGAGACCTGCCATTTGCCGCCCGGCCCGGGAAACGGCATGACGTAGACTTCGTTCCGACCCGATTCATTCGAGACGTACGCCACCCATTGGCCGTCAGACGAAAGGACGGCTGGATATTCGTTGAAGGGTGTTTGGAGCAACGGAAACGGTTTTCGATCGCCGACCAGAGGCAGGACCCAGACGTCGAGCGCCTGGGCAGACTCGCCGCGAGCATAGAGAACGAAGCGACTGTCTCGAGACCAGCTCAGAGGGGACTCGCCGATAGCGTCCGCCTGAATCGTCTCCTCGCTGCCGACTCCACTGGAGGCTTTCCGATAAAGGTCCGGATTTCCCTTGCGGGTCGAGTGGAAGATGACGTGGCTACTGTCGGAAGACCAGATCGATGCGGTTTCCTCTGCTGAATCGAACGTGAAGCGCGTCTTGATTCCGCGCGTGACGTCAAAAAGCCAGATGTCCCGGTTGCTTGTCGCCGGATCAAAAAGGCTGACCGCGGCCCGCTTCCCGTCCGGAGACAATTCAAGATCCCCATAGTCGGCCGGCTCGCCAAGGACACCCACCTGCTTGCCCGTGCGGTCAAACCAGACAAGCTGCGACACGTCGGTCGCAAACCCACTTCGATACGCGAGAACACGGTCCTCGGACACTGCAAACGCACCGAGCCTGCCTGACAAGCCGCCCGTTGCCACTTGTTCAGCGATCGGCACAGGATCGCCGGTCAGTTCGAGACGCCCCACATCAAACGGCTGGGCCATGAGCGTCTGCTCGCGGAGGAAGATCAGATAACCCTGCGCGTATTTCACGTTCGATCCACCGGGCACGAGCAGCTTCCGCTCGGTCGAATCGAGCGCGGTGACATAGATACCGTTCAGATCGTTGGGACTACCGCTCTTGCTCCCGGCGACGACGTACACGAAATGCCGGCCATCGGGTAGAAAGAAGGGAGACCAGTGTTGAGTTTCCCCATTGTCGGTGTCGAGCTTCGTCGCGGCAGATACCGCGCCCCCTGAGGCCGCGACCCGCCGGATCACGCTCCCTGCGCCGGTGGTGGAAAACAGGATGACGTTATCTCGGTTCCAGGTGCCTCCGGGAAAGCCGGTGGTGTCGGCAAGGGTCAGAGGTGGCCCACCGGCCGCATCAATGGTCTTCAGCTTTCCTCCGGCGTAGAAGCCGATGAAACGGCTGTCGGGCGACCAGAAGGGCGAGAGCGCGCCTGCAGTGCCCGCGAGCATCTGCGCCGGGAGTCCATCGAGCGGCTGCATCCACAGCTGCGTGAGACCGCTGCCGGTGCTCGCTACAAACGCCAGCTTCCGGCCATCGGGCGACAGGCTGAAGCGTGAGAAAGCAAGGGCTGCCGCAAGAGTCTGACCTGGAGGCGGCAGAATGGAACTGTGATAGACACGCGTGTCGGCCGGGGCGGACCGAAAGTATCCCATCGCGCCGCCAGCGAGCCCCGCCACCACGGCGATTGCGGCGACGGCCCAAGCCAGTCGCTCGCGTCTCCTGGCGTGCATCGGTGTCACGACCACACCAGCACTCGGCGCAGCCCGCAGGTCATCAATCTCGATGCGCGCGTCGCCGATGTCGCGCAGCCGCCCGCGGGGATCCTTCGTCAGACACCGTTGCAGGAGCTCGACGATCCGCGGCGGCGTCGAAGTGGGCAGCGTCGTCCAGTCGGGCTCCTTCGTCATCACGGCAACGATGAAGTCGGTCAGATCCGCACCATCGAACGCGCGCTTTCCGGCGAGCATTTCAAACAGCACGCAGCCGAAGGCCCAGATGTCGGCGCGCTTGTTGACCACTCTTCCGCGCGCCTGCTCGGGGCTCATGTAGGCCGCGGTGCCGAGAATGACGCCCGCCCTGGTCATCATCGCCGGACTGGTCATCGTCGGCGCCGCGGTCGCACCCTCGGATCGCGGATCCCGGATCCCGGATCCCGGCTCGATCAACTTGGCCAGGCCGAAGTCCAAGACCTTCACCGTACCGTCAGGTTTGACCTTGATGTTGGCCGGCTTCAAATCGCGATGCACGATGCCCTGCTCGTGCGCAGCCTCGAGCGCGTCGGCGACCTGCCGCGCGATCGGAAGCGCCTCGTCGATCGGAAGCCCGACGGGTCCGCCTCGCCCGCCTTCGCGGCTGCTTCCACCTTCGCCAAGGCTACGGTGGACAGGCGGCGGAACCCGCACCCCCTGTGACAAATGCTCAGCAAGCGTTGGGCCCTCGACCAGCTCCAGCACCAGGGCCCAGAGGCCGTCCGCTTCTTCCAGCCCGTAAATCGCCGCGATGTTCGGATGGTTCAGTGAGGCGAGGACCTGCGCTTCACGTTGCAGCCGAGCAAGGCGCTCGGGGTCCTCAGCGAAGCGTGCGGGCAGGACTTTCAGCGCGACATCGCGCTGCAGACGTGGATCGCGTGCGCGATACACTTCGCCCATCCCGCCCGCGCCGAGCGAGCCGATGATTTCGTACGGACCGACGTGAGCTCCGTCCGTCAGTGACATCGTGGACAGCGATCTTTCAAATCCTCAAATCATCGATCATCGATGCTCAAATGACCTCTCTCCCCATGCCGCCGGCTCCGAGCGTGCCGGTGATTTTCAAAGGCACCGAGGCGGCTACCAACGGTCAGTGCCATCGTGGCAGCAGTCTTTCAAGTCTGGCGTGTGGCGAGATTATACGCAAACGGCCTCATGGCCCGCCGACCCACTTTTCCACTTTCCACTTACTTTTCCACTTCATTCCACTTCTCTACTTCTTCCACTTGTCCGAGCGCCCGCCCTCGCGTCCACGGTGCCAAGGCACTGGAGGGGAGTCTGGCGCAGAGGGACCTATGGGTGTATAACCGTCCAGATTTCTTCCCTTCTCACAAGGAGGGCTCAGTGGGCAGTCGATACTTCACGCTCGCGGCGGCTGCGGCGATTGTGGTGGCGACCCTGGCGCTGACGCCGGATTCCGGCGCCGGGCAGACGCCGGCGGCCGAGGAGAAGGCCTGGACGCCGCCCCGAACCCCAGATGGCCAGCCCGACATACAGGGATTCTGGGGGAACCAGAGCAGGCGGCTGGCGACCTACAACATCGAAGAGGCCGCCGACGAGCGGCACGTGCTCTTCACCGGCAACCAGACCGACCGTCACAGCCTGATTGTGGACCCGCCCGACGGCAAGATTCCCTACCAGCCGTGGGCGAGGGCGAAGCGACAGGACGTCTTCGACAACCACACCGAGATCACGAAATGGGAGCACGTCGACCCGCACACGCGCTGTTTTCTCAGCGGTGTCCCCCGCATGTTCTATCAGGGGACCATCGAGATTGTGCAGACTCCGGGATACGTCTTCTTCCTCCAGGAGTTCAACCACGGGTATCGCGTCGTTGCCCTCGATGGGCGCCCGCATATCGGAGAGACCATCAAGCTGTTCATGGGAGACTCACGCGGCCGCTGGGAGGGGAACACGCTCGTGGTGGACGTGACCAACAAGAACGACCGGACCTGGTTCGACATGGTGGGCGATTTCCACAGCGACGCCGTGCGCATCAGCGAACGCTTCACCGTCGCCGGTCCCGACACCATCCGCTACGAAGCCACGTTCGAAGATCCGAAGGTGTATACGAGGCCCTTCACGATGGCGTTGACCATCGGGCGCGTCGCGCGTGGGGAGGCGGCCAAGACCTACCAGTTGATGGAAGAGGCGTGTCTCGAGGGCGAGCGGAACATGGAGAACATGCTGTACAAACTCGGTACCAAAGTAGAGAAGTAGAGAAGTAGAGAAGTAGACAAGTGGAAAAGTAAGTGGAAAGGGAGGCTGCTCATGGTCAACAGACGCAGGGCCTTCGTTGCCGCGGTCGGCTGCGCGCTTTTGATGGGACTACCCGATGGCGCCGCCGCCCAGAGCGTGATTGCAGGAGCCGTCAGAGATACGACCGGGGCCGTGTTGCCCGGTGTCACAGTTGAAGCGAGCAGTCCGGCGCTGATCGAAAAGGTCCGGACCGTCACCACCGATGAGGCGGGGCAGTTCCGCATCGTGGATCTGCGGCCCGGCGTCTACGCCGTCACCTTCACGCTGGCCGGGTTCACCACGGTTCGTCGCGAAGGGATCGAGCTGACGACCAATTTCACCGCCTCGATCAGCGCGGAGATGCGCGTCGGCAGCCTCGAGGAAAGCATCACCGTGACGGGCGAGACGCCGATCGTCGACCTGCAGAGCGCCACGCAGACGCAGGTGCTCACGCGCGAGCTGCTCGACGCAATCCCGACCGGGCGGAGCATCTGGGCGGTGGGGGCGCTCATGACCGGCGTCTCGCTGAGCGAGCCGGACGTGGGCGGCAGCCGTGGCATGCAGCAGGTCTACATGGCCGTACACGGCTCCGACCGGCGCGACAACTCCATCCAGGTGGACGGCATGGTCGTCAACGGCATCGAAGGCGACGGCGCGATCCAGAACTACTTCAACGACGGGATGTTCGAGGAGATGAGCTATCAGACCAGCGGCCTGACGGCGGACGTGCAGTCCTCAGGCGTGCGGCTGAACATGATTCCGAAGGACGGCAGCAACCTCTTCAAGGGATCGGCCTTCTGGTCCCACACGCCCGGCGACTGGCAGAACGACAATTTCACGCAGGAGCTGGCCGCCACGGGGCTGCGGGCGCCCAACCGCGTCGCCAGAATCTTCGATCTGAACCTGGGACTGGGCGGGCCGATCATGCGGGATCGGCTCTGGTTCTTCTCCTCGTTCCGGCGCTGGGGCGTCGACCAGACCATCACCGATGCGTTCTACAACCTGGATCCCACGCGCCAGACGTACCAGCCCGATCTGGCGCGCCAGGTCGTCGACGACAACGTCATCAAGAGCGGCGTGGTGCGGCTGACGCTGCAGATGGCGCAGAAGCACAAGTTCGCCGCCTACCTGGATCGCATTGTCAAGTTCCGGGGGCACGAATGCCCGGCGCTCTCCGCGGAGGAGGCATGCGGCATCCGTACGCCGAAGCGCTACTTCACGGCGCAGGCCAAGTACACGGCGACGCCGACCAGCCGGCTGCTGCTGGAAGCCGGGTGGTCGGAGAACGACGAGACCTACTCGACTGGCGAGGTCCAGCCGAGCGTGAAGCCGACCGATGTGGCGCGGTACGACCGGACGACGACGGCGCGGTGGAGCTCCTACAGCACCGGGGCGACGCCGCGGGCCGACTATTACTTCCGCGTGCCGGATCGCCATACCTTCTCAGGCACGGTCTCCTATGTCACCGGGTCGCACGCGCTCAAGACGGGATTCCAGCTCGGCAAGGGTGGCAACACGCAACAGCGCAAGGTCAACGGAGACATCGACCTCGTGCAGGAGTACCGGAACGGCGTTCCCGTGTCCGTGGTGATCTCCAACACGCCAGTGGAGACCCAGGAGCGAATCAAGTACGACCTTGGACTCTTCGTTCAGGATTCCTGGACGTTCAGACGGCTGACCTTGAACCCCGGGCTGCGCATCGAGCTGTTCAACACGTATGTGCCCGCGCAGGTGGCGCCGGCAGGCCGGTTCGTCCCGGCGCGGCAGTTCGACAAGATCGAGAATCTTCCGGACTGGAAGGACTGGGCGCCGCGGCTCGGCGGCGTCTACGATCTGTCTGGCGACGGCAGGACTGCGCTCAAGGCGCACGTCGGCAAGTACATGCGCGCGTTCTCCACCGTGGGGTTCGCCAACGTGTACAACCCGATGGCGTTCCAGCAGGATCGCCGCACGTGGACCGACCTGAACCGCGACGACATCGCGCAGGGCAACGAGATCGGGCCGGTCAATACGCCGTTCAACATCAGCGGAGCCAGCAATCGCTTGGCCGACCCCAATATCAAGCGGCCGTACCAGTGGGAGTACAGCGTGGGGATCCAGCGCGAGGTCATGCCCGGCGTGTCGGTGTCCGCCAACTGGGTCCGGCGGGACTTCCGCCGTCTGTTCTGGACCGACAACGTGCTGACGACGCATGACGACTACACGATCGCGCCGGTCCGGAACCCGCTCGATCCGTCGGAAACGATTCCCATTTACAACCTCAATGTGGCGAAACGGGGACTGGTGCAGGAGGTTGACAAGAACTCCGACAGGAACCGGCGCTCGTACAACGGCTTCGACGTCGGTTTCACGGCGCGCGTCGGCGGAGGCACGGTGTTCGGCGGCACGAGCATCGGCCGCCAGATGTTCGTGAACTGCGAAGTGGACGATCCGAACAGCCTTCGCTACTGCGACCAGCGGGATCTGGATATTCCGTACCTCGCGCAGTTCAAGCTGGCCGCGTCGTACCCGTTGCCCTTCCAGATCCAGATCAGCGGAACCTGGCAGGGCTATCCCGGTGTGCCGTCCGGCACGGCACGTCAGGACGTCCTGTACACCCCTGCGCTCAGCCGCGTCGAGGATCCGTCGCTCAACGTGAACTACATCGTCGACCGGACGATCGTGGCGAACCTGACGCAGGCGAGTGTGACGGTGCCGCTGATCCGGCCGGGTTCCGATTACCTCGACCGCTGGAACCAGGTCGACATGCGACTCGCCCGGAAGTTCGCCGTCCGCGGCGTGCAGGCGCAGGGACAGTTCGACATCTTCAACCTGCTGAACTCGAACAGCATCCTGGGCGAAGTCGAAACCTTCGGGACGTCGCTCCATCGGCCGACCGCGATCCTGCAGGGACGGCTGTTCGCGGCGGGCGTGCAGTTGAACTTCTAGCGAGGCAGTTCGCAATTCCGGGGAGGCATCTTACAGGCCACGGAGACGCAGAGACACCGAGAAACGATCTGGAAATACTCTGTGTCTCTGTGGCCATTGGTCCGCGCCCGCGCACGCTTGAAATCCGCCGATGTGCAGAAGCGTCAGGCGCAGGCTCCAGCCTGCGCGGTGCCCGCCTCCATGAAACGACCCCGCCGCGGGAAGCGGGCCGCACCGTCGGCTTCGCGACGCGATGATGCTCGAGTGGAGGCTGCG
>JBOGIR010000024.1:0-5701 GCA_050742335.1 Vicinamibacterales bacterium | reverse complement strand
GGCCTGACCCGGCCGAATGTCGGGCCGGCGGTTGCCCCGAAGAGCCCTTCCAGGCGACGGCGGCTGAAGGGGGGTCGGTCCGGAAAATCCCGCGGAAACACGTTCAGCTCGCCTTCGAGACCGAGCACAGGGCTCGGCCGCCACGATACGCGTCCGCCGACGCCAGTATCGGCCGCATCGAACTGCCCGGACCACGCCGACGTCACCTGCACGCCCACCTCGATCGGCCTCAGGTCCGATTGCGCGCGTGCTGCACCCGCGTGGAGGACGGCACACGCGGCCATCGTCCACACGAGAAAGGCTCTCACGCAGAAGATCTTACTCTACGGACTTGTCGGCGATGGTCAGCGCGCGATCGATGATCGCGAAGCCTTCGCGCAGCTCGGCTTCCGTAATCGAGAGCGGCGGATTCGTGAAGAAGTAATTCCAGCGGACGAAGGTGAACAGACCTTCCTTGCGGAAGAACGCCGCCAGCGCGGCCATTTCTGGCGAGGTTCCGTTGAACGGCGCCATCGGTTCCCTGGTCGTCCTGTTTCGTATCAACTCGACAGCCCCGAAAAGGCCGATCGATCGGACCGCGCCAACCGACCGATGGCGTGCCGCCACATCCGCAAGGAGGTCCGCCATCAGTGTCCCCGTGCGCTGTGCGCGGTCCACCAGACCGTCCTGCTCCATCACGCCAAGCGTCGCCAGCGCCGCCGCACACGCCACCGGATGGCTGCTGTAGGTCAGCCCGCCGGGAAACGGCCGTTCCCGGAACGAGTCCGCAATCGGCTGCCGCATGCCGACCGCTCCCAGTTGGACGTACGCGCTCGTCAGACCCTTGGCCATCGTGATCAGGTCGGGCACGACGCCCCAATGCTCGATGGCGAACCACTTGCCCGTGCGACCGAATCCGCTCATCACCTCGTCGGCGATCATCAGGATTCCGTACTTGTCGCACAGCGCCCGGACGCCCTGCATGTAGCCGTCGGGCGGAATCAGGATCCCGTTCGTGCCCGTCACCGACTCGAGAATGAACGCCGCTATGGTGTGCGGTCCCTCGAGCTGAATGATCTCTTCGGTGTGGCGAAGCGCCTCCTCGGTCGTGTCCCATCCGCGTTGCACACCGTGATACGGGTCGAGCACATGAACGAACCCGGGCATCGGCGGCTGGCTCCAGCGCCTCGGCTCGCCGCTGGCCGCCATCGCCGCAGCGGTGCCGCCGTGGTACGAACGGTAGCGAGCCAGGATTTTCGCGCGCCCCGTGTAGGCGCGGGCGATCTTGAACGCATTCTCGTTCGCCTCGGCGCCGCCGTTCGTGAAGAAGAACACATCGATATCGCCGGGCGTGATCTCGGCCAGCTTCGCGCCGAGCCGTGCGCGCGGCTCGGTCGTCATGCCCGACGGCGTCACATAGCAGAGCGTCTCGACTTGTCGCTGGATCGCGCGCACAACGCGAGCGTCGCCGTGACCGATGTTGACGCACATCAACTGACTGTTGAAATCGATGAAGCGCTTTCCTTCAGGCGTCCAGAAGTAGACGCCTTCGGCACGCGCAACTGGAATGGGATCGACGGCCCCCTGCACCGCCCATTCGGAGATGGTGTGCTTTTTCGAGAGGGCGACCATCTCGTCGCCGGTCATCGTGGTTCAGACCGTGAGGAGCGACCTGACCAGGGTCCTCACGTCGTCGAGGGATTCGAGCGCGTGTACGCTCCGGATGATCTGTTCGGTTCGCTGAGCGCCGACGACAGGACTCATGAGGTCCCGCACCTTGGCATTGACGCCGTCGGTATCCAGCGGGTTTTCCTTGGTTCCCGGGGCGTGGCGCGTGAAGTGACTGACCTGCCGTCCATCGCGCAGCGTCACCTCGACCCGGCCACTCCGCGGCGCGGCCGGATCCATCAACGCCCGATCGGCCACCAGCTGTACGCGCTGCTTGACGGCGACCACCTGCGGGTCCTTCATCCGCTCGTGGGAGTGGCTGTCGGCGAATGACAGGGCGCCGTCGATCAGCCCGACGGCGAGGATGTACTGACAGTTGACGTCGGGCATGGCGCTGTCGTTGACGATGCGGGCGCCGTCCTCGGGAAGGCGGGCGACGATCCGCTCAACGTTGTTGACCGTCAGGCCGTGCTGCCGGCGAAGCGTGAGGAGCGCATCCAGGGGCGCCTGAATAGGATAGCCGACGGAAAACGTCTTGATCGCGGTTTCAGTGACGAAGAACCGGCTGCCGAGTCCAGCAACCATCTGCTCGGGCCTGGGCTCGGTCGACAGCGCTTCGATCATGTTGTGCTCGCCGTCGAGCACCTCCTCGACACCGGTGAATCCCGACTGCACCATGAGCGCGGCTGTGACGCCGTTGCGGGCGCCCATGCCGCCGAAGTCGAACGCCTTCTCGATGTGCTCGTTGTCGCGGGTCCAGCTCCAGATCCCGGACACCTGCTGCGCGGCGTACGACAGCACGATCCGCATCCCCCGTTCGTCGAGGCGGGCGAGCGAGGCGGCGGCGGCCGCGGCGCCGAACGTGGCGCTCGTGCCTTCGGCGCTTCGATGCGTCGCGCGGACGTGGTCGGGCCCGAGCGCCATCAGAAATCGGCAGCACAGGTCGTACCCCAGCGCGACGGCGCGGACGAACTCGACCCCCGATCCCCCCTCGCGTTCCGCGATCGCGAGCGCCGCAGGGACGACGGCGCACCCCGGATGTGCCTTCGTCACCGGCTCGAAGTCATCGGTCTCGTCCGCATGGCCGAACATGCCGTTGGCGAGCGCGGCGTTGATCGCCGACGTCCTGATATTCGTCGTCAGCACCGAGGCTTCCGGCGTGCCACCTTGACCTTGCACGAACCGGATGGCCGCTTCACCCGGCTTCATGCGAGCGCCCGACACGATGGCGCCCAGCGTGTCCAGGATGCGGTGCCTGGCGTCCTGCGCGACTTCCGGCGGGAGGCTCCGGTCGCGCGCCTCCACCATGTAGCGCGCCAATCGGCGGGTGATGCTTGCTGCAGCGGCCGAAGGTGCGCCGCCCTGACGCAGGGGGCGGGCCACCGCATGGGCAGGGAAGCCAGCGGCCGCAACGAGTCCGCCCGCGCTCTTCAACACGCGACGGCGTGTCAGTCCAGAGTCTTTCGACATGGTGTGCCGATTATAGTCTTTCGTCTTTGGTCTCTAGTCTCTGGTCTTTGGCCTTTAGTCTTTAGTCTTTAGTCTTTGGTCCTAGAACTGAAACACCGGTCACTTCGACGCTGGCGAGTCGGCCAGGGGCGCCAGCGGGGCGTTCGCCTCCGTCAGCGTCATTGCCTCAGGCCCGCGGCCCAGTTCTGCACGATCGTGATCGGCGACGTGACCGCCTCGTCTGCAGTGACGTTCATCAGAAATCGGCCGTCAGGGGCGACGGCATACTGCGCTCGAGCCAGAGGCCCGGCAGGTGCGATATTGACCCCCGTGGCGAGCCGTGTCGGAAAGAGTGCGACAGGTGCGCCTGCCGCCAGCGCAGCTGTGTCAGGCGCCGGGCTGATCGGCACGCCCATCAGCCGCGCGTCCGACGCGACGTTGGTAACGCTTGCGCGGTCGGGGGGGCTCGGGTAGCCTGTGCGCGCGAGGAGATCTGACCATGGCCGATGCAAGCCGCCGCGAGTTCGTCAAAGGCGCCGCGCTTGGTGCCGCCTCACTCGTTGTCGAGGGAACGGCTGCTCCTGCGGCAGCGGCGCCGGCACCAGTCCCGGCACGGCCTGCGGTCGTGCTGCCAACCGGAGCTCAAGCGGAGGCTGAATACGGATACGCCGCCGCGTCAAGGCAAGCAGCTTCACCAGCTGCCCCGCCATCGGCGCATGCGTCGGATTTCATGGTCGACGTGCTGAAGACGCTCGACTTCGAGTACGCCGCCATCAACCCCGGTTCGGCCTTCCAGGGGCTGCACGAGTCGCTGGTGAACTACGGCCAGAACACCAGGCCGGAGCTTCTGACATGCCTTCACGAGGAGACGGCCGTGGCCATGGCGCACGGCTACGCCAAAGCGGCCGGCAAGCCGATGCTGGTGGTCGTGCACGGCACCGTCGGCCTGCTGCACGCGTCGATGGCGCTGTTCCAGGCGTGGGCCGACCGCGTGCCCGTCATGCTGATCGTCGGGCATCAGCGCAACCCCACCGGCATCGTGAACCGGCCGCACAGCGCGCAGGACATGGGATCCCTCGTCCGCGACTACGTGAAGTTCGACGACGAGGCCACCACGCTCGAGCGATTCGCGGAATCGGCCATGCGCGCATACCGGATCACGATGACCCCTCCGATGGGCCCCGTGCTGCTCGTGGTCGACGCGGCACTCCAGGAAAGCCGCATTCCGGATCGATCGGCCCTGCGCATTCCGGCGCTGACGCTCGTGGCGCCGCCTCAGGGCGACGCGAATGCGGTCCGCGAATCTGCCCGCCTGCTCGTCAACGCCGAGCGGCCGCTCGTCCAAATGCAGAAGGTCGGCCGCACGCCGAAGGCGTGGGATCTCATGCTGGAGCTGGCTGACGCGCTGCAGGCGCCGGTGGACGTCGGCACGTACGGGTCCTGGCAGACGTTCCCCTCGTGGCACCCGCTCTACGGCAACGGAGGACCCGGCTATGCCGCCGACGTCACGCTTGGTCTCGAGGTCAGTGACATGTCCGCGACCGCGCGGGCAGCACGAGCGAACGGCGGCAAGACTATCAGCATCTCGGCCGAGCACCTGTTTCAGGGCAGCAACATCCACGACTTCGGCCGCTATGCCGACGTCGATCTGGCGATCGCCGCCGACGCCGAAGCGACGCTGCCGGCGTTGATCGACGAGATCCGGCGCGCGATCACACCGGCCCGAAAGGCGGTCATCGACGCGCGCGGCGTCCGGATTGCGGCCGCCCACCATGAGGCGCACACCCGCGCTGTCCAGGAGGCGCGTCACGGGTGGGAGTCGACGCCGGTCAGCGTGCCGCGGCTGATTGCGGAGCTCGGCGAGCAGATCAAAAAAGACGACTGGGCGATCGTCTCCGGTCACCAGTTCACGGGCGACTGGCAGCGCCGGCTGCTGAATTTCGACACGCACTATCGCTACAACGGCGACTGCGGCGGGTTCGGCATCGGGTACGACACGCCAGCGTCGGTGGGCGCTGCGCTGGCCAACAAGCGGCTTGGGCGCTTGTCGATCGGCATCGTGGGCGATGGCGACCTGAACTTCGGCCCGGGCGTGCTGTGGACCGCGGTGCATCATCAGATCCCGCTGCTGCTCGTCGTGCACAACAATCGCGCCTATCACGCCGAGGTGATGATCATCCAGCGCATGGCCGGAAGCCGCGCGCGCGGATCCGGCCGGTCGCACATCGGGACGGTGATTGACGAGCCCAACATCAATTACGCCCAGATGGCGCGGGCGTACGGCATGTACAGCGAAGGGCCGATCGAGAGTCCCAGGGACCTGGCAGGCGCGTACCAGCGCGCGCTGGCAAAGGTGCGCGCCGGCGAGCCCGCGCTCGTCGACATCGTCTCGCAGCCGCGCTGAAGCGTTTCGTTTCCACCGGGACACAGAGGCACAGAGACACAGAGTTATACGAACAAGAAGCGCGGACGTCGCCTTTAATCCCATAGATCACTTGAGTGGCGATCGGTAACCTGCATGCACAGCCCAGTGCTGACAATGTCGCGAACGAATGGCCCGGCGCGCCACATGGGCGGTGCGTCGCAGCGCAGTAGGCGTCCGCGC
>JBOGIR010000023.1:0-14435 GCA_050742335.1 Vicinamibacterales bacterium | reverse complement strand
GCGCAGGACCCCTGCCGGGCGCGGGACCTCCGGGAGAGAACTTCAACCGTCCGACCGACGTCGCGTGGGATTCACAGGGGAACATCTACGTGACCGACGGGTACGGCAACTCGCGCGTGGCCAAGTACGACCGCAACGGCAAGTGGGTGAAGAACTGGGGTTCAACCGGGACGGACGACGGGCAGTTCCGGGTGGTGAAGGGGATCGCGATTGACGCGGCGAACAACGTCTACGTCGCCGATCGCGACAACCGGCGGATTCAAGTGTTCGACACCGAAGGGACCTTCAAGACCCAGTTCCGCAACGTCGGGTCGCCCTGGGCGATCTGCATCACGCCGGGCGCGCGGCAGTTCCTCTACGTCTCGAACTCGAACCCGCCCAACAACCTGGACTACGACGGCGAGATCCTGAAGATGACGCTCGACGGGCGCATCGTCGGGAAGTTCGGGCGCGCGGGCAAGCTGCTCAAGGAGTTCGGCACCGTCAACTCGATCGACTGCCGCAACGAGAACGAGCTCTACGTGGGTGAGCTCGGCAACTGGCGCGTGCAGCGAGTGACACTCAAACCGACGGCCGCTGGGACGAAGTAGAGACGCTCCGGGGCCGCGGCGCTGACATCATTGGCGCCGCGGTACCAGGCGCGGCCATCTCTGCGAACGCTTCGGAGTTCGGCGAAGCGTTCGCAGAGTCGGAAGCGGACCCGCCGATCACCCCCGCTAGCGCACCCGCCAGCTTTCCCCGAAATAGAGCCTGTAGCCCTCCTCCAGAAGGCGGCCGAGAGAGCGTTCGCCTTCGATGCACGCCTCCTCGAGGAGTTCGAACCCGGATTCCGTCACCCGCACGAGGGGCCACGCCACCCGCCATGGTCTCGTGTACACCTTCGGATCCTCGAAGGTCACCTCGTAATGGATCGTGTTGGCGTCGACCAGCGTCAAGCGTTCGACCAGACGCGCAGTATCGGTGTAGAAATTCCCCGAATCGTCAATCCAGGTGTAGCCGTTGAAATTGGTGGTCTCGACGACGAGCGTGTTTCCGTCCCAGCGGCCGCGCGAGAGCCCGTTCCACGTCTTGATGGCCGCGCCCACCGGTGGACGGTCGCCCATGGCAATCACGCGGTACACGTGATGATCGTCGTGGTGCCACAAGACATGGTCGTCGGTCGAGGACTGCACGATCTGGCTGGCGTCCTGCAGCGCCAGGCGCGGGATGCCGCCCGTAGAGCAGGTGGAGCGCGGGTCGACGTACTTGTGGAAGTTCACCCCTTGTCTGCCGATCGCGGCGGCCCAGGGCTGGTAGGGGATCTTTCGATCCGGGGGATCGACGATCTCCGGCGGGGCCGCCACCCACGGCATGATGGGATCCTTGATCAACGGGTGGTCGCTCGGCACGCCCTCGACCGAGAACGCCTGCGTCAGCCGGCTGCGCCAGTGTCCCTGCAGGTTGGGCCTGCCGCTCGGCGTGCGCGGAGGGGTGAAGGCCTTGGCCTTGTCCAGCGCACACTTATGAAACGCGAGCGGCTCCGCCGGGCACCCCGCGATCGTTGCCGCCGCGTTGGGCGCCTGTGCGAGGATGCGCGGCGCCGTTGCCACTACAGCCGCCAGACCGATCACTGCAACTACGCGTCGGGGTTTCACGTCACCCTCCTGTCAATTGGTGTCAATTGGTCTTGCCGCGTTCGCCTGCGGCCCGCTCTTCTTCCATGAGCAACCACGGCTCGTAGTCCAGGAGCCGCACGTTCGGCTCCTTGCGGCGGTAGAAGAGCATGCTCATCTTCCACGGGCGCGTGAATACCTTCGGGTCCTCGACCGTGACCTCGTAGCGCAGGTGATCGGGGCCGTCGAGCGTGTAGCGTTCGACGAGGTGCAGATCCTCACCGTGGAAATTGCCGGCACGATCGAACCACGTCTGGTCCGTGAAGTGGACGACGTCGACGACGAGCGTGTCGCCTTCCCAGCGCCCGCGCGAGTCGCCGAGCCACCAGTTGATCGGGCCCCTCGGATGCGGCGTGCCGTTGGTGTAGACGGTGCGAATGCCGCGCGCGTACTCGAACGCGATGGCCACCTGCTCGGGTGTCTGGATGATTTGAAACGGAAACGGCACGTACATGATCCGGGGGACGCCCGGCAGGAACCCCTTCGTGTCCGGATCGGCGGTGAGCCGGGAGGCGAAGTTCTCCTGCTTCTTCTTGAGCGCCCACGGCTGATACGGGACCTCGTTGCCGTCGACGACGCCCTGACCGGCCGGCACGCCGAGCCGCGCGGCGTGATCCTGAATGTCCCAGGCCGCCGTGTTGAGTACCTGCCAGATGCCCTGCAGGTTCGGCTTGCCATCAGGCGTTCGTGGCAGGGCGGGGGCCTGCGCGGCCGCCGTCACTGGGGCGAGCGCAAGCAGCGCGGCCGCAATCGATCCGATCAGGGTGTTTCGCATCTCACCGACCTCCGAACGGCACGGCTAACCTTGCTCAGTACGGCGTTTCGTAATGACGCTGACGTATCTCACGGGCCACAGAGGCACAGGGGCACAGAGAAGACATCTGGAAAAAAACTCTGCGTCTCTGTGGCCAAGTACGTCACCGGAATTCTGAAACAAGGTACCTAGGCTGGTAACTCCGAGGCGGGACGCAGCGAGAGCCGGGTGCTCATCGCGTGCCGCTCCTGAGCTGCAGCGTCGGCGACCTGTTCCCCTCGTGACAGGCGAATTCCATCAACTGGAACCCAGGTGTCTTGTTCCGGCGCAAGGGAAACGCCATCGTCCACGGCCTTGTATAGACGGTGGGATCGTCGATCCGCGCCTCCCAGAGCAGCGTGTCCTCGTCGGCCATCGCGATGCGTTCGGTAATGCGCGCCTGCTCCGAATAGAAATTGCCGACGTTGTCCAGCCACTCGCGGCCGTTCTGATTGGTGGTGTCGACCACCAGCGTGTTCCCCTCCCAGCGGCCCTGCGACGAACCCATCCACTTGCGGATGCCGCTTTCGAGAGGCGGCCGTCCGTCCATCGTAATGACGCGGTAGGCGTGGTTCTGCTCGTGGAGCGTGAAGATGAAGGGAGATCCCTGGGGCTGGACGAACTGATAGTCCATCATCCACATCTGTCGCGGGACGCCGCGGAGAAAGCACTGGGCGTTGGGATCGAGAAACTCGATCGACGGCGGGTCGAGCGTCTTCGCGGCGCGCTCGGCCTGCTTGCTCGCCGCCCACGGCTGATAGGGCACCTGGCCGTCGGGTGGATCGACGACAAGTGTTGGCCCGCCCTGGTACGCGAAGCTCGGTTCGTGGGCCTCGATGTCGAACGCTTGCCGGTTGGCGTTCCAGTAGCCCTGGAAATTCGGATTGCCGTCAGGAGTGCGCCGTGGGGTGAAGGTCGTGATCTTCTCCTTGGCGCAGGCGTAGAAGGCCACCGGGTCGGCCGGACATCCCGCAACCGTCGTGGGGCGGTTGGGGGCTTGGGCCTGTTCCAGCGGCCGCTGCGGCTCGCGCCGCTGTCCCGAGGCTGTGGTCATCGACGCAAGCAGCCCCGCCGCCATGACCACCCAGAACCCCACGTCCCCGGCGCGCATCGGTCGTCTCGATCCCCTCAGTTGGTGGACTGGAGCGCGTGGCACTCGTACTCGAGCAACTGGAAGCGCGGTTCGCGGTGCCGATAGAGGATCACGTTCATCTTCCACGGCCGGCTGAACACCTTCGGATCCTCGATGGTGACCTCGTAGTTCAAATGGTCGCGGTCGATGAACGAATACCGTTCCACCAGGTGCAGCAATTCGCTGTGATGGTTGCCCGCGCGGTCGAACCACGTCTGGTCGTTGAAGTGCACGACATCCACGACCAGCGTGTCGCCATCCCACTTCCCGCGCGAGTCGCCCATCCACCACTCGATCGGACCTTCGAGGTGCGCCGAGTTGAGGTGGATCTCGCGCACTGCGTGCACGTACTCGTACAGGATGCCGATCTTCTGAGGCGTCTGAAAGATCTGGAAAGGAAAGGGCATGTAGGTGATGCGCGGCACGCCGGGGAGGAAGCACTTGAGCGCGGGGTCGGCGGAGTTGCGGTTGGCGTAGTTCTGCTTCTTCTTCTCGAGGGCCGCCGGGAGATAAGGAATCTCGCCCTCGACGATGCCCAGGCCGGCCGGGACGTCCTTTTCAGCAGAATGATCCTGGATGTCCAGCCATGCGCTCGTGTGCAGCACCTGCCAGAAGCCCGACAAGTCGGGCTTTCCGTCAGGGGCGCGTGGAACCTGCGCGGCCGCTCCTGTCGCCGTAAGACAGAGAACCCCCGCGATGGCGGCGATGGCGCGCGTCATGACGTGGCTAGCGGGCTTCCGGCGTTGCGGTGTCGGAGGCGCCCAGGAAGAAATTGCGTCCGTCCTTGAACGTCACCGACTGCCCGTTGGCGGTGGGGGTGCCGTTCTTGGCGCGGAACCCCTTCACGACGACTTCGACGCCAGCCGGGAAGTCCGTCTTGCGCAACCCGCGGCGCAACAGCGCGTTCGGCGCGCCCGCCTCGATCGCCCAGTTCGCCACCTTGCCATCAGGGCTCTTGACGTCGATGTAGATCCAGCCGTGAGGATTGACCCATTCCATCCTGGTCAACGTGCCCGTCAACGAAACCGGCTGGTTGGCATCGAACTCCGCCGCGAACGAGTGGTGCGCGCGCGGCGCCGCAGACCAGACAAGCCACAGAGCCACGGCCACGGCTGACAGCTTCATACTCATCGGACTTCCCTCCACAGTGTGCAGCAGTTTGAAATCGGACGGCCACTCGACCCGCAGGCTACACCAGTTCGGGCCGGTTGCCGTAGCCAAAAATGTCTCACATTCGGTCCGCGCCCGCCAGCCCTAATTGTCGGCCGCTGCCGCCCCGCGGCGCAGGCCACCAGCGACAAAACCGGTTGACGGCCGGCGGGGTGGGGTGCTTGAGTGGAACGTCGAAATTTGGCCTTTACATGGAGCGTTCGATGAACAAGAGTCTCGTCGTTGGGATGATGATGGCGGCCGCCGTGCTGGCAGGGCGCGGCACGAGCCACGCGCAGGATGCGACCCTCAACGGTACGGTCACCGACGCAACGGGCGGCGTGCTGCCGGGCGTCACCGTGACCGCCGTCCATGAAGCCACGGGCAATACGTTCCTCGACGTCACCGACGAGCGCGGCGCCTACCGGATCCAGGTACGCGTTGGCCGGTACAAGATGACACTGGAGCTGTCGGGTTTTGCGACAATCGCCCAGGGCTTCGAGGCGCTGGTCGGTCAGACGCTCACGATGAACGCCCAGATGATGCCGTCGGCCGTGCAGGAGTCGATCACGGTCACGGCGGAGGCCCCCCTCATACAGACGACCTCGTCCACGCTCGCCGGCAACATCGATCCCCGGCAGACTGCGGATCTGCCGGCGATTGGTGGCAACTGGCTGGAACTGGCGCTGCTCGCGCCGGGCAACCGGTCGAACGGCGCCGATCCGAACACGCCGACGGCGCGGAACCGGTTCGACATGCAGCTCAACATCGACGGGCAGCAGGTGACGAACAACGGGCGCGCCGGCGCCGCCAATCCCCGGGTCACGGCTGACGCGATCGGGGAGTTCCAGTTCGTGGCCAGCCGCTGGGATGCGTCGCAGGGGCGATCGAACGGCGTGCTGGTGAACGCCGTCACGAAGTCGGGCACCAACTTGATGGCGGGCACCTTCTCGGGGATCTTCCGAAACGATCGTTTCAATGCGCCGGACTTCGTCACCAACACGGTCCTCCCGTATGAAAACACCCGGTACAACGCAACGTTCGGCGGGCCGATCGCGCGCGACCGCACACATTATTTCGTGTACTACGAGCGTGAGAGCGAGCCATCGACGGTCGCCTTCACGAACAGCCGTTTTCCGTCCTTCAACACAAATCTGGAGCGGCCGGTCAAGGAGTGGAACGGCGGCTCGCGCCTCGACTTCCAGGTGGGCGGGCAACAGCATCTGATGGTCCGCGGGACCAAGTGGCACCGTGACGATCCCGGCTACTCGATCACCGGCGGCAGCGCCAGCGTGCACCCATCCGCCCAGGGGACGTCGTACGCCACGTCCGACACGTTCTTCGCCACCTTCTCGCAGGTGCTCAGCAACCGGGCGCTCAACGAGGTGAAAGGCGGCTTTACGGGCGCCGTCGAACGCAACGGCAGTGTGGTCACGTGGACCGGCCATCCGCAGGCGCCGCTGGTCGGCGTGACCAACGGCGCGCCGCGTCTCAACTTCAACGGCTACAGTTTCGGCAACAACAACACGAACTGGCCGCAGACCCTCGGGCAACAGGTGCTGTCAATCCGAGACGACTTCACCGTGTCGTTCAACCAGGGCGGCCGGCACGACGTGAAGATGGGCGGCGAGTACCTGAACATCTTCTTCTACTTGTACAACTGCCGTCCCTGCGTCGGCATCTACGACGCGGCCAACGCCCTGCTGCCGGCCAACATCGAGCAGATCATTCCGGTGTGGAACGATCCGAATACCTGGAATCTCAACGCGCTCAATCCATTCATCCGCTCGTACCAGATTGGCATCGGCGAGTTCGGCGGCCAGGCGCGCCGCAACACCATGGCCGGCTGGATCCAGGACGACTGGCAGATGACGCAGCGATTCACGCTGAATCTGGGCCTGCGGTACGATCTGCAGCCGAACTCGTTCGCGAATTTCGTCGAGGTCTACCCGATTCTGAAGGCGGGCCGGGCCAACGACGTCACCAACTTCCAGCCGCGCGCGGGGTTCGCCTATGCGCTGGACGACCGCACGGTGATTCGCGGCGGCGCGGGCAAGTACTACGGCCAGGTGGTCAACAACCTGACGTCGTTCTCGCTGTCGGCCTCGACGACGTTCGTGGCCCAGGTGGCCAACGACGGGCGGCCGGACTTCGCGACCAACCCGTTCAACGGTCCGACGCCGTCGCTCGCACAACTGCGCGCGCAGGCCGCGCGGCTCGGCATCGATCAAAGTACCGGGTCCGCCATCGCCACGCCGCACATGAAGATGCCCTTCAGTTGGAGCTCGTCGATTGGCCTGCAGCGGCAGCTCAGCAACACGATGGCCGTCACGTCCGACTTCAACTTCGTCGGTGCACGCCAGGAGCGGTTGACGCTCAACAATCTCAACCTGAGCTACAACCAGTCCACAGGCTTGAACAATCCGTTCACCAACCGCGCCCTGCGCCCTATTCCGGGATGGAACCTGACGGGCGTGTCGGTGAACACCGGTCGGTCGAACTATCGCGGCTGGGAGACGGCGTTCACCAAGCGGATGAGCGACAACTACCAGTTTTCCGCGACCTACACGCTCGCGGGACTGTGGGACGACGACGCGCAGCCGTACCTGGTGGACTGCACGCGGGAAGACGCCGAATCGTGGTGCGTGATGGGGCCCCTCCCGTTCGCGGTTGCGCGAGACCTGGGCGGCGAGTACGGCCCGGCCACCTCCGACCAGCGGCACCGCGCCGTGTTCAACGGGATCTGGGAGCTGCCGCTCGGCTTCCAGGTGAGCGGCCTCTACTTCTACGGGTCGGGCGCCAGGTATGCCACGACGTCGGGCGGCGACCGGCGCGGCACCGGCACAGCCACGGGCAGCCGCCTGCGAGCCGACGGGTCGATCGTCGATCGCAACTCGTTCATTGGAGAGTCAATCCATCGTGTGGATGCCCGTTTCTCGAAGACGTTCGCACTTGGGAGCCGGGTGCGCGTCGAAGGGATGATCGATGCGTTCAACCTCTTCAACCACGAGAATTTCAATGCGTATACGTTGAGCGAGGCCAACCTCGCCTACGGCCGGCCGTCGGACGGCAGCCTGGCGCGCCGGCTGCAGCTTGGCTTCCGCGCGACGTTCTGACGAATTTTTCACTTCACGGGCCACAGAGACACGGAGACACAGAGCACGCGACGCGGTACTGACGTTCTCGGTTCGTGTTCATGTACAACCGAGTCCGGCTAAAACCGGACACTGCGTACGACACCGCACCGAACGTACGTAGTGTCCGCCTTCAGGCGGACCGAACGCGGACAGCCGGAACCGAACTTGAACACGAACCGAGAAGTGAGAACGTAGAAGTGTGAACGACAGCGGTGTGTCTACTGCAGTTGTCTTGCGCGCACGTAGACGATCACCCCGATCAGCACGCCATAGACCACCGTGATGAGAGACAGCGCCATGAAGCGGGCATATGCGGCCCGGCCCATCACGTCATAGATGCTCAGACCGACGAGCGCGAGGCACGCAATCGTGCCCAGTTGGAGCGGCCGGCTGAATCGGGGCAGCGCATTGACGATCAGCATGACGGCCGGCGTCGACAGGAGCAGCACGTAGTCCCACCCCTGCGGCGAGAGGAGGGCGACGGCGGTGAGAAGCAGCGCCACTTCCAGATACTCCGGCCCGGCTGACGGTCGCCGCATCGCGACCACAGCGCCGCACATGCCGACCAGCGCGACGCTCGTGACGAGGGTCAACCAGTCGGCGGCACGACCAGGGCCCAGCCACTTCGCGGACATGGCGGCGATGGAGACATTGTCCTGATTCGTGAGATTCGCCGGGGTCGAGCTCGTGACCGCCTGCCACCAGGCGCCGAGCTGATCGACATTCCCCTGGATGCCATAGGCGATCGCGGGCGACAACAGCGCCAGCAGGAGAACGACCCCACACGCAGCCGCCGCGCGAAACTGCTTCGTCGCGAGCAGGTACGGCAGAAACAGCAGGCCGTACGGCTTGACGATGGCCGCCGCGCCGAACGTCGCTCCGGCGCCGGCGCTGCGCCCGTTCTGGAGTTGCGCCAGCGCCGCCACGGCCACGACGCCGAACAACAGATTGGCCTGGCCGAGCGTCAGCTCGTGCGCGTAGAACTTGCCGAGTGTGAGGATGGTCGCGACGACGACGAGCGGCGCTGGCACGACACGCGAGGGGAGCTGGCGCAGCGACAACGCGAGCAGTGCCACGAGCAGACCGACTGACAACGCAAACCAGGTCGCTTTCGCCGCTGCGAGCGGCAGCGCAGCGAACGGCGCGAACACGAAGGCAACCGCAGGGAAGTACTTGAACTGGTAGTGCTCGTCGCTCGCGCGGTAGAGCGCGTCGCCCGCAGCCGCTCGCGCTCCGGCGGTCCGGTAGACCTCGAAGTCCACCATTTCGTACCGGATGCGGGCTGTGAAGGCCGCGTACGCCAGGCAGGCCGTGAGGGCTAGCAGGATTGCGAGACGCATGGCATCGGGAAGGATCGTGTGAGCCGGCGGTCAGTGTAGCGCGGCATCGGTCGTGTGTCGCCCACCGAGCGAAGTCGGACCGGCCGGCAGCTCAGAGGCCGGCAGCCAGCGCGTGCGTGAGGTGCCTGGCTGATACCTCCCGGCAGCCGCTGTTGTTCTGGCCCGACCACAGCGGCGAGAAGTCCCACGAACCTTGGCCTTCAGCCTCTGCGCGCAAGGGAGCGATGGCAAGGGCCGCCAGCGGGAAATCGGGCGTCGCGCTGCTCATCGGGCCGAGCTCTCGCACGAGACGGTTGACGATGGATCGTGCCGGGCGGCCCGTGAACACGTTGGTCAGCGCGGTGTGACGGGCGGCCTCGCTCGTGAGGGCGGCGCGGTGGACCGCGCTCGTCGTGGCTTCCACGCACAGCAGATAGGCCGTTCCCACCTGCACGCCGGCTGCGCCGAGCGCCCTCGCGGCCGCGAAGCCGTTCGCGTCGGCAATGCCGCCCGCGGCAATGACGGGAATCTTCACCTTCTGCACGACTTGCGGCACCAGGGCCATAGTGCCCATTTGGGTCGTGAGGTCGTCCGACAGGAACATGCCGCGGTGTCCGCCCGCTTCGAGGCCCTGCGCGATGACGGCGTCGACCCCATGCGCTTCGAGCCACTGCGCCTCGTCCACAGTCGTGGCTGACGAGAGCACCTTCGAGCCCCACGACTTCACGCGTGCCAGGAGTGCTATGGACGGCAGACCGAAGTGAAAGCTCACGACGGGAGGCTTGAATTCGCCGAGGATATCCGCTGCGTCCGCGTCGAAGAACGTACGGCCGAGCCCGCCGGGAATGGCGCGTGGGTCGATCCCGAACGCGTCGTAGTACGGCGACAGCGCGGCCTTCCACCTCGCGTCGCGCTCGACACTGGGTGTGGGCGGCGCATGGCAGAAGAAATTCACGTTGAACGGCTTCGCCGTGCGCGCGGTGATCGCCGCCAGCTCACGTCGCATGTCGTCAGGGCTGAGGACGGCACAGGGAAGCGAGCCGAGCCCGCCGGCGTTGGACACCGCCACCGCCAGCGCGCTGCCCTGGACACCTGCCATGGGCGCCTGAACGATGGGAAGCTCCGTGCCCAGCAGTTCCTGCAGCGTCACGTCTGGAAGGACCTCGTTCGCGTTCGCGGCACGACGAGTAGGGAAGTGGCCACGCGGAGGCGTCCTCACCGGGTGGACGCGGCGCCAACCAGCCTCGCGGTCGAGAGTGTCGCGGTGCCGGCAGCGGGCTGGAGTTCCGTCCGCTTCTCCCCGATCTGCTGCCGCCACATCGCGTAGTACAGCCCTTTCTCGTCGAGGAGTTGCCCATGCGTGCCGGACTCGGTAATGCTGCCGCGCTCCAGCACGTATATCCGGTCCGCGTGCATGATCGTGGACAACCTGTGGGCGATCAGGATGGTGATGACGTCCTGGCTCGTTTCGATCTCACGGATTGTCCGGCCGATCTCCTCCTCGGTCAGCGAGTCCAGAGACGAGGTCGCCTCGTCGAAGACGAGGAGGTGAGGCCGCCGGAGGAGCGCGCGCGCAATCGACAGGCGCTGCCGCTCGCCGCCAGACACCTTCACGCCACCTTCACCGATGACGGTATCCAGCCCGTTCGCCGCGCGCGCGAGCAGGCTGCCGCACGACGCGCTGTGCAGCACCTCGAGGCACTCCGCATCGGTGGCCTTCGGGTTGACGAACAGCAGATTCTCCCGGATGGTGCCCGAGAACAGTTGTGTGTCCTGCGTCACCAGTCCAATCCGTTCGCGAAGCCCGTTCAGATCCACGTCCGATACCGAATGCCCGTTGTACAGGATGTCGCCGGTCTGCGGGCGGTAGAGTCCGACCAGCAGCTTCACGAGCGTTGTCTTCCCCGCGCCGGAGGGACCGGCGAAGGCGATCGTGTCGCCGCGTGTCACGCGGAAGGAGATGTCGCTCAAGGCTGGCGATGTGGCCGTCCGGTGCTGGAAGCCGACGTGGTCGAAGGCCAGGTCGTGCAGCTCGGCCACGTCCACCGGGTTGAGCGGCTGCGGCTCCTTCCGCATGCCGAGAATCTCCTGAAACTTCGTCAGCGACACCTCGGCCTCGCGGTAGATGTTGATGATGTTTCCCAGCTCCTGCAGCGGCCCGAAGATGAAGAAGGAATAGATGAACAGCGAGAAGAACTGTCCCACCGTGATGGCCTGCACGTAGATGAGGTAGAGCATCAGGAACATGATGCTCGTGCGCAGCGCGTTGACGACGGTGCCCTGGATGAAGCTGAGGCTCCGGATGTAGCGGACCTTCTTGAGCTCCAGGCGAAGGATCTTGTCGGTGGTGCTGTTCAGGCGCGCGATCTCCTGCGGCGCCAGGCCGAGGCTCTTCACCAGCTCGATGTTCCTGAGCGACTCGGTCGTCGCTCCAGCCAGAGCCGTGGTCTCCGAGACAATCGTCTTCTGGATGACCTTGATCCGCTTGCTGAGGACCGAGCTGAGAACGCCGAGTGCCGGCACTGTCAGGAAGTAGATCGGCGCGATCAGCCAGTGGACGCTCCAGGCGTAGATCATCACGAAAATGATGCCGACGAGCGATGTGAACACGACGTTGATGGAGGCGGCGATGAGCTTTTCGACGTCGGTCCGAACCTTCTGCAGCGTGCCGAGTGTCTCCCCGCTTCGCTGGTCCTCGAACACCGAGTACGGGAGCTGGAGGGAGTGCTGGATGCCGTCGGCGTAGAGCCGCGCGCCCAGGCGCTGGGTGATGACGTTGATGAAGTAGTCCTGAAAGTTCTTGGCCAGGCGCGAGACGAAGGCGACCCCCACTGCCGCGGCGAGGAGCAACGTGACGCCGCGGAAGAATTCTCCCGTGCTGTACTCCGAGAAGCGCGTGGCGTACTCGTCGATGACGTAGCGGAAGATGAGCGGGTCGAGGAGAGAGAAGATCTGGTTGACGGCGGCGAGGACGAGCGCGAGCGCGACGAGCCGCCGGTAGTCGGCGAGATACGCGGCGAGCAGCTTCATGCGCTGATGATAGCCGGTCCGTGCCCCGTCCTCGCGGAGGCCGGCTCCCGTCCAAAACGGAATCCGCTGATGGATTCAGGCGTGCTGGGGCGCGACGAGGTGCTGCTCGAAGAAGCCCAGCGTGCGCTGCCAGGCCGTTTCGGCGGCCGCAGGGTCGTACTTCACGGGAATCGTGGGATTCTTGATCGTCTCGTTGGCAAACGCGTGTTGCGCGCGATACCGATGGAACGTGTAGGCGACCCCGGCTTCCTTCAGCTTCGCCTCGAGCAGATCCACCTGCCCGATGGGGAAGAAATTGTCCTCGGTGGCGAAATGCCCCATCAGCGGAGCGTGGATCTTGCTGGCGTCGATGTACTCGAGCGGCGGAAAACCGTACCAGACGACCGCGGCATCGGCCTCCGGCACGTGCACCGCCGAGAGCAGCGTGAGCGCGCCGCCCATGCAGAAGCCGGTGATGCCAACCTGCGCGCTGGTCTTCTTCAGGTACTGAACGGCGCCACGGACGTCCTGACCGGCGGCCTCACCGAAGTTCAGGTTGCTCATCAGGTGCTCGGCCTCTTTCGCGTCGAGTCCGAGTTGGCCGCGGTAGAGGTCCGGCACGAGGGCGCGATAGCCGCGAGCCGCCAACCTGTTGGCCACGCCCTTAATCTGATCGTTCAGTCCCCACCACTCCTGAATGACGACAACGCCCGGCGCGCCGGCGCCTGCGGCGGGTTCGGCATAGAACCCTGAACACTCCTTGCCGTCGGGACGCGTGAACGTGATCTGGCTCATCGCCGGATTCTACACCGTTCGCCGAGGTTCGTCCGTGGTCACGTTGGGAGATCGCGGAGGCGATCGAGACGGATCTGGGTGACCTGAGCGACTTTCTCGCGAGCACATCGCGGCGTTGTTGTGACGGCAGCGACAGGCAGATCGCCCCAAGTCACCACTTCGGATGCGGGTCGCGGCTTGCGGATGTTGCCGCGCTATGCTCGCGGACCTCGGGCGAGGACTACGCCTTTTCCCCTTCCACGATGCTCGTCCCGAAGTTATCCTGCAGCGGAATCACGCTGGTAACACGGAAACCCGTCGCGGCGTAGAGGTCTTCCCATTGCTGCAGCGTTCGCTCCTTGCCGCGAATCCCGGCCATCATCAGCAGGTCGAGAAACTTCGCCGGCGTCCCCGACGAGTCGCCCATCGGTGGCAGCACCGAATCGACGCAGATGAGGCGCCCTGCACCCTGCATGCTGTGGTGGCAATTCCGCAGCAGCCGGAGGCAATGCTCATCGTCCCAGTCGTGGATGATGTGTTTCATGATGTAGGTGTCGGCGGGCGGCACGCGCTCGAAAATATTCTGGCCAACATATTCGAGTCGACGCGCCACGGCATCGGGGGCGGGGTTGTTCTCCTTGGCCACGGGGATTAACTCCGGCAGATCGACAAGAATCCCGTTGAGACCGGGGTACTTTTCCAGGAGTGCGATGACCATGTGTCCGAAGCCGCCTCCGAGGTCCGCGATCTTTGTTGCGCCGGCAAAATCGCAGTTGTCCAGCACGCCCCGCATCGAGTTCTGGCTGTTGGCTTTCATGGCCTCACCGAAATTTGCCAGCTCCTTCGGGTTTGCGTTCAGCCAGTCCCACCATCCCATGCCGAAGACGCGGTGAGACTGCGGCTCGCCGGTGCGAATGCTCTCCGAGAGTTCGCCAAGCATCCGCAGCCACGTGCCACCGACCTCTTGCGCCACCATCTTCACCGAGCCCGGCGCAGACGCAGTCAAGACGTCCGACAGCGGCGTCGGCCCGAATCGGCCCTCTGCATCCTCGGCGAAGAGTCCGACGCTGGCGCAGGCCCGCATCACCCGCTCCAGTGCGCCCGTGTTCACATCCAGCCCGCCGGCCAGTTGCGCCGCCGTCATGGGGCCGTTCACCTGGAGCGTGTCGGGGATATTCAGCTTGGAGATCTCCGAGATCGCTCTGGCAACCCAGCCGCCCATCGCCATCTGCATCACCACTGCTTGTGGAGGAACCGTCTGCGGCGCGGAACTCGAAGTCGCCATGGTCTCGCTCTCCTCATCGGAACTTCTGAAGGAGGTAAGTCTATACGATGACGATACATTAATCCCATAGATCACTTGAGTGGCGATCGGTAACCTGCATGCACAGCCCAGTGCTGACAATGTCGCGAACGAATGGCCCGGCGCGCCACATGGGCGGTGCGTCGCAGCGCAGTAGGCGTCCGCGC
>JBOGIR010000022.1:0-3447 GCA_050742335.1 Vicinamibacterales bacterium | reverse complement strand
CGTCGACTCCCAGGTCCGGATGCGTCCAGGCCTCCGGGGCCAGGCTCGGGTCGTAGCCGCCGACGACGATGCGAACGTCAGGCCGCCGCGCCCGCACCAGCCCGATGACCCGGCGGGCCGTGGCCCGCTGGAACGTCATCACCGAGAGACCGACGATGTCCGGCCGGACGTGGGCCATCAATCGCTCGATGGTCTGCCGCACGGCCGATTGCGCGAGCACGAGATCCGCCACGGCGACATGGTGGTGCGGGTCGATGTTGCCGGCCAGCGAGCCGAGCGCGCCGTTGGGCATCCGGATGGCGATTGTCGGCGTGTGTTCGAACGAATCGGGCATCGAGAGCAGCAGGATCCGCATGGGATTCACCGAAGGAGCATCCACGCTCCGAGAGCCATCAGCGCGACACCGCTGATCCGCGTGGTGTGCGCGCCGAACGGCGTGAGCTTCTCAACCAGGACCGCAATCGTCAAGGCCGCGATCACCCACAGGTTCATCACGCCGCCGGCAAACAGGAGGAGCATCAACGCCCAGCAGCACCCCAGGCAGTAGAGCCCATGATCGAAGCCCATCCGGAACGCCCCGCCGGTGCCCGTTCGCCAGTGCTGGCTGATGAATGACAGTGGCGAACGGCATGCCCGCAGGCACGTGGCCTTGAACGGCGTCAACTGGTAGATGCCGGCGGCCAGCAGCAAGGTGCCCGAGACCAGAGGACTCGCTGTCTCCATCATGGGTGTGATGAGGAGCCGCGCGCTGAGCATCCGTTGCAGCGCCGTGGCGCCGATGCTGAAAAGCATCCAGACGAGCAGATAGCCGCCCGCCATCGCATAGACGCGTGGCGCCGGGGCCGCCGCGGCCGGACCGCGGCGCAGGGCCGTCGCATACAGCAGCAGCATGGGAGACGCCGACGGCAACATCATCCCGGCCATCATGACGCTCCACATGGCCCAGAGCAAGATGACGTACTGGGTGTCCCACGTGGCGGTCATCATCCACCGGGACGCGCCGGTCATCGGCCCGTACATGTCGTGCGCCATCGGCACAATCCACGCCCAGCTGAGCAGGATGACGACGAGAAGACCGGCGCCAATCACGAATCGATCACGCCGCGCGGCCCATTCGACCAGAGTCATGTGCGTGTCGGCGGATACATGCTAACCGGAAAATGGTACGGCGGCCGGAGGCAGTAGGCGGTAGGCAGTAGGCAGTAGGCAGTAGGCGGTGGCGGTAGGCGGTAGGCAGCAGGCGGTAGGCAGTAGGCAGTGGGCAGTGGGCAGTGGGCAGTCGTGTTCTATCCGGATTGGTCCCCTGTTTGCTGCAGGGTCGTATCAGCCGCACCAGGCCGGCCTCGTGTTGCGCCCCTGGACAGGCGAGGGTAGTGGACGGATTGAAACAATACGGCTCTCATACAAAGCTCAGCAGGCAGGCCGGATCATGGATGCCGCGGGCATGAAGGTCCGCCTGACGCGAAAATTCTCCGAACGAATCAACGGGATCGATTTGTCAAGGGCCAGGGAGGGCGATACGCTCGACCTGTCCACGCGGGACGCCCTGCTGTTGATGGCGGAAGGATGGGCGTCACCCGTCCATGACGATCGCGAATCCGAGCGCGACCGGGCGCACGATCGACTGCGGCGCGCGCGCCCTCGCCGTGCCCGGACCCGGCAGAAGGCCTGACGGCCTCTCATCCCCGGGCTTTCCCGCCGGAATGCTCGCCCGATCGTGCGGGACTATACAGACGAGGCCCTGCGGGCATATATTCTTCCGTGCCGCCTTCGCCACAGGCTTCGGCGAACCTCGCCGGAGTGGAGCACGGAGGCGGGCGGAGGCCTGACAATGACGCGACTTGTGCATGCGTGCCTGGTGCTGGCGGCCCTCTTGATGGCAGCCACGACCGTCGGATTGGCGCAGAACCGAGCCAAAGCGGAAAACGTTCCGGAAATCCCGTTTGAATCCGTTCCGAACTTCCTGCAGATGCCGCCCGATGTCTATCTCGGCGAGAGCATGGGCGTCGCGAGGAATTCGAAGGGACATCTGTGGGTCTACCACCGCAGAGACGACACGCGTCTGTTCGAGTTCGACCCCAGCGGAAAGTTCGTCCGCGAATGGGGTGCGGGCAGCTACGGCTTCGAGTTCGCGCACAAGGTACGCGTCGATTCAGAAGACAACGTCTGGGCCGTCGACGAGGGGACGAACATGATCATCAAGTTCAACCCTCAAGGCAAGGTCCTGATGGTGCTCGGCCGCCGCCCCGAGGCCGTCGAGGGGATCGTCGAACAGCCGCAGGGCGACCCCCCGCCGGACGAGCGCTACCTGTTTGGCCGGCCGACCGACGTGGCCTGGGATCCGCAGGGCAACATCTTCATCTCCGATGGGTACATCAACCACCGGGTCGTGAAATTCGACAAGAACGGCCGGTTCATCCGTAAGGTGGGCAGCAATCTCAGAGGGAACCAGCCGTATCAGTTCAACACCCCGCATTCGATTGCCGTCGATGGCCAGGGGAACGTCTACGTGGCCGACCGAGGCAACCAGCGCATTCAGGTGTTCGACAACAACCTGGTGCTCCGCGCCATCTACGACAACGTCGGGAATCCCTGGGAGGTGTGCATCTCGCCCGGGCCGCACCAGTACCTCTTCTCGTCGAACTCGAACCCCGATTCCAATACGCCCGCCAGCTCGTGGGATGTCAGCGGCGAGATCTACAAGATGGAGCTCGACGGCCGGATCGTCGGCAAGTTCGGCCGGGCCGGCAAGGCGGTTGGCCAGTTCCAGACGGTGCACGGCATCGACTGCCGCAACCCGGACGAGCTGATCGTGTCGGAAATCTCCGCGTGGCGCGTCCAGAAGATTCGCCTGCGTCCGCAGTCGCCGCAGACGGCGAGCGTGAGATAGGTGGGGCTGCCATGAAACGCGTACTATCGGCCGCCTTCGTTGCGGCGACGCTCGCCCTCAGCGGCACCCTGTCGGCGCAGTTGAACTTTCCGGAGATTCCGTACGACGCGGTCGATCCGTTCACGCTCAACCTGCCTCAGGACCTCTACCTGGGTGAAGCGGCCGGCGTCGCGACCAACTCCAAGGGTGAGATTTTCGTCTACACCCGTACCGGCACGCCGAGGGTCACCACGGCGGGATCGCGCAACGTGTCCCACGGTGGGGCACGGCTGTTCCAGTTCGACCGCACCGGCAAGTTCGTGCGCGAGATGGGCCAGGGGGCGTACGGGTTCCTGATGGCACAGCAGGTGCGCGTCGACCCGCAGGACAATGTCTGGGTCGTCGATCAGATGGCCAATCAGGTCATCAAGTTCGACCCGAACGGCCGGATTCAGATGATCTTCGGCCGCAAGCCCGAGGCGATGCGCGTCCCGAACCTTCCGCTCAACACGCTCGCCGACACCTATGCGCTTGTGCCGAACCGTCCGGCGCCGCCGGCAGCCCCGGCGGGTGAGGGG
>JBOGIR010000021.1:0-8721 GCA_050742335.1 Vicinamibacterales bacterium | reverse complement strand
TCTGTGCGTCGCGCCGAACCAGGTGGGCGCGGACGGCATTCATGGCGCGCTCCGCCCGGCGGGGCTGCGCCACACCCGAGAGCACGGCCCATGACTGCGTCAGTGAATCGAGCTTGCATTCCTCGTTCTGCACGGATCCGAGCGGCGTCCCGTCGTCGAAGTACGCGCGGCGATACCAGTCGCCATCCCACGCCAGTTCCAGCATGCCGGCCAGCCATCGAGCCTCGGCGCGATATCGCTGTGCGAGATCGTCACGGCCCCCGCGCCCACACAGCGCGGCGAAGTCGTTCATGACGACGACCAGAAACCACCCGAGCCAGACGCTCTCGCCGCGTCCCTCGTGACCAACTCGGTTCATCCCATCGTTCCAGTCGCCGGAGCCCATGAGCGGCAGGCCGTGAACGCCGTACCGCATGCTGCGATCGATGGCGCGACGCGCATGCTCGAACATCGTGCCGCGTTCGTGCGACGCGGACGGCAGGCCGTACGCCTCAGCCTCGGCGCGCTCCAGCGCCGGCGCCTCGAGGAACATGATCTCTTCGTCGAGGATCGAATCGTCGCCTGTGCGGTCGACGTAGACGGCCAGCGCGTACGGCAGCCACAACAGATCGTCCGAGCAGCGCGTCCGTGTCCCGCGTCCGCTCGGCGGATGCCACCAATGCTGCACGTCACCTTCGGTGAACTGTCGCGAGGCGGCGCGGAGCAGGTGCGCCCGGCTGACATCAGGACGTGTATGCAAGAGCGCGAGCACGTCCTGGAGCTGATCGCGGAAGCCGAAGGCCCCGCCCGGCTGAGACGGGCCGCTGCGCGCCCAGATTCGACAGCTCAACGTTTGGTACAGCAGCCACCGATTGACCATCAGGTCGAAGGAATCGTCGGGCGTGCGGACTTGAATCGCGCCGAGCGTGTCCTCCCAGAATCGGTCCGAGCGCTCGAGCGCCGCCACGGCGTCACCGACCGTCGAATAGCGCTTCGCCAGCTCGACCGCATGGGTGACGTTGATCCCCTGCCCCAACACAAACGCCACGCGATGGGATGCGCCTGCCTCGATCTCGACGCCAAGCTGAAGGGCCGCGCACGCATCCAGGCCGGCGCCGGTGCGCCCCGCAAGACGGTCGCGGAAGAGCGCCGCTGGACGGGCGAGCGTGCGATGTCGTCCGATGAACTCCGTACGATCGCACGTGGATGAGCGGGGAGCCTCGGTGGCATGCCAGAAAGCGACATGCTCACGGAACTCGCTATTGTATCTGTTCCGGGCCAGGACGGCGCCGGTCGTCTCGTCGATCTCCGTTACCACGAAGCGTCGCTCGCCGGACCGTGGTGGTCCCAGGCACCATTCGACGTACCCGTAGACGCTGAGACGACGCTTCGCGAGCGAGGTGTTCGTGAGCGTCAGGATCGCCAGCTTCACCGGATCGTCGGGCGGCACGAAGACCACCAGCTCTTGGTCCAGACCGTCCACCGCGTGCTGGTACCGCGTCACACCCGCGCCGTGACGTATCACCCAGCGGCCTCCGCCAGGCTCCCGTGGCAGCGGCCCTGGCGTTGCGCCCCACACGGTTCCGGAATCCTCGTCGCGCACATAAATCGCCTCACCCGTCGGATCTCGAACCGGATCGTTGGCGAACGGAGTCAGGCGGTTTTCGCGGCTATTCGCGTTCCAGGTAAAGGCGGAGCCGGACGAGCTCACCATGGTCCCGAATTCCGGATTCGCGATCACGTTCGACCAGGGAAGCGGCGTCTCGCGTTCGCCCTCCAGCACGACGACGTATTCCCGGCCGTCGGGCGTGAACCCTCCGAGGCCGTTTTCCATGACGAGCGGCGGTACCGCAACTGGCACGACCGCGGGGCCCGGCCGGCGCAGCTTCGCGGTTGGCGGCACGTGGTCCGCCAAAACGATCCACGGCGCCTGGCGGTCGAGCTGCCGGGCCAGGTCGCCCAGGTCATCGCGCAGCACTGCCCGCGCAACCGCCGCCAGCAACCGGGGATGGGTCTGGGGCATCCCGTCGGTCCTCAGCAGAAACATGCCGCCGAGCTTGTTCTTCCATCCCGCCCATCGCGCCTCGTCCACGAGGCTGGTCAGGATCCCCTGCACTTCGTCGAGATATTCCGCAGGATGCTCGTTGAGAATCACGAGGTCGGCGCGCAGACCCTTGACGCGCCAGTACTCTTGCGCATGCAGCAGTTGCCGCACCAGGGGGAGCCCGCTCGCTGCTGTCACGCGGACGAGGACGATAGGGATGTCCCCGGAGATCCCGTAGCCCCACAAGTCCGCCTGTCCGAGCGTGTTGAGCGAAAGGTCCTCCGGGCTGGTGCAGGTGACGTCGGAGCCGAAGACGCGCGAGGCGAGCCGGTCGAAGAGGATCGCGTGATCGTCGGTCAGCCCGAGATGCTGCAACGTGATGTGCACGTGCGTGAACGCCATGGAGAAGGCGCGCGCCGCGGCGCTGGCGTCGCGGTATTTTCGCAGCAGGGCGAGCGCGGCGGTCCGGTCTGGGGCGACGCCGGTCGCAAACGTCACGCGGACGAATGCACCGGGCGCCAGCCGTACCCGCTCCCGGAGCGCCGCCACTGGATCCAGCACCGCGCCGGTCGTACCCGACAGCGCCCTGTCCTCCAGGGCGAGCGGCGCGGCGACCGACCGCCCACGGCCGAGGAAGCGTGCACGATCGGTTTCCCGCTCGACGGCGCCGGCGAGCCGTCCGTCGATGCTCAGCACGTGGAATGCCCACACGGGCGCTTCGTCTTTGGCCCGCGGGCGCCGGCTGAAGAGCAGACCCGCACTCTGGGTGTCGTACTCCGTCTCGATGAAGAGCTTGCCGAACGCTGGATGTGCCAGGTCGTCCTCGGCGCGCGCGAGCACCATCTCCGCGTAGCTCGTGACTTCGATCTCGCGCGGCCGATCCCCTCGGTTCGTGAGCCCCAGACGACGTACTTCCACGTCGTCTTCCGGCGACACCGCCACTTGGAGTTGTGTCTCGAAATCACCGTCGCGCCGGCGAAACGTCACTTTGTCGAGCTCGAGGGCGACTTCGTACTCATCGGGCTCGCCGCAGACCGGGAAATAGGTGGGTGACCAGACCTCTCCGGACCACGCGTCGCGCAGATACACCACGTGTGCGCCGGCGTCCGACGTGCGGTCTTCCCGCTGCCGGGTGACGACCAGCCCGTTCCACATGCTGTAGCCGCCACCCGCATGCGTCAGCGCGGCGGTATATCGGCCGTTCGAGAGGAAATGTGAGTGCGGATTCGCGGTGTGCGGCGATCGAAAGCGCCTCAATGCCAGCACGGGGATCGCCGGTGGCGCCGTCGTCCCTTCCGCCGGCCGCGGCTCCGACAGGATCGCCTCCCGGGGCACACGCTCCTGGAGCAGGAGCTCGGACGCTTCGATCCGCGGGTCCGCGTGAAAGCGCGCGACGAACGCGTCGCCGCACACCACGTTGGCGAGTGCCACGAGCGACATTCCCTGGTGGTGCGCGAAAAAGGCACGCACGACGGCCGGTCGCGCGTCGCTCCGGGGCGGCGTCGCGTCCGAGTCGATCTCGTAGCGTGGCCTGTAGTCGATCGCCTCGTAGAAGCCGAATCGGCCGTCGAGCCCCGCACGCGTCAGACGCAGGAGGTTTGCTGCGGCGGCGGCAGGATCGATGAGGCTTGCAAGCACTGTGGCGTACGGGGCGACAACGAGATCGTCCGCCAGTCCGCGCTTCAATCCGAGGCTCGGCACTCCGAACGCCTTGTACTGGTAGTTGCCCGCACGATCCGTAAGGGTGTAGGCGGACTCGGAGATTCCCCAGGGGATGCCCCGTTGCCGCGCGTATTCGATCTGGCGCCGCAGACTGGCGCGGCAGCTTTGATCCAGCAACGTGCCGGGGAATCCACGCATCAGCAGCAGCGGCATCAGGTACTCGAACATCGTTCCGCCCCACGACATCAGAGTCGCGCGGCCGTTGATGTTCGTCACGAGACGCCCGAGGTGGAACCAGTGATCCTGGGGGACGTCGCCCTTCGCGATCGCAACGAAGCTCGCGAGCCGTGCTTCGGACGCCAGCAGGTCGTAAAAGGAACCGTCCAGACGGCCGGGACCGTCGGCGTCGGCAAGGCGATAGCCGATGGAGAAGATGCGCCGGCGGCGGTCGTACAGGAAGTCGAACCGCATGGCGTCGGCGAGTGTCGAGGCTCGCCTCGCTAAGGCCTGGAGTGCGGCGGTGGGCGGAGCAGCCGGGTTGCGCAGTGCGCGCACGGTATCAACGACGGCCCGCGACCAGAATGCGATGTCGCCGGCGTCTTGGCGCACGCTCGTGTCCTCGAACACGCTCGAGGCCGTCTCGAGATCGCTCGCCAGCGATTCGAGCCTGGGCCCGCCATCCAGTGCTCGGGCATCGACGACAATCGCGCGGGCCAGGCGGGCGATTTCGCGGACCGCCTGACGGCGTCGGGCATCCGCGTCGGTGTCCGACGAGCAGGCGGTTCTCAGGAGATCCGCAGCATCGATGAGCCCGGCGAGGAGTCGAGCCGACGACTGCGGCTCGACGGCCAGACGCTCCAACCCCTTCGCGATCGTGATGAGGGATGCCGCCAGGTTCCCGCTGTCGACAGTCGAGACGTACCGCGGATGAAGCGGTGCGCGAGTGGCGGTGTCGTACCAGTTCAGGTAGTGTCCCGCGAACCGCTCCAGCCCCTCGAGGGTCGTGAGCGTGGCATCGACCCGTCGAACCAGCGCGTTCGTCGTGAGATAGCCGAGATCATGGGCGGCCAGGGTGGAGAGCAGACCCATCGCGACGTTCGTCGGCGATGTACGTCGCGCCAGCTTCGGTTCGTCTCCGCCTTCCTGCCAGTTGTCCGCCGGCAGCCAGCCGTCGGCCTCTGTCATGAAGGTCTCGAAGTACCGCCACGTTTTGCGCGCCGTCCTCCGCAACAGCGCGCGTTCGCGGTCGCCGAGCGGTCGCTCTCGCGGTCCTGTCGGCAGACTGAGCCAGTACGCGATGCCCGGGGCGATCGTCCACAGCAGCAGGAACGGCGCGGCCGTCGAGAGCGCGGTGCTGTTGGTCGCGACGATTATCGTCGCCACCGCGGCGGCAATCACCGGGCTGGCCCCCATGCCCGCAGCAAACCGCATCAGGCCGCTGCGGCCTGCCATGCCGCCGGCACCGGCCGCAGAGGTTGCGGCGGTCTCCCATTCGAGCAGGCGGTGCCTCGTCACGAGGAGACGCGCCAGCGTCACTCCGATCGCGTGAATGGCATCCCACGCGTGATATGCGAGGAACGTCAGGCCGAGGAGTACCTGTGCCAGCGCCGTCGCCGCATCCTCGCGCAGGTTGCGCCAGAACACTGGAAACGACTGCGCTCTGCGTGGACCGACAAGCAGCCGCGCGAGCAGCGGCAGGAGCTGCGAGGCGAGCACGATCAGAACGGCAGTGTTCCAGAACCAGTGGGGACCGGGCAGCACGATCCAGCCCGCCACGAGCAGCGCCAGCAACGCCGGCGTGGCGAGGCTGCGGCGCAGGTTGTCGAGGATCTTCCAGCGGCTGATGAGCGGCAGCGTGTTCCGCCTGATACCGTGGCGCGACGGGACGAATGGCAGCAGCCACAACAGGATCTGCCAATCGCCCCGAATCCACCGGTGCTGCCGCCGCCCGTGGGCCAGGACGCTGGACGGATACTCGTCCACGAGTTCGACGTCGGACACGAGGGCCACGCGGGCATGCAGGCCTTCGAAGAGGTCGTGCGACAGCAAAGTGTTCTCCGGGGCGATGTCCTCGAGCGCCGCTGCGAAGATATCGACGTCGTAGAGTCCCTTGCCTGTGAAAATTCCTTCGCCGAAAAGGTCCTGGTAGGTGTCGGACACTGCTGTGGTGTACGGATCAACCCCGGTGTGGCCCGAGTACAGCCGGGCGAAGAGCGATCCCGCGGCGCTGCCGAAAGTCACGCTGACGCGCGGCTGCAGGATGCCATAGCCGTCGGTGACCCTGCGGGCGCGCTCATCCATCGTGGGTCGATTGAGGGGATGGGTGATGATGCCTATCAGTTGACGTGCCGCCTCGCGGGGCAGCCGTGTGTCGCTGTCCAGGGTGATGCAGAAGCGCACCTGCGGCAGGATCGACACATCGCCGACGGTGTCGACGAAGCTCGTATTGGTTGCGCCGCGCAGCAGCCGGTTGAACTCCTCGATCTTTCCGCGCTTCCGCTCCCAGCCCATGAAGACGCCTTCCCGTTCGTTCCACTGCCTCGCGCGATGAAAGAGAAAGAAGCGGGTTGTGTCACCGGCGGCGTGCTTCGCGTTGAGGGCCTCGATGCCGGCCTGCGCTGCGGCGAGGATCTCTTCATCGCCGGGCATCGTCGCCTTGGGCGCGTCGCGGAAGTCGCTCAGGATCGCGAAATGGACGCGCGGGTCGACATTGCCGACCGCTTGCACTTCGACGTGCGCCAGGAGATCCTGAACACCCGCGACACTGTCAATGAGCGTGGGCACGATCACCATGGTCCGGGCGTTGTCCGGCACCCGATCGAGATCGAGCCGCGGCAGCCGTCGAGGCGGGATCAGGTTGTTGATGACGCGCTGGAGGATCTGGATCGTCAACTCGCTCGCGGGCACCACCGTCAGCAGCGCGACCGCGACAAGGGCCAGCCCCCGCCATCCGTACAGGTTGGCGTAATCCACCGCCCCGGCGACAAGCGCCAGGGTGCCGGCAGCGATCGTGCCGAGATAGCCGGCGGTGGCATACCGGAAGAAGAACCGGTGCATCCGCACCCGCGGGCCAGGCACCCAGCCGATGCCCTGCTCGAACTGGCGGCGGCCCCCGCCGACCAGGTAGTAGCCGACGTGCGCGCCACGGGCATCGGGCGTCCGCTCGGCAACCTGACGTGCGCGTTCCACGCTCTTCCGCGCCACGCGCACCTGGCCGTCGCCGGTCGGCTCCGCCACCTCTTCCACCGCCTGTCGATAGCCATCGCGGCTGCGGAAGTCCATCCGGCCGTACACGCCGGCTGGATCGCGCTGGAGTACCTGTTCCACGAGGCTGACGCTCTCGAAGAACTCGCTCCAGTCGAACCAGGAGACGAGGCGGAGGCTGCCGATCAGATTGGCCACGAACGCCTGCTCAGCCGCTTGATGCTGTCCTTCCGCGCGGATGGCGTCCTCCACGGACTGCCCCTTGGCGGCGAGCGCTGCATCGAGCTGATCGTGCACCGCTGCCGCGGCGGTGCCGTGCTCACGCGATCGCTGGAGGAGCCGGATCACGAACGCGGGATGAACGTGCAGGGGGACTGCAGAGGGCCCCTCGCCCCGCTCGAGCGCGAGGGCAAACCGATCGGCATCGAGCCGGCGGGCACGGTTGGTGGCGAGGATGTCTGCCCTGGCGCGGAGGGACGCGATCAGCGCCAGCCGGAGTGCAGTGGGGCACGCCCACAGTTCCCCGATCGTCAGTGGCGTAATGGATTGGAACGCGTTCACGAACCGCTGCAGCCGCTGGGCATCGAGGCGTCCCGCGCTGCATCGCACCAACTCGGAGGCCATGACGCAGATGCGGGGCTCGCCGGTGAACTCATCAGCCGTCATACGCGGCAGCCGGCGGTAGAACGAGGACGGCAGGTCGTGCCGAATGTCACGAGCGGCCGCTGAGATGATGTGAAAGTTGTCGAGGAGCCATTCGGCGGCGGGGGACAGCGGTTCGCCGCGGCGCGCGTCGTCGGCCAGTGCTGTGTACGCGCTGCGCAGCGTGCGGGCGTGGCCGTCGAGGCGACGCAGATGAACGCGGCTGCCACCGCGCTCCCGCTGGGCCAGAGAAAGGAGCGCTGCCAGACGCCGGGCGTGTTCTTCCAGCGGCTCGATCCCGAGCAGTTCCGCCTCACCGGCCGCCGACTCGCGGGTACCCGCGAACTCCTGTACTAGGCCCATAAGATGCGTTCGACCGACCGCGGGCACTCCGGCTCTCTGCGCCGCTCCAACCTCACGAAGCGGAGACATGATCGTACATCGGAGCGCGTAACGTCGGTTGATGCGGACGGCTCAGCTTGCGTGATCCCGTCTTCGAGCGTCGCCTCTCGCCGTGTGGGCGAACAGTCTCTCGACGCTCGAAATGGGCCTTACTTCAGGTGCGATGCCCGGTGCTCGGCGAGCCATTGCTCGCTCATCCACCCGAGCTGTCGGGCGTTCGGTGTCCGGGATGATGATGCCGCCGATCTGCTGTTCGCCTTCCTCAAGGCGGTGGACAATGATGCGGTCGTGCAGCGGTCTGACGTTCAGGCTCTGTTCTCCGTTCCTGGCATAAAAGGGGGAGCACCGCACCGAATCACCGACGTGAATATAGGGCTACGCGGCGGGTAGCGGTCGCCTCGAGCGACGGCTACTTATGTGTCACGTGTTGGCACAGGTCGGTACTCTCCACGATCACGGCCGGGGCTGAGAATCGGTCGGAGCTGGCCATGAGCTTCCTCGCGCGGGCCACCAGCGACTCCGGGTTGAGGTCTGCAACCTCACACCAGTGGTACAACATCGACGTTCCGGCTAGGAACTCGCGCGCGCTCTCCGGACTCTCGGGCGATCCGGCAGGCCAGGCGAGATCCCGGAAAGCCTGATCGATGATGCGGACCGCGAGATGGCGGTACGGCGCTCCCTCCGCGCCGGAGGACCAAGGCTGTCGCCACGCCACGCGCCTCATCGCCGCGTGCTCCGCGTTCCCGAGGTTATCGGCAACGTGGGCGAAGGTTGCGGCGATCCAGAGA
>JBOGIR010000020.1:0-3783 GCA_050742335.1 Vicinamibacterales bacterium | reverse complement strand
GCCTCCGGCATGCCGGCAGCGTCGATTTTCTGCTGGAGTTCCTCGATCTCCTTGGTCTGGTCGTCCCCCTCGCCGAGCTCCTTCTGGATCGCCTTCATCTGCTCGCGCAGAAAATACTCGCGCTGGTTCTTGCCGACCTCGGACTGCACCTGCGATTGAATCCTGGAGCCGAGCTCGAGCACCTCGAGCTCCTTGATCAGCGTGCGGTTCAGGCTGTCCATGCGCGCGCGCACGTCGAGTGTCTCGAGCACTTCCTGCTTGATGGAGGTGTCGAGCGTACTCAGGCTGGAGGCGATGAAGTCGGCGAGCCGCCCCGGATCGGCGATATTCGCCGCCAGTGCCTGCAGATCGTCGGAGAGCAGCGGCGACAGGGACGCGACACGCTGAAAGTTCGTCTTGATGTTCCGCAGCAGTGCATCGATCTCGAGACGATCGATCTCGTTCATCGTTTCCGGCACGGGGTGCACGCGCGCGTGAAGGTAGGGACGCGTGGTCGTCACGCCGTCGAGTATCAGCCGGGTCAGCCCCTGCACGATGAGCCGCAGACTGCCGTCGGGCAGCTTGAACATCTTGTGGATATGGCTCGCGGTGCCGACGCGGTACAGATCGTCCTGCTGCGGTTCCTCGACGGTCGCGTCGCGCTGGGTGAAGACGCCAATCACCTTCCCGCCCGAGATGGCGTCGTCAATCAGGCGGACCGAGCTCTCGCGCGCCACCGCGAGCGGCATGAACGAGTTCGGAAACAGTACCGTGTCCCGGAGCGGAAGGATCGGCAGCTCGTCAGGAATCGTCACCGCCCGATCGCCAATCGATACTTCCTGCAGGTCGGGAGTTTCGTCGCGTTCACTCATCGACAGCTCCCAAAACAGAAAGGGCGGCCTGCCAGGCCGCCCTTGATGAATTCCTTCGAGGCCGAACGCGTCAGTTCGACATGTCGAAGAAGAGTGTCGAGGCGCCGCGCCTCTGCGCCAGCATGCGCTCGCGCTGCTCGGCTGTTTCCCGCGCCTCTTCGCAGTCCTTGCAGCGGACGGCGAACGGCAGGGCTCGCAGGCGCGCCTCGGCAATTTCCTCGCCACATTCGAAGCAGTTGCCGTAGGTGCCTTCCTCGAGCCGGCGGACCGCCTCGTTGATCTTGTTGAGCGTCTCCGACTTCATCTGGATGAGGGCGAATTCGATATCTTCCTGAATGTCGACTTCCGAACTCTCGCCCTGGTCGAAGACTTCGCGATCCTTGGTGCCGTCCGTGCGGACGTCGCGAATCCTGCCCTGGACCTCGTTCATCAGCTCGCGGCGGCGCTCTTCGAGCATCTGTCTCAGCTCGTCGTACCGGCTCGCCTTCGCCGACGTCTTCACCGCCCTGGTCCTGGTCGCCATGATGCCTGTCGCTCCTTCCGTGCCATCCGCTCCGAGGGGTGACGGCCCTATGCGTGCGCTCTATGTGCAATCATGATGCCTACCAGCGCGGCATCGTTCCTGGAATTCGAGATGTGGACGTGAGTTGCTCGTCGAGACCAGATCCGCTGACCGTCTCTACACCCATAAGTCCAAAATGCGGTTCCACTTACACGCTGATAGCCCTTGAACGCCCTGCCCCATCCCCAGTCTCATTGCAATTAGACGCAGAATACGCCGATTGAGTCTCCCGGAGCCGCATGTCCACGAGTAAGGACACGATAAGTTACCCGAACTGTGGTGAATCAGCCGCACAGGATGCCTACCAGGAGACACAGCACCAAGCTCCACCCGTTCACCCTCATTATGCCGGTAACCTATTGTGAAATAATCCCTTCTATCAAGGCTCCATCGGTCGGATCTCATCCAGGAAACACTGGGGGCCCTCTTCCTTCACATAGCCACGCGCCGCCCGTACGGCCATGAGTGCTCATAAATCGACACTATGAGCATTTATGAGCACTCCACTCGAGATTGAGGCTGTCGAATTTCCGACCTTGGTTGGAAGAATTACCCTGAATGAATCAATTGACAACCGCACGAGATTCTCGTCCGGGGCCGTGTAGCAGTCCAGCACGCCGGGAAACGAAAGTGTGCGAAGCTGAGGCATGCTCTGCCCGAGCTGCGGTCAGCGGAAGGCGCGGCGCGAATGCCCAGCGCTCGACCGAACGATCTGTGCGACATGCTGCGGAACCAAGCGGCTGGTCGAGATCCAGTGTCCCCGCACCTGCAGGTATCTTGCGACGGCGCGCGAGCACCCTGCAGCCGTCGTGCGGCGGCAGCAGGAGCGGGACGTGGCACGTCTCATCCCGACGATTCGCAACCTCACGGAACGGCAGTACCAGCTGTTCTTCTTGTTTCATTCCGTCACGGCGCGGCACCGCCCCGACGGACTCGCACGCCTGGTGGACGCCGACATCGCCGATGCCGCCGCCGCGATGGCAGCAACACTCGAAACGGCGACGCGCGGCGTGATCTACGAACACACGCCGCAGTCGCGTCCTGCGCAGTCGCTCGCCGCAGCGATGAAGGAACTGCTGAATGAGATCCGTGAGCAGGGCGCCAAGGTGTACGACGGGGAGGCGGCGATTGCGCTCAGGGCGATCGAACAGGGAGCGCGAACGCTGCGGGCGCCGGACGAGGGTGAGACAGCGTACGTCGATCTCGTGGGCCGGCTGCTGCAACTCGATGCTGTCGAGGCGACCCGCCAGGGCGACGCGAGCAGCTCGCTGATTCTGCCCTGAACCTGCTCCCGTGTCTCACGTCGACAGGCCACAGAGTCACGGAGTGAAAGGAATTTCCTCTGCGTCTCTGGGTCTCCGTCCTTCGGCTGGTGCTCAGCAGGACGCCCCGAGCAACCTCGAGGGGCGTGGCGCGTGAAAAGGCAAAATGCGCTAAGATTTCCGTTTCGGCATTTCGAAGAAGGGCTGGATCTCCATGGCAAAGCGGTGCGCAGTCTGCGGTCGAGGGCCTGTGGTGGGCCGGACGGTTTCCCACGCACACAACGTCGGTCCTCGCCGGTTCGAACCGAACCTGCAGACGGTGCGCGCGGTCGTCAACGGCGCGACCCGTCGCCTTCGCGTCTGCACGCGGTGTCTGCGGAGCGGCAAGATCACCAAGGCAGCCTGACGTGCGGCAGGCCGTGGCATCGCCTGACGCCCCGCGGCCCCTTGGGCCGTACTCCCCGGCCATTCGCGCGGGGAACCTCCTCTTCATATCCGGTCAGGTCCCCGTGGATCCCGGCACGGGCGTGATGATCGAAGGCGACATCGGCGCGCAGACCGAGCAAGTCATGCGCAACATCGGCGCACTGCTCAGGTCGGCCGGTGTCGGGTTCGAGCACGTCGTCCGGACGACGGTGTTCCTGGCTGACTTGAACGAATTCGGCGCGATGAATGAGTGCTACGCCAGGTTCGTGGCCGATCCTCCGCCGGCGCGTGCAACGGTGCAGGTGGCTCGGCTCCCGCGTGACGCAAGAGTCGAAATCGACGCGATTGCCATGATTCCCTAATAGAGGCGGCCCTACGCTCTCGCCGCCCGTTCCACTCCAAGCACTCCCTCGACGCCCTTGATCGACTTGATCACCCGTTCCAGATGCTTCACGTCGTTGATTTCGACGGTCATGTCGATTCGGGCCTGATGATTGCCGCCGGTGCCCGTGCGGGCTTCCATGGTGGTGATGTTCGTGTTGATGTCCGAGACCTTGGCGCTGATCTCGGCGAGCATGCCTTTCCGGTCCTCCACCTGCATCGTCAGCCTGACCGGATACGGCGCGTGGTCGGTGCCCGCGCTGTCCCACTCGACGTCGATCCGGCGGTCGGGATCGAACAT
>JBOGIR010000019.1:0-2549 GCA_050742335.1 Vicinamibacterales bacterium | reverse complement strand
ACGCGGGACCCGACGTGATCCGCATCGGTCGAGGTCGCGCCACACGATACGGGTTGCGCCAGACATGGCCCAACCTGAACGCGTCGCGTTTTCCGCTGTTTCGAGTGACCGAAAACGGGACTCCTCGGTCGGCAGGCGAACTCGTCACGCTGGTAGCGCGCCAGACAGTCTGGACGGCTGCCGGCATCGTGTCGAACGGGCTGCCGATAGAGCTCGCCGATGCGCGACCGTCGGGATTCCTGGGACGACACTTTGCGGCGATGCACGCCGACCTCCGGCTGCCGGCGCGCCTGGCTGATTGGTCCCATCACCACATTCTGATCGCGATGTCGCGGCGTGGTGAGGACCTGCCTGGCAATCTCATCGTTGGTGATGAATCGTTTGCCCGTTGGCAGGCACTCGAGAGCGTCGTCACAACGCGCAACGACTACCCTGAACTGGCGGAAGCCACGATCGCGGGACATCCTCCCGGCTCCTCCGCAGGTGGCGAGCAGCCAAAATTCGGCGTTCTCGTCGATGGACGGCACGTGCTCGTCAAGTTCGCAGCCCGTGGAGGTGCCGGCGATGTGGTCGCGAGGCGCTGGTGTGATCTGCTCGTGCTCGAAGCGCTCGCGCTGGACGTGCTGTCCTCATGCGGCATCTCCGCCGCGCAGACGACCATCGTCGAGACCTCGTCGCACTGGTTTCTCGAGAGCCAACGATTCGATCGCGTCGGGGTACGCGGACGTGTTGCGGTTGTGAGCCTGGCCGCCGTGCACGACGATCCCGCCGACTCATGGGCTCGGGCGGCCGTGCTGCTGAGAGACGCCCGGCGTCTCACTGATGAAGATGCCCGCCGCCTTCGATGGCTCGATGCGTTCGGCGCGCTCATCGGCAACACGGATCGGCATCAGTACAACATCGTCTTGTTCACTGACGGTTCGAGTCTGCGCCTTGCGCCGGCCTTCGATCAGGTGTCGATGCTCTACGCGCCGACGGCGGATGGCCAGGTGCCATCTCGCATCTTTGCCGTGCCGCATGCGACGTCCGACACGCTGGACGTGTGGGCTGACGCGCGCATCGCGGCGCGTGATTTCTGGGAGCGCGCACGCGACGAACGTCGTGTATCGGATGACGTTCGCTCTTTTGGTGCCGCCAACGCCAAGGCGCTCGCGAACTGATCCATACGGGCCACAGAGGCACAGAGGATTAGCTTGATCGCCTCCGTGTCTCCGTGACTCCGTGGCCTGTCGAAGTGAAATGAGGGTTACCGCGACACCATCAGTTGGAAGTCTTCGTACCGCATGGCGATCCGCTGTTGGAACGCGGCCGGGAAATCGCCGCCGCGTGCTACGTCCTGCAGCAACTGCACCACCGCCGGGGCACCGCGCAGATCGATCATCCGCTGCACGGCAAACGTGCTGAAGGCGTACGCCACGGCCGCCTGGGCAGCCGACAACCCGAAGAAGCTGCCGTGCAACTGCTGCAGCGGCGGCCGCCCGCTCGTGCGCGCGAGCACGCGCTCGGCATTCTCGACGCCTGCGGGCTCGAACACGCTGGCCAGCCCCTCGTTCAGCCAGACGGGCACGTTGCGTCCGCCCAGCATGGCGACCACCGCGTGGACGAATTCATGCGTCAGCACGCGATCGAGCTGCTCGCTCTGCTCCAGCGCGCCGCGCACCGGCATGCGAATGCGGCCGTCGTAGGCGGCGGCCGTCCAGGTGGGCAGCCGGGTGATGTCGCGGAACTGTTCCGTCGTGTAGAGCACCACGGTAATCGGTTTGGGGGGATACGCGGTGAGCGCGCTGCCGACGCGCCAGTACGCCTCCTCGAGGTACTCGACGATGCGGCGTGCAAGCGCCTCGTCGGCCGGTCCTTCGAAGAGCACGATGAAGTGCGCGCCGCGCGACTCGTAGAACTTGTCGTGCAGCTCGGTTTCCTTGCGCCATTCGACCAGCCGATCTTCCAGTTGCTGCGCATCCGGCGACCGCTTCAGGGCGGATTCGTAGGTGGCGATCGCCTCCTTGATCCGGCCCTCGCGGTACTGCAGCTCTCCCAGCCACAGAGACGACCCCACGAATCGGGGATCCAGCTTCAGCGAGCGCTCGAACCAGACTTCGGCCTCGTCGTTCTGCCCCATCATGAACGCCGCCAGCCCCACGCCGAAGGCCAGGCTCGGATCGCGAGGCATCAGCCTCGCCGCCTCGGTGAACGCCTCGAGCGCCTCGCCGAAGCGCCGCGCCTCGAGGGCTGCGGCCCCCTCGTTGGCCAGTGTCACCGGGTCGCGCGGCACGCGCTGCTGGGCGGACAGGGCGAGCGGACAGAGCACCAGCAGGGCGGCACCGGCGAGCGGGCGGCGCAGCGGCATGGCGCGCGGGAGGTGCAAGAACGGCACCGGACCATCGCCGCAGAACGTGCGGGTTCGCACGCTGAAGCATACCGCTGGAACGGGTTTCCATGAACCGGGACGCGCGGCCGTGATGGCCCACCCGACCTGTGCGGACCCGCACGGCGAAGTCTTGTCCGGGCCCGACAAAAGACGCGGGGCCGAACGCAACACTTCTCTCAGG
>JBOGIR010000018.1:0-1695 GCA_050742335.1 Vicinamibacterales bacterium | reverse complement strand
AAGAGGTCTTGTCAAGAAGTGTGTAAATGAGATCAGGCGGCGATGCCCTCAGCGCGCCGGTTCACTGCACGTACACCGTTGACGTACACGACGCCGCTCGCGACGTCCGCGAGCAATTCCGGCGCGTCGAGGCGCCGGAACGTCTTCTCGGCGATGAGCAGGGTCTTCCAGATCACCGCCGTCGCGTTCTCGACCTTCTTGAAACGCTTGGCTGCCGCCGTGCGCAGCCGCACCGCCGCGAACGGCGACTCTACCGGGTTCGACGTCCGCAGATGCTTCCAGTGCTCGCGCGGGAACTGGTAGAACGTCACCATGCGCTCCCAGTCGCGATCGAGCGCGCGCCCGACTTCCGCATGCCCGCGCTTGGTCGCCCAGGCTTGGAACGTTCGCTTCTGCCGTTCCGCCTCCTCCCGCGTCTCGGCGTACGGGATCTTCGTCAGCAGGCTGCGCGCCTCGGCCTGGCGCTTGAGCGGCAGCTTGTCGAGCACGTTGATGATGCGATGGTTCCAGCACCGCTGCTCCCGAGCCTCAGGAAACACGGCCGCCAGGGCGCCCCAGATCCCCAGATGCCCATCGCCGACCACGAGCTTCGGCGCGGCCAGCCCGCGCCGTTTGAGATCCCGCAGGATCGCCGCCCAGCTCTCCGTCGACTCGCGATAGCCGCTCTCCACGGCGAGGACGACCTTCTGCCCATCGCGGAGTGCCGCCAACACGACCAGCATCGCGGCCTTGTCCTTTTCGAGCCCGGCCTTCACGTACACGCCGTCGACCCAGAGGTAGACAACTTCCAATGCGTCGACCGGGCGACTCTTCCACAGGTCGTACTCGGCCTGCCAGCTCGCCTTGAGGCGGGCGATCGACGGCCCCGACAGCGGCGCCCCCTCGCCCAACAGGCCCCGCAAGGCGAGATCGAAGTCGCCGTGGGCCAAGCCGTGCAGGTACAGCTCGGGCAGCACCCGGCCCACCTCGTCCGTGTGCCGCTTGAACGCCGGCAGCAGCCGACTCTCGAAGCGCTCACTCAGCCCGCGCACCCGCGGGCGTCGCAGCGTGATCGTCCCGTTGCTCAAGGTCAATCGGCGCGGCTTCCCGAAGCCGTTGCGATAGCCGACCGCCGCATCGACGCCCGCGCGCCGCTCGTACCGGCCGCGGGCGAGCAGCCCGTCGACTTCTTCCTCCAACATCCGCTGCAGGAGCTGTTGCATGCTCTGCCGGGCGAACGCTTCCAGCGTCTCCCAGGTCGGGCTTGACGCCGCGACCCCCTCGGTGGTCTTCTCCTTCACAGGCGGTGTCTCCTTCTGTTCGGGCGTTGGCGCGCCCGAGGTTCTCGATAGCGAACCGAAGGTTACACCGCCCTCTCTCGTTTACACACCGTCTGACGATACCTCCTACCGAACGCGTCGTACAGGGTGACATCGTTCGGATCGAACGCGGTATCGTTCCACCGATGATCGTGAATACGCCGAACACTATGATCGCCCCGTTGCGCGCAGGGGTGCCCGTCAAGCCTTTCCTCAAGCAGTACCGGGGGCGGAACTCCTACTACATCATCGGAATCTTCCCGGAATGGTAGTTGGAGTAGAGATGACGATTGCTCGTAACCCCCTCCACGGATCCGGACGTGCGGAATTACCGCATCCGGCTCTTGCCTCAGGTGACGACGCCAAGTCGCCTCAGGGGATAAGGATGACAAATGCG
>JBOGIR010000017.1:0-6175 GCA_050742335.1 Vicinamibacterales bacterium | reverse complement strand
CGCCGCAGTTCGTCGAGAGATAGCCGAGCACGGCGCGCGTGCGCGCGTCGCGTGCGACGATGCGGGGCGGTACGTCCACAAGCTCCGGCCGGGCGGGCGCAAGCAGCCGCTCCTCCATCAGCGTCCGCAGCGTCACCATCTCCGGCGCCAGCCGCTCGGCGTGCGGCGCGTTCGGGTCGCGATCGGTGGACAGCTGGAGCGCCGTGAAGCCCAGGATTTCGGTTCGAGCGCTGTCGTGGCAAGCGCGGCAATCTTCCACCGAAGGGATGCTGTGGCGACGGCCAGGTGCCAGATCCGCCACATTCGGCACGCCGTCTGCGGGCGCGAGCTCGGCCTCGGTCTGCGCCTCGTTCCACGCGTAGCTCGCAAACGTCCAGCTCGCGGGGCCGTCCTTCCGCAGGAACCGTGTTTCCACCTTGCGGCCGCCGAACGTGAATTCCTTCCAGAACCGCGTGCCCACCGGGAAGGCCCACCGATCGACGTCGCGCACGTCGATGGTCGCCCCCGCCGGCAGCCGCACCCAGCGCGCCTTGCCTGCCCCGTCGCTCCACAATGGATACTGCGGCGAGAACGGCCGGTTCTGCGGATCGATCGCGAGCCCATCGCCCGGTGCCGCGTAGAGGCCCGTCTCGGACAGCAGCCGCGGAGGCGCAGGACGTCCGGTCGAGGCGGCGGGATCCTGCACCGCCGTCAGCGGGCCCAGCACGATTCCAACGGCCAGGCCAACCCGCAGCAGTCGCGGACCGCGAAGGCCCGTCGCGCATCGACGCAAGGTCACTGCTCCTCCGGCGGATCGATCGGCGCGGGCACCCGGTTGTGCACCGGCGGCAGGGAGCGCAGGTAAGCGAAGACATCCTTGATGTCCTGATCCGACAGCGCGGCCAGGTTGAAGTACGGCATCGGCGGCAGAATCGCCCTCCCCTTCCCCTGATGCCGGCCCGTGCGCATGGTCGCGATGAACATCTCCTCGGTCCAGTCGCCAAGCCCGGTTTCCTTGTCCGGCGTGAGATTGGCCGTGAAGCTCACGCCCCACGGACCGGCAAACGCCGTCATCGTCGCAGCGCCCGTCCAGCCCCATGGGCCTCCAGGAATCGCGGGCGCGGGCGGCATCGCGAGACCGGCGGGGTGGCCCGTCAGCGCGCGCGTCATGTCGGGCTCGGGACCCTTGGGCCCCAGCTTCCACGGGGTGTGGCAGTCGTTGCAGCCGCCGAATGCGACGAGGTACTTGCCGCGCGCGACGCCGTCGGCACTAGGTCGCGGCGCGGCAGGCTCGGCGGGTGCGCCCGCGCGTGCGAGCATCCCGGAGATCAACGCGAGGGTGAGAACGAGAAACGGAGCCGCAAGGCGTCGTCGAGTCATGTGCGTCACCTCCATGTGTGTGACGCCCACTCTAACGAGCCAAGGGCGCGATGAACCCTAAACCTTCCCTACTGATATCCTAAAAGAACCCTAACAGCAGTCCAGGAACCCTCAACTCCATGATCGACAAGGAGCTGGCCGCCTTTCTTCAGGAAGGCATCGCCATTCAGCTCGGCACGCGCAACGCCAACCTCGAGCCCAACGGCACCCGTGCCGTCGCAGTCAAGGTCGAAGACGACGGCAGACATGTGGTGGCATACGTGCCAAAGAGGGCGGCGGCGCAGGTGGTGCCGGACCTGGAAGCAAACGGTCAGGCGGCGCTCGTCTTCGCGCGGCCGCCCGACGAGCGGGCGTGTCAAGTGAAAGGCGTGTTCGTCGAAGCGCGCGCCGCCCGCGCGTCCGAGCGGTCCTTTGTCGCCGCGCAGTGGGATCGATGGGTGCAGCGTCTCGGGACCATCGGATTTCCGCCCGCCGCCGTTGAGAACTGGCAGACCTGGCCGTGCGTGGCCGTCCGCGTGCGTGTGACGGCGCTGTTCAACCAGACGCCCGGACCCGGCGCGGGAGCGGCGCTCTCATGACCCGACGGGGCTCGCGCCTCGGAGGGCAAGGCTTCAACCTGGAGTCGATGGCGTCGTGCTTCCAGGGGTTGATACCTGCCGCGCTCTTCACGTGCTCGCGGGATGGCACGCCGAACGCGGCCTATCTCAGCCACGTCGATTACGTCGATCCAACGCACGTGGCGCTCTCGTTTCAGTTTTTCAACAAGAGCCGCCGGAACATCGCCGAAAACCCGCACGCGCTCGTGCATCTGCTGGATCCCGACACGAGCCAGGGCTGGCGACTGCGCCTGCGATACGTGCGATCGGAAACGTCGGGCCCCGTGTTCGAGCGGATGGCGTTGCGCATCGAAGCCATCGCGTCGTACTCGGGGCTCAAAGGCATTTTCAAGCTGCTGGCCGCCGACATTTACGAGGTGCGGTCGGTGGAAAAGGCCGAGGACGAGGGGCCTCGATCTGGCGTGCCGGCCGGCCGGCGCCCGGATACCGCCGACCCCGTGTTCACGATGAACGCGCTGCAGGACCTTTCCGCTCGGATTCACCGGGCCGACTCGCTCGAAGGGCTGCTCGACTCGATCCTCGAGGGGCTCGAGAAGAGCTTTGGGTTTGCGCACTCGATGATCCTCTTGCCCTCGCATGAAGAAGGCGTGTTTGTCGCGATCGCCAGCCGCGGGTACACGCAAGCCGGTGCAGGCGCGGAGGTGCGGCTGGGCGAAGGGATCATCGGCATGGTGGCGGAAGCGCGGAAGCCGATCCGCATCTCGGGGCTGCTTCGGCAGATGCTGTACGCGTACGCCGTGCAGAAGCGTGCGCAGGAAGCGGGCCTGTGCCCGCCGAATCGCCAGATTCCGCTGCCGGGCCTTCCCAGCCCGGAGAGCCAGTTGGGCGTGCCGCTCCTCGTCCGCAGCGAACTGGTGGGCGTGCTGTGCATCGAAAGCGAGCTGCCCTACCGCTTTCACGAAGAGGACAAGACAACCATCGAGCTCCTGGGCAGCTACCTGGCCATCGCCATCCAGAACATGCAGCTGCTTGAGCGGTCCGAGGCGTCCCCGGAGGGCGCTGCGGCGCCGGCAGGCGAAAAGGGCGCAGCGACGGCCATCGCGCGATCGGCATCGCCGCGTCGAGAGGTCGCCTATTACACGCGCGACGAATGCATCCTGGTGGACGGCGAGTACCTGATCCGCAGCCTGCCCGCGAACATCCTGTGGAAACTGCTCCGGCGGCGCGATGCCGAGGGGCGGGTGGAATTCACGAACCGCGAGCTCCGGCTCGACAGGTCACTCAACCTGCCCGAGTGGAAAGACAACCTCGAGACCCGCCTGCTCTTGCTGCGGCGGCGCTTGGAACAGAAGTGCTCGGACATCCGCATCGTGCCGCGCGGCCGCGGCCGGTTTGCGCTCGAGCTCGGCTGCGACGTGGCGCTCGTCGAACGGCCGTAGGGGCGCACCCTGACTTCAACTTCGACAAGCCACGGAGTCACAGAAACACGGAGCCGAACAAAAGGCATTTCCTCTGTGTCTCCGTGTCTCTGTGGCGCGTGAGGGTGAAGAATGCATCAGCGCCCGGAGTAGAACGAGGGCAGTCGCAGGTCGCGCATCGTGCGGAAACCCGGCGCGGCGTCGAGCACCGCCGCAATCGAGTTCACCACCATCGACGCGGTGGCGATGTCGCCATGCACGCCGCCGTCAATCTTCGAATAGATGCGCGGCGACCCCTCGATGAGCACCGAGTCGAACGACTCCGGCGCGCCCAGATAGGCCTCGAGGTGGAGCCTGATGCGCGGCTCGCCTTTCACGTACCCCACGCCGTCCTGCACGATGCCGGACACGTAGCCGGGGTCCACCGCGAGCAGCCCGCTTTCAACCGCCTGAGACGCGAGCCTGGGCATGACCGTGTCGGTCACGCGATCGAGCGTCCATCCCATCGCGTCGCCAATCATCTGGATCGACTCGGTGAATCCGACGTGCCGCAGCGTCCCCTTCTTGACGCCCCGCTGGAACTGCTCCGCCGTCAATCCTGCGCCGATCTTCTGCTGGAACGGAAGCCGGCGGATCCGTGCGTCCTGCACGCGCTGCACTTCGATGCGATCGACGCGCTCGCAGACGGCCGTGAGCGCGATCGGAAGGGCATCCATGACGAACCCGGGGTTCACGCCCGTCCCGAGCACGGCCACCCTGGCCTTGCGCGCGGCCTCGTCCAGCCGCCTGGCCAGACGCCGGTTCCGCCGGGCCGGGTACGCCGCCTCTTCGGCCGTCGTCACGATCGGCACTCGGTGCTTCAACACGTCTTCGAACTGCGGCAGCACGTGCCTGAGCCCAGACCCGGTGCAGAGCACCGCCACGTCAGGCCTGGTGGCCTTGACTGCCTTGCCGATGCTGTCCGTCACCTTCACGCGCAGGCGCCGCCCGATCTGCAGGACGTCGCCGGCATCCTTGCCCGTCTTGAGCGGGTCGATGTCCACCGCACCTACTATCTGAAACGCCTGGCGCCGATCGAGCTGGCGCGCCACCGCCGCACCGATGGGTCCGAGGCCGACGAGCAGCACGCGAATCGCCATTCCGACTCCTGTTATAGAGGAGGGATTATAGAATGCACGCAGCCATGAGCAGGTGTCTGGCGATCGCGTTCCTCGTGTTGCTGTGCTGCCTCGCTGGTGTCGAGGCGCAACAGGCGGGCGTTCAACGCTTCGATCGACCGGCGGCGGACGCCCGTTCGCCGCGCAATGCGAATTACGACATCGATGTCACGCTCGATCACGCCGCCCGCCGCCTCACCGGGCGCGAAACGATCCGGTGGAGGAACATCAGCGCCAACCCTACCGCCGAATTGCAGTTCCATCTGTACTGGAACGCTTGGCGCAATCTCGACTCCACATGGCTGCGCGAACGCCGGCTCGCGGGTAATTTCACCCCGCCACGCGACGACGCGTGGGGATCGATTGACGTCACGCGCCTTCGCGTGCGTCGCACGGTGCACGCCGGCGGCGCCGAGTCAGGCGCTGACTGGATCGACCTCACCTCCGCGCAGCGCTTTCTCGCACCCGACGATGGGAACACTGCGGACCGCACGGTGATGGCCGTTCCGCTGTCGTTTGCGGTGCAGCCGCAGGACACGCTCGACATCGAGCTGGCGTGGACCGGGAACGTTCCCCGTCCCTTTGCACGCACCGGCTACGTGGACGACTACTACTTCATCGCGCAATGGTTCCCCAAACTGGGCGTACTGGAGGATGGCGGCTGGAACACGCATCAGTTTCATTCCGTCACCGAGTTCTATTCCGACTACGGTGTGTACGACGTACGGATTACCACGCCGCGCGAGTTCGTCGTCGGAGCCACCGGCTGCCGTCCACCCGTGACGCCCGATCCACCGACTGCCTGCAGTACGGCGGAAGTCGTGGACAACACCGATGGGTCGACGAGAAGGCATCGATACTGGGCCGCCGACGTCCACGATTTTGCGTGGACGGCCAGCCCACACTTCATCGATGTCACGCGAACATTCGAGCACCCGGGACTGCCGCGCGTCGACATGCGACTGTTGCTGCAGCCCGAGCACGCCGGCCAGGAGGCGCGTCACTTCGACGCCACGGCCGCCACGCTCCGTTACTACGGTGAATGGTTTGGGCCCTACCCCTATACCCACATCACCATCGTTGACCCGGCATTCCAGAGCGGCAGCGGCGGGATGGAGTACCCCACGCTCTTCACCGCCGGCGCGCGCTGGATCGCACCGCCGCGCGTGCTGCAGCCCGAGTCGGTGACGATTCACGAGGCTGGTCACCAGTTCTGGTACGGCATCGTCGGGAGCAACGAGTTCGAGCACGCGTGGATGGACGAAGGGCTCAATACGTTCTCAACCGCACGTGTCATCGATGAGGCAGGGTTTCCGAATGACGTCGCGCTTCGCTTTTTCGGCGGGTTCATTCCCTGGGTCATAGGAGACATCCAGTTGTCGCGGGCGACCGACGGCAACCGCCTCTCAGGCTATCGCGACAACGCGGAAGCCGACGCTCAGGCGACGCCCACGTTCCGGTTCTGGCCGAGCACCGCGACCTTCATCACCTACAACAAGACGGCGTTGTGGCTGCACACGCTGGAGCGCCATCTCGGCTGGCCCGTGCTGCAGCGCGTCATGTCCACCTATTTCGAACGGTGGAAGTTCCGCCACCCGCAGCCGGCCGACTTCTTCGCCGTCGTCAACGAGGTCGCGGGTCGGGACATGAGCTGGTTCTTCGACCAGGCGTATCGCAGCTCCAA
>JBOGIR010000016.1:0-12142 GCA_050742335.1 Vicinamibacterales bacterium | reverse complement strand
AACATCATCTGGGCGGTCGCGCACGGCCACGACGCGGCGATCTCGATCGACCGGCTCCTGAACGGCGAGGACGTGGCCAAGCGCCCGCCGCCGATGGTGAACCTCATGTCGCAGAAGATGGGGATCCACGAGTGGAGCTACGACAACGACATCACGCTCGACCAGCGCTTCAAGGTGCCGTGGCGCGACGTGAACCAGACGCTCAAGAACATCAAGGTCGAGGTCGAGCTCGGCTTCGACTTGAAGACCGCGTTCAAGGAGGCGCAACGCTGCCTCAATTGCGATGTCCAGACCGTATTCACCACCAGGCTCTGCATCGAGTGCGACGCGTGCGTGGACATCTGCCCGATGGACTGCATCACGTTCACCAAGAACGGCGAGGAGGAGGCGCTGCGCACGCGGCTCATGGCGCCGGCCGGGAACCTGACCCAGGACCTCTACGTGTCCGACGCGCTCAAGACCGGCCGCGTGATGGTCAAGGACGAGGACGTCTGCCTGCACTGCGGGCTGTGCGCCGAGCGCTGCCCGACCGGGGCGTGGGACATGCAGAAGTTCCTGCTCGACATGACCAATGCCGGACCGGCGTGCCGCGACCCGCGGAAGCCCGCGCTCAAGGTGGCCTGAGATGAAGCCCATCGAAGCGGTCAACGACTTCGTCGCCAAGTTTGCCAACGTCAACGGCTCCGGCTCCGCGTCCGCGAACGCCCTGTTCGCGAAGGCGATCCTGCGCATGGGCGTGCCGGTGAGCCCGCGCAACATCTTCCCCTCGAACATCCAGGGCCTGCCGACCTGGTACGAGGTGCGGGTCTCCGAGAAAGGCTATCTCGGCCGCCGCGGCGGCGTCGACCTGATGGTCGCGATGAACCCGCAGACCTGGAAAGAGGACGTCGCCGAGATCGAGCCGGGCGGGTACCTCTTCTACGACTCGACCAAGCCGTTGCCGAAGTCGAAGTTCCGCGACGACGTCAACGTGATCGGGATGCCGCTCACCGCGATCTGCAACGACACCTACACCGACCCGCGGCAGCGGCAGCTCTTCAAGAACATCATCTACGTCGGCGCGCTGTCGGCGCTGCTCGACATCGACCCGGGCGTGATCGCGGAGCTGATCGGCGAGCAGTACAAGGGGAAGGAAGCGCTCCTCAAGCCGAACGTGCACGCGCTGCAGCTCGGCCGCAACTACGCCCTCGCCAAGCTCGCGTGCCCGATCGGCCTGCGCGTGAAGCGCGCCGACGCGGTCGGCGACAAGGTCTTCATCGACGGCAACAACGCCGCGGCGCTCGGATGCGTGTTCGGCGGCGCGACGGTGGCGGCGTGGTACCCGATCACCCCGTCGTCGTCGATGGCCGAGGCGTTCCAGCGGCACTGCCGCAAGTTCCGCCACGACCCGGAGTCGAACAAGGCGCGCTACGCGATCATCCAGGCCGAGGACGAGCTCGCGTCGATCGGGATCGTGATCGGCGCGGGGTGGAACGGCGCGCGGGCGTTCACCTGCACCTCGGGTCCCGGCATCTCGCTGATGCAGGAGTTCATCGGGCTCGCGTACTTCGCCGAGATCCCGGCGGTGCTGTTCGACGTGCAGCGCGGCGGGCCGTCGACCGGGATGCCGACGCGCACCCAGCAGTCGGACCTCCTGATCTCCGCCTACGCCTCGCACGGGGACACCAAGCATCCGCTGCTGTTCCCGGAGGATCCGAAGGAGGCGTTCGAGTTCGCGGCGCTGTCGTTCGACCTCGCCGACCGGCTGCAGACGCCGATCTTCGTCATGCTCGACCTCGACATCGGCATGAACGAGCGGCTGGCGGCGCCGCTCGCGTGGGACGATTCGCGGCGGTACGACCGCGGGAAGGTGATGACCCGGGAGGAGCTCGACGCCGGCAAGGAGTTCGGCCGGTATCTCGACGTGGACGGCGACGGCGTTCCGTACCGCACGCTGCCGGGCACGCACCCGACGCGCGGCGCGTACTTCACCCGCGGGACGACGAAGGACCGGTATGCGAAGTACAGCGAGGCCGGTCCGGACTACGTCGACAACATGGAGCGGCTGCTGAAGAAGTTCGAGACCGCGAAGGCGCTGCTGCCGAAGCCGGTGCTGACGCCGGCGGCGTATCCGGCGCGGTTCGGCGCGATCTTCTACGGCTCGACCGGGCCGGCGATGCAGGAGGCGCTCGAGACGCTCGCGTCGCAGGGCATCTACGTGAACGCGCTGCGGGTGCGGGGGTTCCCGTTCCAGGACGAGGTCGCGGAGTTCGTCCGCTCGCACACGAAGGTGTTCGTGGTGGAGCAGAACCGCGACGCGCAGCTGAAGACGCTGCTCGTCAACGACGCCGGGGTGAACCCGGCAAGCCTGATCCCGATCCTGCACTACGACGGCACGCCGATCACCGCGCGGTTCATCACCGAAGCGGTCGCGGAGCGGGTGCGCCGGCTGAACGTGCAGCCGCTGCGGAAGGCCGCCCAATGACTTATCTCGCCAAGCCGAAACTCCATCACCCGACGCTGCCCAAGAACAAGCTCGGGTTCACGCGCCGCGACTACGAGGGCGCGATCTCGACGCTGTGCGCGGGGTGCGGGCACGACTCGATCTCGGCCGCGATCATCCAGGCGTGCTTCGAGCTGGAGATCGAGCCGCACCGGGTGGCGAAGCTGTCCGGGATCGGGTGCTCGTCGAAGACGCCGACCTACTTCCTCGGGAGCTCGCACGGCTTCAACAGCGTGCACGGTCGGATGCCGTCGGTGGTGACCGGGGCGAACCTCGCGAACCGGGAGCTGATCTACTTGGGCGTGTCGGGGGATGGCGACTCGGCGTCGATCGGGCTGGGGCAGTTCGCGCACTGCATGCGCCGCGGCGTGAACATGCTGTACGTCGTCGAGAACAACGGCGTGTACGGGCTGACGAAGGGGCAGTTCTCCGCGACTGCCGATCGCGGCTCGAAGAGCAAGAAGGGCGTGGCGAACACCGACGCGTCGATCGACATGGTGATGCTGGCGCTGCAGCTCGGCGCGACCTTCGTCGCCCGCGGTTTCTCGGGGGACAAGGACCAGCTCGTGCCGCTGCTCAAGGCGGCGATCGAGCATCGGGGAGCGGCGTTCATCGACGTGATCTCGCCGTGCGTGGCGTTCAACAACCACCCCGGGTCGACGAAGAGCTACGACTACGTGCGGGAGCACAACGAGGCGGTGAACTTCCTCGACTTCATGCCGCCGCGGGCGCCGATCACGACCGAGTACGAGCCGGGTTCGGTGCAGGCGGTGATGATGCACGACGGGTCGACGCTGGTGCTGCGCAAGCTCGCTGACGGGTACGATCCGCATGACCGCATCGCGGCGATGAACCACCTCGCCGAGCACGAGGTGAAGGGGCAGGTCGTGACGGGGCTGCTGTACGTCGAGCGCGAGCCCGAGGACCTGCACGCCAACCTCAACACGGTGGACGCGCCGCTCAACAAGCTCGGCGAGCGGGAGCTGTGCCCCGGTAGCGCGACGCTCGAGAAGTTCAACGCGACGCTGCGGTAGGCCGCGCCGCCCGGCTCAGGGCGAGTCAAGGCAGCGATTAACGCCCGGCGACGCCGGGCGTTATCGTTTCTGCGCCAATCCGGTGTGAAACGGAGGCAGTTACTGTCTGCGCCGACGCGCGACCGCGAGACCGGCGAAGCCGAGGCCGAGAAGGGCGAGGGTGGTCGGCTCTGGGATCGTACCGATCGGGCTGAAGTTGTCGTTCAGTTGCCACGACAGCACATCATGGTCGGCGTGCGAGGCGCCGGTGCCCGAGGTGAAGCCGACGAAGGCGTCAGTGACGCCGAGCACGGAGGCTAGGTCGACCGAGTGGGACAGCAAGGCCAAAGTCGGACGCGTGGCCGACCGGGTGGCGCGCACCTCGAGCAATTGGGTGGCGCTGTCGTAGTCGACCCACGCGTTCCAGATGTCGCCGCCGTTCAGGTCCGCCTCCGTGAGTGGGAGCTGCGACACCGACGCTACGTTCCCGTTGAGGTCGATGCCGACGTGGTTGCTGTTGATGTCAATACCGCCGTTAAACCAGTTGTCGAACTCGATGCCGAGGCTATTGTCGATGCCGTCATACCCGATACCGCCGCCGCCACCGCCCACGTTGTTGCCCACCGTCTGCACGACGAACACCAGCCCGTCGGCGCCGCAGCCGGTCCCGGCGCCGGCGAGGCCATCGCAGAAAGCGAGGTCGGGGTTGGTGAAGCGGAACTGGAAGAAGGTGCTGAACGATGCGCCGACGGCCAACGAGACCGTGGTCGTCGAGAACACGCTGCCCGACTGGCCGTCTATGGCCGGGGTGACGCGCAACACGTTGCCGACCTGCGCCGCATCACCGTTGATCGTCAGGCCGGCGACGCTGGAAAAATCGGGGTAATTGATTACGGTCGCCGCATTGGCCAGGGTCGCCGTCATTATCGACAGCACAAGTAAAGACGTGCGGCCGAGCGCGCCGAGCAGCCGGCTCCCGCTGTGGAAAAGCGGTGTAATCGTTGACATGGATCCTTCCCGCTAAGAGTAAGAACATCATGCAGCTAGGCTGCGGATTCCAATGGCGAGCCTATTCCGGTACCGCTAAGCATTCTTCGCGCCAACGCTGCAAGTCATTGAAATGATCCAGGAGCAGCGAATCGCTGCGCTGCACGGATGTAAGAAATTCCGACGTCCGGATGCTCACGCGCCCCACGCCTCGACGACCTGATCGAGGCCCTTGCAGTAGCCAGAGAACGCCGGCTTCCATCCCGGCACCCGGTCGCGTAGAGACTCCTTCCGACGTTGCGGCGCTTCCCCGCCGCGAGCAGAGCGCTCACGGCGTCGTACTGGTGGAGGTGGTATTGCCGGGCCTCGCCCGGACCAGCCCAATACGGCCGGCCGAGGCGGAACGCCTCTCGGTATGCGCGCAGATCGGCGCTCTCAGGGCCGTACAGATACCCGAGGCGCACCACGCACGCGGGGATCGGCCCCGCCAGAACGAGACGCTCGCACTCCAGGATCGTCTCAACGATCGAACGCAGAGGATCCTCCCGCTGGCGTGCTGTCCGGCGATGTTGACGTGGACCTTGCCCGGCACGCGCCGCTGCGACAGCAGACGGCCGAGCTCGGAACGCGCTCCGGTGATCGACATTTCCCGAAAAGTAGCATCGAACCGCCCGCTTGCCCCCGCGGGATCAGGGGACTCTTGGCGCATGTAATAAGTGTGTTGACATTATCACTATCTTGTAGTAATTATGACGGCACTTTGACCGACTTTCAGGCCCTCGTGCTCAGCCTCCCGACGCGGAATTCCACCACCCGGATGCGCGTTTGGCGCGCGCTGAAGGACGCCGGATGCGGGGTGCTGCGCGACGGCGTCTACGTGCTTCCCGCCGACGCGGCGCGCGCGGCGACGCTGGGGGAAATGGAGTCCGAGATCCGCTCGGCCGGCGGTTTTGCGATGACCGTAGGCCTGCAGCTCAAGACCTCCACCCAGCTCGCCCATGTCCGGAAGCTGTTTGATCGCGGCACCGAGTACGGCGGATTGATCCAGAAGGCCCGCGCCTTGAAGACCGCCCTGCCCCGCCTCGGCCATCGCAAATCGCAAACGGCCGTGCGACGCCTGCAGCGGTCGTTCGAGAGCCTCGCGGAAACGGATTTCTTCCCCGGCCACGCCAAGCGGCAAGTCGCGGAGGCGATCTCGGACCTCGAGCGGCGCGGTCAGCAACTCTTTTCGAAGGGCGAGCCGCACCCCTCGGGGAAACGGTTGCGCCGGGTGAGCCCGGCGAGGTACCGCCGGCGGGTATGGGCGACTCGCAAGAATCCGTGGGTGGACCGGCTGGCGAGCGCCTGGCTGATCAAGCGGCTCATCGACCGGGAAGCGAGGTTCGTATGGATCGACCGCCCGCGCGACTGTCCGCGGGGCGCGGTCGGGTTCGACTTCGACGGTGCCGAGTTCACGCACTCCGGGAGCCGCGTGACCTACGAGGTGCTCCTCGCGACCTTCGGGCTGGATCATGACCAGGCGCTGGTCTCGATCGGCGCCGCGGTCCACTTCCTCGACGTCGGTGGGGTCCCGATCGCCGACGCCAAAGGCCTGGAAACCATGTTCATCGGAATCAAGGAAAAAGCCCGCAACGACGATGCGCTGCTTTCCGAGGCAATGCGCATCCTGGATCTCTTCTACTCGGCGTATCGACAAACCAAGGAATCGCAGCGCATGGCGTCGATCACTTGACGTGAGCTAGCGTCGGGCCCAGCGCAGTCGCCCGGCCACCCAAGGCATTTCGCCCAAGTACTGCATCAGCCCCGCTTGTCGGGGAGATAGGTGGCGAAATGCTTTCTTCTTCAAGAGTCGTTTCTTCCGGATTTTCCAGATCGCAACACCTCGTCGCGGTGCTCGCAGCCGCAATGCTCGCGGCTTGCGACGGCGACCCGCTGGCCGCCCGCGCATCGCCCCAAGAGGACAAGCAGCAAGTCCTGCGCATCCGGGAGGACCCGGAGCGCCACCGTCTGTGGTTGCTCGACCACCACTCGGTTTCGCTCTACGACAACCGGAGCGGCAAGCTGCTGCAGCGGATCATGCTGCCGGGCTGGATCATTGTGGGGAAAGAGTTCAGCTGCCCGCCCGACCTGGCGCTTGATCCTTCCGGCGCGGTATTCGTCACGAGCAACGTGCTGCCGGTGCTATGGCGCGTCGATCCGGTGCAGTTCGAGGTAACGCTGCTCGACATCGAGCGCGACGCGGACCAGGACAAGGACATGGGGTTCACCGGACTCGCGTTCGCCGCGGACGGAACTCTCATCGCGGCCAATGCGACCCACGGCACGCTCTGGCGGATCGATCTGCATGCCTCGAGCGCCCGGAAGGTGGCCTCATACGCGCCCGTGCGCGGCTCGTGTGAACCCGCTATTCCCGGCTCGTTCTGACTTTGAACCCGTGACGGCGACCGGCGTAGCATTCGGACTTGGCGGCTGCCGCCGCCGTTCGACGCAGGTCCTCTGGATGTTCAGCTATCTCCAATCGCGCATCCGCGGCACGGCCAGCCCGGGCCCGGGTGCGCCGCCACCCGGGCTGCTCGCGTTCTACTGGCACTTCGCGCGCCAGACCAAGGGCTGGTACGCGCTCATGTTCGCCACCAGCCTGGCGGTGGCGCTGATCGACACGGTGATCCCGGTGTTCATCGGCAAGCTCGTGTCGCTCATGGAGGCCGTCGACCGGAAAGCGGCCCTCGACCAGCAGTGGCCGCTGCTCGCCGGCATGCTGGTGCTCGTGCTCCTCGTCCGGCCGCTGGTGATGCTGGCCGACGTCGCGATCCGCCACAACGCGATCATCCCCGGCGCCACCAGCCTGATCCGCTGGCAGAGCCACTGGCACGTCGTGCGCCAGAGCTGGCCGTTCTTCCAGAACGACTTCGCCGGCCGCATCGCCAACCGCGTCATGCAAACCGCCAACGCGCTGCGCGAAAGCGTGATGGCGAGCATCCGTGCCGTCTGGTACATCGCGGTCTACGGCATCAGCGCGCTCGTGCTGATGTCCCTCGCGGACTGGCGGCTTGGGGTCCCGACGCTGCTGTGGTTCGTTGGCTACCTCGTTTTCCTCCGCTACTTCGTGCCGCGCATGCGCGACCTCGCCCGGACGAGCTCGGAGGTGCGCTCGCACGTGATGGCGCGGGTGGTGGACAGCTACACCAACATCCTGACCGTGAAGCTCTTCGCGCGGCTCGCCGACGAGGATGCCTACGTGCGCGAGGTGATCGACGACCACCAGCGCGCGATCGGCGCGCACATGCGGCTGATCTCGCAGTTCATGTTCGTGCTCGCGGTGATGAACGCGGCGCTGCTGACCGGGACCGCGGCCATCGGCATCGCGCTCTGGGCGCAGGGCACGGTGAGCGCGGGCGTGGTGGCCACCGCGCTCCCGCTCGCCTGGCAGATCGCCAACGTGGCCGGGTGGGTGAGCTGGGAGGTCACCGGGATCTTCGAGAACATCGGGGTGGTGCAGGAGGGCATGCAGACGATCGCCGTCGCGCACAGCGGGAGCGACCGGCGCGGCGCGCGCGCGCTCGAGGTGTCGCGCGGCGAGATCCGCTTCGAAGACGTGAGCTTCAGCTACGACCGGCGTGACGGCCCGCCGGTGCTCGACCGGCTGAGCCTCACCATCCGCCCGGGCGAGCGCGTGGGCGTGGTGGGGCGCTCGGGCTCCGGCAAGTCGACGCTGGTCAATCTGCTGCTGCGCTTCTTCGAGCTGGAGCGCGGCCGCATCCTCATCGACGGGCAGGATATCGGCCGGGTGACGCAGGAAAGCCTGCGCGCGGCGATCGGCATGGTGACACAGGACACCTCACTCCTGCATCGCTCGATCGCGGCCAATATCCGCTACGGCCGGCCCGGCGCGACCGACCAACAGGTGCAGGCGGCCGCCCGCAAGGCGCAGGCGCACGACTTCATAGCAGGGTTGCAGGACTGGACGGGACGCAAGGGCTACGACGCCCACGTGGGCGAGCGCGGGGTGAAACTTTCAGGCGGGCAGCGCCAGCGCGTGGCGATCGCGCGCGTGGTGCTCAAGGATGCGCCGATCCTCGTGCTCGACGAAGCGACCTCGGCGCTCGACAGCGAGGTGGAGCTGGCCATCCAGCAGCAGTTGCTCGGGCTGATGGAAGGCAAGACCGTAATCGCGATTGCGCACCGCCTGTCCACTATCGCGCGCATGGACCGGCTGGTCGTGCTGGATGCCGGCCGCATCGCCGAGCAGGGCACGCACGACGAACTGCTGCGGCTGCGCGGGCACTACGAAAGGCTCTGGCGCCACCAGTCCGGTGGGTTCCTGGCGCACGACACAATTGCCCCCGAAGCAGAGACTGAATTGCCCGAAGAATTGTCGGTCAACGAGCTGCGGCCCGAAACCAAGCCGGAGCCATCCACCGACGCTGCCCCGGTGGCGACGCGGACATGAATGGGCGACGGTGTCCGGACGTCAAATGACGCAAAAGAGAGCGTTATTGGCGGATAGCATAGTTCTGCGTTCGTACGCTACCCACCTCTTCCTCGGATCATCCGCCGGTTAGTCCATTCCGGTAGGCCGATTGCCAAACGTCACTTTCACTTGGCGCCCCTTTGCGGCCTTTGCGTCGAATGCGACTATGGCTGCGCATGGCTTGGTTTCGATTTTCCGATCGTCACGACAGTCACGACAGTCACAATAGTCACGGCGGTCACCGCATCTCCGGCAGCTTCCGCTTGCTCCAATACTTGTGCACCGCCTTGAGATTGTCTGTGTGGACCTCGCGGTAAGGCTCGTACAGGCTGATCCAGCCCTTCTTCACCGAATCGCCGATGTAGCTCTCCAGCGGGCTCTTCAGGTAGTTCTTGTCGTGCGAGCGCAAGACCATGCGCGTGATGTAACCGGTCGTCGCATCGATGAACGTCTTCTTGTAGCCGCCGCCCGCGATCACCTTCGGGTCGCCGTGGTTGGGATAGATCCGGTCGAACTTGAGGAACTTCATGTTCCTCAGGTTGCGCACATGTTCCGGCAGGTCGGCAATCTCGACCATGAAGGTTACCGAGTCCTCCAGCGTATCGCCGGCCAGCAGGATCTTGTCCGATGGAATCAGGATGACGGTGCTATCCGGGCTGTGGATGTTGACGTGGTGCAGCTCGACCTTGATGTCGCCGACATATAGGTCCGTGCTACCGCGATAGCCGATGTTCGGGAGGATCAGCGGTTTGATGCCGGGCGGGCCGAACGCCTTTCCTTCCTCGAGATCATTTTTCAGCCTGGCAAGCGTGCTCCTGCCCACGTCGGACGCAATGATGGCGCTGTCCTGATAGACCGCGTTGCCGCCGATGTGGTCGGGGTGCCAGTGGCTCAGCACCAGGGTGAAGCGCTTGATGTCTTTCTTCTTCTCCAGATACTGCCTTGCCCAGCTGGCCTGGTCGAGCGAGGTGAAACTGTCGTACACCAGCGCCTGATCCCCTTTGTGGATCGCGTAGGTGGCGACGCCGAGCTTCATCGCGCCGTCATCCACCCAGTTCCACTCGGTGCTATATCGCTTCAGCTTGGGATTCCGCCCGTCGTAGAACGCGATCAGGTGGTCGTTGACCTCGATGACCTGCTGGCTGCCGGTGTCGGTCGAGCAGGCGAAGTTGCCCAGGGCAGCAGCCAGTACCAGCGACAGACCTGCAAGCAAGCGCATTGTTGCTCCTCCGCGAGTTTGAATCGGTTGCCCGGGACCTCGACAGCTTGGTTCAGCCACAGCCTCGGTGAGCGTCCCGGCGGTTCGCGCTATTTATTCCTCTTCGTCCTTCGCGTTTCAGTGTTCAGAGCGTTCTATTCGCCCTTGCCTTTCTTCTTGTGAAACTCCGACCAGGCCTTCTCGAAGCTCGATGACATCGTCTTCCAGGCTTCTTCGAAGCCCTTGCTCATTTCGCCCAAGGCGGAATGGCTGGCGCTCTGCACCTCTTTCATACGCTGCATCATCTGGTCGCGCTGCTTCTCGAATTTCTTGAGCTGCGTCTCGTACCGGGTCTTGACGTTGGCTTGCGCCTTCTGCATCTCGGCCTCCCACTCCTTGATCTTGGTGTTCCACTCATCAAGGTGCTGCTTCATCTTCTGGACATACTCGGCGCGGTTCATGGCATGTCTCCTTTTACTGGTTTTGTCCTAATGGTATAGAACAGGATCAGGATTTGCTCCAGAAGTTCTCCGAAAGGGGCGCTAACGCACCCCTTCGGATGGCGCCGCCTTTTCGGGCGAGCGTCAGGTGACGGAGAACGAGATTCGGAGCGCGGAGACGGGCTCGGGCGTGACGAGGCGCAGCGTCACTGCCTGCATGATCTTTTCGAACCCGTCCTCGGACTGGGAGACAGTGTGGTGCGGCGCGGCGTGGATGGTGACCGGCCGTGAGGCGCTCAGTACCAGCTTGCCGCCGAGCACGCCGTCCTCGAGCGTGAGTTTGCTCACACCATCCCAGCGGAATCGCTCCCCGAACCCGCCAGGAACTTCGCCGTCAAGTAATACGTAGCGGCCAAGAAAGCCGTCGCAGCTCGGCATGGCGAGATTCAATTCTGTTTCCAGCACCGCAGGGGCATCTTCGAATGCGTAGTCGACGATGGCTTCCTCGCCGTCGAGCGAGTAGATCTTGGTAACCGCCACCGCCTTGGCCGCAAGCGTTAACCGGCCGGACGCCCCTTCCTTCACCGAGTAGTCCAGGGGCACCTCGACGCCCGCACGGAAAACGCGGTCGAGAAACAACGCGCGGGGGCGCGAATCGGCAACAAGATCCTCCGGAGAAATCGGGTGCCGGAAAGTGATGCGGTCGTGTGCCGATGCGATACCCTTGGTGCTGTGCGCGCCCTGCGCTCCCTGCGCGATCTTGCGGTAATAGTGCTCCTCGCGGCGCAGCAGCGTGTCGCCGAAATTGTGGCGCAGGCGATAGGCGTCCAGTTCGTGGATCGCTCCGAAACCGTCGTTGCGGATAACGGCCTGCAGCGAACCGTTGACAAGAAAAACTTCCAACCTGCCGTCGAGATCGCGGTCGACCGCTTCGATCGCGCTGCGCCGCTTCACCCGGTCGAGCATTGCTTCCAGCTCGACGATCGAATTCCACACCGCACGCCGCAGGTGTGGCAGGTACAAGCCGCCGAACAGTCCATGCCAATACGCATCGTTGGCCTGCGCCAGGTGCAGCAACTCGCGCATGCGCGGCTTGATCTTTCGGGCAGGCAGCGCGGCGAGACGGCTGGACAGTCCCAGCATGCGCTTGTGGATCCAGTTGGACTCTGCGTAGCGCGAGATGAAGTTGCGCCAGATGCCGCCGCGTATGAACGCTTTGCGCGATTCGTAGCGGCTAGCCGCCTTCTCCTGGGCGACCAGGTCGGCCCAGTCGTGGGCCTGTCGCGGCGGCAGCGACCACTCGTTCATTTCGATGTAGGAGGTCGTCGGCAGGTACACCATGCCGCGGGTGTGCTGCGCGCGGTGATACTCGCGGAAGTGCTCTGTCCTGACGGCGGGTGAGCCGAGCACGCCTTCGATGAACTGTTCCAGCCATTTCTTGCCGTAGACCCACTCGTGGGTCTCGGGCCAGATGCCGAACTTCTCGATGTCGTCGAAATAGACCGCCGCGGCTGCGCCGTTCCCGGTGGAGAGCGATTCGACGAAGCGCAC
>JBOGIR010000015.1:0-10110 GCA_050742335.1 Vicinamibacterales bacterium | reverse complement strand
GACCACACGCCGGACAGGTCGACCTTGCCATCGGGCAGTTTGGGCACCGGCCGATCGACGGCCGCGGCGCGGCGCGGACCATTCTCACCGCCCAGACGACGGCCAAGCTCCTGCGCGTGTGCGAGCACCGGCAGGGCGACGCCGACAACAGTGACGGCGACGACACACAGCTTCTTCACTGAACCCTCCAGCCGACTTCTACCCTGACCCTTGATCCCTGATCCATTCGTCTCTGGTCTCTAGTCTTTGGTCTTTGGTCTCGGCGTTGAGCGTTAGGCTTTAGGCTCTTGATCCCCGATCCCTGATCCCTGATCATCATGAGCCCAAGCTCTCCCAGCTCAGTTATGTTGATGATGATGAATCCCGATTCCGGTGGCCGGACCGCGCTGCGAGGGCTTGAGCCGCCGCAACACGCCAGCTCCGTGAGCTGGCGGATTCCCTCAGCCTTCTCGCGCGGTCAGGCGAACCATGTCGGCCTGACCTCCATAGGGATTCATCATCATCAACACAACTGAGCTGCAGGAGCTGCGGTCTTGAATCCACCTCAGTTCCCCGGCTTGGCGACAAACAGCGCCCGGCCGTCGGCGGTGGTGATCGAGCTGGCAATCGCGCGCTCTGTCACGGCCCTGCCGCCGAATCCGGAGATCGTGACTTCCGAGCCGACGGGAAGCGTCTTCCTTGACCATCCGCCGCGCTCCAGCGCAAGCGTGCTCGCCATCTCGAAGTTCCAGTTCGTGACCGTCCCCTTGTCGTCCTTGCTCTCGAGATAGAAATGCGTGTGCGGGTTCGTCCACTCCACTTTCGTCACAACGCCCTTCACCGTGACCGGCTTGCCGGCGTCGTAATCGGCCGTCCACGAGTGGTGGGCCGCCAGCGGCGCCGACAGAAGGAAGAAGGAAGCCAACAGCGTGGCGAGTTCCGTTCTCATCGCACAATCCCCCAATTTGGGTTGGTGGATGGTGGTTAGTGGTTGGTGGCTCAAAGCCACGAACCTCGAGTCTTCCACCAACTACCAACCACCAACCTCTTGCCTATTTGTCGGGCTGCGCCGGCGTGAAGCCACCCGCGACGCCGTACTGATTGTCCTCGAGACAGATGAACTCCATCATGTCGAGGTCCGGCCGGATGTGCGTGGCCGTGAACGTCAGCTGCACGGGGCGCGAAAACGCGCCGGGATCGTCCAGCGTGAAGTCGTTGATCAGCGTGCCGAAATTGATCCGGGTGAAACGCTCGATCGTGTGCAGCCGCTCGGAGTGCGGTGTCCCGCGGCTGTCGAACCAGAACTTGTCGTTGTAGCCGACCGTATCGACGACGAGGGTGTCGCCTTCCCACCGGCCGATGGAATGCCCCCACCAGGTGGGGAGAGCGTCGGGCGGATGCAACCGGCCGTCCATGTAGATCACACGGTGCGCCCCGGAGTCGCCCGTCTCGTGGAGGACGTAGATGTGCGACAGCCCTTTGCCCGTATACGTCATGGCGAACTTCCACGGATACGGGTTGACGCGCGGTACGCTCATCGGCAGGCACGCGGTGTACGGCTCGTTCTCGCCCTTACGCGTATCCCGAAGCTTTCGCGCCCACGGCAGCAGCGGCAATTCGCCGGGCTTCAACCCCCCGTCGCGCTCGATATCGGCGTTGGACCCGCCCCCGAGCCAGGGGCCGGTCAGATCGATCGTGCCATCAGGCAGCCTTGGCACCGGTTTGACGGCATCCGCGGGAGAGATTCTGGGCGTCCCGCCCACCTCGATCTGTTCGATACGCCCAGCCTGGTTCGTCGTCTGCGCGGCAAGCCCGGCGGCTACCGCCAGCGATGTGACCGAGACGACAAGCAGTTTCTTCACGCCATGCCTCCTCTTTAGGCTTTAGGCTTTGGGCTTTTGGCTTTAGGCCCTGGGCTCTGGGCAGTCGAGAACTGACGGGCACTCGAGGTGCCCGTTCGGCCCGCCAACGGCGAGACAACGAGACAGCAGCTCGCGCAACTCACGCGCGACGAGTCGAAAGCCCAAAGCCGAGAGCCTTACTGCCCGGGGTAGCCCTGGGCCGCCGCCTCGGGGCCGCCTTGGGTGAACAGCGGCTTGTCCGGCGCGTCGAGCTTGGCGATCCGCGCCAGCGATCCCCGCTCCTCCACGACCTTGCCCCCGTAGCCCTCGAAGACGACCTTCTCGCCAGGCAGCAGGCTGTTCCGCCCCCATCCCTGACGCTGTACGGAATTGGGGCTCGTCAGCTCCATGTTCCAGGTGATGACCTTGCCGCCCGCGCCGGTGACGTCGATATACACGCGCATGTGCGGGTTCGTCCACGCGACTTGTTTCACGACGCCTTCGAATTTCACCCTCTTCTTGGCGTCGTACTCGGTGTCGAACCCGTGATGGGCGACGGCGGGCGCGGCCACGCACACGAGCGCAACCCCAGCCGCCAGCATTCCAAGCGTCGTTCTCATTGCAAGACCTCCAACACATCGAGTCGGTCCAACCGACTACCAACTACCGGCTACCAGCTACCGGCTACCAACTACCGGCTATCAACTACCAGCTAGCACCAATTATCTATCGGGCTGCGCCGGCGTGAAGCCCCCCGCGATGCCGTACTGGTTGTCCTCGAGACAGATGAACTCCATCAGGTCGACATCCGGCCGGACGTGCGTCGCGGTGAACCGCAGGTGCACCGGTCTCGAATACGCGCCCGGATCGTCCAGGGTGAACTCGTTCACCAGCGTCCCGAAGTTGATCCGCGTCCACCGCTCGACCGTGTGCAGCTGCTCGGTGTGCGGCGTGCCCCGGCTGTCGAACCAGAACCTGTCGTTGTAGCCCACCGTATCGACGACGAGCGTGTCGCCCTCGAACCGGCCAACCGAATGTCCCCACCAGGTCGGCAGCGGATCGGGCGGGTGTCCACGCCCGTCCATGTGCACCACGCGATGCGCGCCTGAATCACCCAGCTCGTGCAGCACGTAGATGTGCGACAGCCCGCGCGAGGTGTAGCTCATCGCGAATTTCCAGGGATACGGGTTCATCCGCGGCACACTCATCGGCAGGCAGATGGTGTACGGCTCGTCCTGCTCCCTCCGCGAGTCGCGGAGCTTCCGCGCCCATGGCAACAGCGGCAGCTCGCCCGGCTTCAACCCTCCTTCGCGCTCGATATCGGCGTTCGACCCACCACCGACCCAGGGGCCGGTCAGGTCGACCCGGCCGTCCGGCAGCCGCGGCACGGGCCTCGACGCGTCGGCGGCCGAGATGAGCGGCGTCCCACCCACGGGAACGGACCCCGTTCTCTGCTGCGCGGGCACCCCCACGCTCAGGCCCAGCAGCGTCATCGAGACGACAAGCAGTCTTCTCATGCGGCTCCTCCTCCTTACGGACGGCGGGTCCGCCCCGCCGCTCGACCTGCCCGGGACGCCCTGCCTCCGGCGACGCGGAACCCGCCCCACGTACGCATCATGTCCTAGCGAGGCTGCGCCTCAGACCACCGAGCATGTGGCGCCGCCTCGCTAGGGCAGTGTCTGCTTGCCCGCACTCCGTGCGGGCGAGACATCTTGAAGGGCGGGCGAAAAATTTGACTCATTTGGTACGGATTCTAGCCCTTCAAGACGTCTAGCGGGCGAACGGGTTCTGGTGTCCACCGGCCACGCCGAACTGGTTGTTCTCCTGGCAGATGTTCTCCATGATCTCGTCGCCGGCCGGGCTGAGCCTCGCGTTGAACGTGACCGTGAACGGCCGCGAGAACGCGCCGGGGTCGTCAACGGTCACCGCGTTGGCGAGGGTGCCCATGTTCACGCGCGTCCACCGCTCGATCGTGTGTAGCTGCTCGGTGTGGGGCGTGCCCAGCCGATCGAACCAGAACTTGTCGTTGAAGCCGACCGTGTCGATGACGAGCGTGTCGCTGTCGAACCACCCGATCGAATGACCGAACCACGTCGGATCGAGCTCCGCGGGATGCTTGCGGCCGTCCGTGAAGATCTGACGGTAGCTGTGAATGTTCCCCTCGTGGAGGATGAAGATGTGCGTCGGTGTCTTGTGCGTGTAGTTCTGCACGAAACGAAAGGGATACGGGGTTGAGCGCGGCACGCCCATCGGCAGGCACCACAGGTGCGGGTCGTCGGTGTCGCGCTTCGCCCGCGCGTCCATGAGCGCCCTGGCCGCGGGGAGCAGCGGCAGCGTCTCACCCTTCTTCAGTCCCTGCGCGATGGAATTGACCGGACCGCCTCCGACCCAGATACCGTCACCAAGATCGATGGTGCCGTCCGGCAGTCGCGGGGGCGGACCCGTCGGGGCCGGCGGACGCCGCACTTCCTGGCCCAGCGCGTTGACCGGACCGAGGACGCCCCGATCGCCACCGCCACCCCCTTGCGGCGAGGCCGCGCCACCCTGGGCCGCAGCACCTCCAGGCGCCCCTTCGACACGCTCAGGGTCGTCCCGAGCAACGCCGAGGGACGCCTGCGCCACCAGCGGAACGGCGATCGCGGCGATCGCCGCAGCCACCAACAGCTTTCGCACCTTCCCCTCCTCGACTACTAGCGAGGCTCCGCCTCAGACCGTCCGGGCTCCGCCTCGCTAGTGGCAGTATCTTCTTGCCCCGCTCCGCAGGGCGAGACGTCTTGAAAGGCCAGTCGAACACTTGACTCATGTGTCACGAGTTTGGCCTTTCACAACGTCTAGCGCGCGCCGGGCGCAGCCGGACTTGAATCGTCGGCCGCGCCGGCAAACAGCGATCGCCCGTCGGTCAGGAGCACGACGCGCGCGGCGCCCCGCGTGGCGACCACCTTGCCGGAGTACCCGTCGACCGTCACCTCATCGCCAACCTTCAACGTCCGGCTCGTCCACCCGTTCCGCGCCAGCGCGCTCGGACTCGCGAGCTCCATGTTCCAGTTGGTGACCTTTCCGTCGGGTTCACTCACATCGACGTAGAAACGGACGTGCGGGTTCGTCCATTCCACTTTCGAGACGACGCCCTTGACCTTGAACGTCTTCGTTCCGTCGTACTCCGACGAGAAACTATGGTGCGCGACGAGCACGCCCCCGGAGTACAGAAGGCACACACCCGTCAGGACGCCCCGAAGCATGGTTCTCATTGCACTACCTCCGCGCGATGTCGGCGCGCCATAAATCATACTCTCGGGATCCGGGATCCGGGACCCGGGATCCGGGACCCGGGATCCGGGACCCGGGATTCCCACACCAGTGCAGACTTCAGATCGGCCGATTGAAGATTGTGAACGATTGGGGGGAAGATTGTTCGAACTGATTGTCGACTTTTGGGGAATTTCCATCAATCGAGACTCAGTTCGACAAATCACAAATCACCAATCGGCAACAGTCGAAAATCGCGCAATCTGAAATCTACAATCACTCCGCCCGGTCCCCCCGGATCCCGGTTCAGAACCCGTACTTCACGCCGAACTGCATGATGCGCATGGTGCCAATGACATTGCCGGGGACGCCGGCCAGCGACTGAATTCGGCCAAACGTTCCGGCGTTCAAGTTCGTACCGGGATTCCCCCAGTTGACGTGATTCAGCACATTGAACGCCTCGACGCGGAGCTCCAGGCTCCGAGCCGCGCCGAACGAGATGAGCTTCGCGAGCGCCACATCGATCGTCCAGAATGCCGGACCCTCGATGCTGTTCCGCTCGTAGTTGCCGAACGTTCCAGGTGCGGGCTGCGCGAACGCCGCGCGATTCAGGTAGCTGTTCAACGTCTTGGCCCCGTGCACGTCGTCGCTCACCTGGTTGACGCGCTGTTCCTGGAACCGCTGCCCGTTGAGCGCCCGGTCACTTCCCGTGGTGAGGTTGAGCCAGCTGCCCGAGCGTGCGTTGAAGATACCGGACACCCGCCAGCCGGAAGCCAGAGCGCTCAACACCGGTGTGGTGAAGTCCGGCGTCTGGACGCCCACAGAGAAGTTGGCAAGATGGGTGCGGTCCTGGTCGCAGTGGCCGCGATCCAAGTCCGGATCGTCGGGGTTGATCGGGCCCTGCGCCAACTGGGGGAAGCCGCCGGTGGTGGTGTCACCGAAGCAGCGCGACAACGTGTAGTTTCCGTTGAGGCTGACGCCGGTGGCGGCACGGCGTCGGAATGACAGCCGCAAGCCCCGATAATCTTGCGTCCCAATGCTGGTATGCAGATCCAGGTTGCCGATGAGCGCGGCCGCGGCCGGATTCTCGCCCGACAACGACAGCCTGCGCCGCTGGTTCAGATTCGCGGCCGTGCTGCACATGTTGTACGACACACCATTGATGACGCACGGTCCCGTGCCGAGGAACACGCCAGGATTCTGCTGGATCTGGAGCCACAAGCGGTCCGTATAGCTGCCGAGATAGCTTGCCGCCACGCCCCACTCCGTCCCAATTTGTCGCTCGATCGTGACATTCCACGACTGAACACGCGGGGAGTTGATATCCGAGTCGGTGGCGCCATATGCCCCGAAGGGGATGAACTCCACGGTCGGGCTGGCCACGATCGGATGTGGATCGCCGCCGACGTGTCGATAGGGATCGTCGAACCCGCCGGGAGGATTCTCGAGCAGCGATCTGTTTCCCCACGGCGGCGACTGGGTGTTGATGTTGTGACGTTCCGCGGTGGGGAAGTCGTACGCAATGCCGTAGGAGGAGCGGAGCGCTGTGCGGCCGTCGCCGGTGACATCCCATGCCAGACCCACGCGCGGCGACAAGTTCCACCACTGGGTGTTCAGGCCCGTGTTGCCTTCAGGGAACCCCGGGTCCCCCGGATACGTGAAGCCGGCCGGCGCGTTCAGAAACACCGTGCTCTTCACATTGTTCCGGAAGTTGTCCCGGCTGAAGTTGTAGACCTGGGCATTCTCCAGCACCTGGCCCAGGAACGGCTCCCATCGCAGACCAGCGTTCACGGTCAGTCGCGGGCCCGCTCTCCAGGTATCCTGCGTGAACAGCCCCATGTACCACATGTGCATCGGCATAACGGCCGGCCCACCGTGCTCCAGCCTCGTGACCCTCCCGAGGAGAAAGTCGGACAACCCGAGTCCGGTGGCCTGTCCATTGATCGTCCAGTTGCCGCCGGAACGCGCGTGGGTCAGAAAGTTCATCTTCCAGTACGCGACGTTCGCGCCGAACGACAGTTGGTGGTTTCCCCGCACAAGCGACAGATCGTCGCTCAACTGATACGTGTTGGTCTGGAACACGCCGGTGGTCGACGTCCCGGCCGAGATGTCGAACCCGCCGTCGATCACCAGGACCATTTCGCCCGGTTTGTAGCTGTACACGTTGGAACCCAGATCTCTGGGAGCGAACCAGGGCGGGCTGCTACGGTCGATAGCGGTTCGATTGAACGCGAATCGGAGCGAGTTGACCGTGTTGTTCCCGAATACTGCGGTACTGCCTGCGGCTGCCGACTGCGCCAGATTGTCGAGCCCCGGAGCGGTACCGGTGGTCAGTACGTTGTCCGGCTGTTCGCTGAAGGGCGCCGGTTTCTTGAAAGACGTCGCCATGTAGCGGCCAAACAACGAATGATTGGCCGTCCATTGGAAATCCACTCGGCCGACCGTCTGCCCCTGGTCGTTGTTGTCCGACGTGCTGAACGTGATCTCGCCGCACGGATCCTCGGTCTTCGGAAGTCTGCTGGCGAGGTTCAGTGCCGCAGGGCTGAACAGCGTGGGATTGACTCTATTGTTCACGAACGGGGCGCGCAACTCGACGGGTCTCCCCTGGCATGCGGCTGACGCGAACGCGGTGAAATCGCCGGCCAGCATCGCGGCGGTGGGCACATACGCGATTTCGGAGGAGGGCGTTTGCCGTAGCCGGGTGCCCTGGTACCCGCCAAAGAAGAAGAGCTTGTCCCGGACGATCGGCCCGCCGAGCGTCCCGCCAAACTGGTGGCGGGTCAACCCATCGTCCACCCGCTTGCCGTCAGGGCCAATGAGGGCGAACGGGTCGGTCGCGTTGAAACGGCGGTCGCGAAGCACTTCGAACAGATTTCCGTGAAAGCTGTTCGTGCCCGATCTCGTCACCGCGTTCACCGAGGCTCCGGAGTGGATGCCGTTCTGCGCGCTCAGGCCGCTCGTGGCGACGCTGAACTCCTGCAGCGCGTCGGGGAACGGTATCGGCATGTTGGAGTTGTCCTGCGGGTTGTTGTGCATCGCGCCGTCCAGTAGGTACGCGACACCGAAGTTCAAGCCGCCGGCCACGGAGATGGCCACGCCTCCCTGCATGCTCCGGCTGGAGGAGGTGCCCGTCTGGACCGCCGCACCGGCGAGCACGATGAGATCCGTCACCTGGCGTCCCTGCAGCGGCAGCTCGTGCACGTTCTGGACGACATCGCTGATGCCGGCGCTCCGGACGTCGATGAGCGGTGTCGCGGCCTCAACCGATACGGTTTCCTCGAGGCTGCCCACCGCGAGCGCCGCATTGAGCGTCGGCGTGGCGCCGACCTGCAGCACGATGCCCGTCTGCACGTAGGCGCGGAACCCCTGGAGCATCACCTCCAACCGGTAGGGACCGGTCGGCATGTTCGGCATGACCCAATTACCTTCGCCGTCGGTGACGACGGTTCGCATGAATCCGGTGTCGGTCTGCGTGGCCGTCACGGTCACGCCCGGCAGCACGCCACCGCTCTCGTCGGTCACGCGGCCGGCGAGCTCGCCGGTGGCCTGCGCCGACGCCGAAGCGGCTGTAAGAACAAGAATCGACGCGCCGACGAACACACGCGCGAAAACGTGCCTCATTGCACTCCCCCCTGGTTTTCCAAAGACTATAGACCAAAGACCAGAGACCAGAGACGAAGGGATCCGGGGGGAAGGAGTTTGTAGGCAGTAGGCAGTAGGCGGTAGGCAGGCCAAAGACTAAAGACCAAAGACTAGAGACCAAAGACCAGAGACGAAGGGATCCGGGATCCGAGTGGGACGTTTCTTCCACGCAACACGCCGATCGATGTGGGCAGAAATTGCCGCGCTGTCCACCCCGCCCTCTCGATTCGTTGGGGAATCTGCAGCGGCACTCCCGTCGCATTGTCGAGTCCGGAATTGGAGGACGACGATGCTACGCTTGACGGAGAGACGGCGGGCTATCCTGGCGGAGAAGTTTGGTGATCTGGCAAACTTCGCGGTGGCGGCACTGGTGTTTGGACAAGCTGTCGGTCAAGACCCATTTTCATTCGGTGTCGGTCTGGCAGGATTCGCGATTTGGTTGCGGTTCATGGTGGCGACGTTCTTTCCGGCAGGAGGGAGCCAATGACCACAGCGCTTTTCATGTTGGGCCTGATTGCCCTGACTGCGTTTAGCATCGCGCTGTGGGACTGGCTGGCACGACGCAAGGACCGCCGGTCGGAAGATCGCCGGTCTGCCTGAACGCAGTCTTTCGCGTTCGCATTGATAGGGAGTCGGTCGATGACAACCGCACTCGTGATGCTGGGAGGCATTTGTGTGATTGCGGGCATCATCGTGCTGCTCGACTGGCTGGCGCGACGGAAGGACCGTCAGTCGGAACACCGCCGGTCTGCCTGAACGCCCGAACAACTCGAACGTTCCGAACGATCCCTGATCCCCTTTCCCTGATCCCTGATCCCTTCGTCTTTGGTCTTTGGTCTGTCTACTGTCTACTGCCTACTGCCTACTAACTCCTTCCCCTTCCCGCTGACCCCTTCGAGCCTCATTCCCTCCGATACCAGACAATTCGATCACCCGTCTCTCCGATGCCGGCCAGCGACATGTAGACGACGTCGGTGGAGCCAACGCCGCTGAGGGGACTGCCGGGCAGCTCGAAGATGCGATTATTCGTCAGCAGAAAGCCGCCGGGCCTCAGCATTGCTGCGATGTTGCCCGCCGCAAGCGACTGCTCGAAGACGTCGTAGTAGAGCAGGATGTTCGTAGCGACGATCAGATCGATCGGCGGGCCGCTTGACGGGTCCAGTCGCTCGGTGACGATGTTCAGATCGGCCGGCGTGACGGACAACACGACCTCCGGGCGGATGGACACGCCACGCACGTCCACCCGGCCTGCGCTCGCGGGGGGCGCGGGGACCTTGCTGGCCGGCTCGCCGATCCAGTTTCCGAACCGCTGCCAGTAGTCGGCGAGATCCGGACTCCACGGCCGGTCGGTGTTCCGTGGGAGCACGACTGAGTACGGCGCGCCGGCACGCGCACGCGTGCG
>JBOGIR010000014.1:0-5780 GCA_050742335.1 Vicinamibacterales bacterium | reverse complement strand
CCCGGCAGCACGCCGCTGCTCGTCGCCACCGTCCGCGGCCACGTCCAGCTCGCGCTGTTCCTGCTGGATCGCGGCGCGGATCCCAACGTCCTCGATGCCGGGTTCACTCCCCTCCACTGGGCAGCGGGCACGTGGGAAAACGGACTGGCGAATCCGGTGTACGGGTTCGTCGATCCGATCGGCGGTATTCCGGATCGCGACGCCAAGCTACAGCTCGTCAAGGCTCTGCTTGCGCACGGCGCGAACCCGAATCTTCAGATGACGGCCCGCCCGCCGGGATTCGGCGGAACGGGGACTGGTGGCTACAACGACGCCGTCGGCGCGACGCCGTTCATCGTGGCCGCCAATGCCTCGGACATCGAGATGATGCGCATTCTGCTCGCGGCCGGCGCGAACCCGCATCTCGTGTCGAAGACCAGCTCCAATGCGATCCTCGCGGCAACCGGCCTCAATCGAGGCATTGGCGAAATCATCGACGACGAGGATCGGGCGCTCGAAGCGGTCAAGTTTCTGCTCGACCTCGGAGTCGATCCGAAGGCCGTCACCACATACAACGAGAACGCGCTCTTCGGTCCGGGCTACCGCGGCTGGAACAGGATGCTGGAGCTGTTGATCGACAAGGGCGCCGACGTGAACATCATCAACAAAGCCGGCGTCACGCCGTATCTTGCCGCCTCGGGATTCGGGGATCGGCTCGGCGGCGTGCTGTACAACAAGGTGGGCGCCGACATTCTGCTCAAGCGCGGCGCCGATCCGAAGCTCGGTCGCCCATGTCAGGCGCAGAATCGGTGTCGCCCGGAGTAGGTGATGCGAACACCGCACAAACGGTTTGCGCTGATGATCGCCTGCGGATCGATGACGCTCGCCGCCACGATCTCGGGGACGCTCGCTGCGGATCAGTCGAGTACACAAACCTCCCCAGCGCGCGGCTCGACGCCGGCCGCAGCGCAGACCCCCGCCCGTGAGCTTGTCACGACGTACTGCGTGAGCTGTCACAATCAACGCCTCAAGACGGGTAATCTCATGCTCGACGGCGTGGATGCCGGCCAGGTGTCCAACTCCGCCGAGGAATGGGAAAAGGTGATCGTCAAGCTTCGAAGCCGTGCGATGCCCCCTCCGGGCGCGCGGCGTCCCGATAACGCCACATACGACCGCGTGGCGACCTGGCTGGAGACGGCGTTGGATCGCGCGGCGGCGGTTCGTGTGAATCCGGGCCGGCCGGGCGAACTCCATCGGCTCAACCGCACCGAGTATGGCAACGCGGTTCGCGACCTGCTCGGTCTGGAAATCGATCCGAAGGCGATGCTGCCGGCCGACGAACAGGCGCACGGGTTCAGCACCAACGCGGAGGCGCTCTCGATTCAGCCGGCGCTGCTCGATCGGTATCTCTCGGCAGCGGCAAAGATTGCGCGCCTCGCCGTGGGCGACCCGGCGATGCCCGCCGGGTTCGAACGCTACACGGCGCTGAAGGACAACTCGAACGAGTCCACGTGGCTTTCGCAGAACGAGAGGCTCGGGGAAGAGTTTCCACTCGGGTCGCGCGGCGGAATCGTGGCGCGCCACTATTTTCCGGTCGACGGCGATTACGTATTCAAGGTTCGCCTGGACCGGACCGACACGGGGATCATTCGCGGCCTTCGGTGGCGCAACGACATCGAGATTCGCCTCGACGGTGTACGAGTGGCGCAGTTTTCAATCGGCGGCACGCCGGAGTTTACGGCCGGGGAAGGGCAAGTCGGCAACGGCAACTATGTCGAGGCCAGAAGCCCGCTTTCCAACGGCGACGATCGGCTGGAGGTGCGTGTGCCGGTCAAGGCGGGCACGCGGCAGGCGATTGCCACGATCGTCAAGCCCGACAACCTCGCGCTCGAGGGATTGGGACCGAATGCGATCCCGATCTGGAGCCGCGAGCATTTGAACAAACCCGATAACCCGCTCATGATTTCGTCGTTGCTTATTGGAGGACCGTACGGCGGTCGCGTCTCGCAGGAGTCGCCCAGTCGGCGACGGCTGTTCGTCTGCCAGCCTGCCAGCACAGGTGAAGAGACCGCCTGCGCGACGAAAATTCTGACGACGCTGGCACGGCGCGCCTATCGCCGTGAGCCGACCAGCGACGACATCCATACGCTTGTCGGTTTCTATCGAACCGCACGGACGCAGGGAGAGTTCGATGCCGGGATTCGCGCGGGGATCGAGCGGGTCCTGCTCAGTCCGGACTTTCTGTTCCGAATCGAGACCGATCCGGCAGATGCCGCCCCCGGAACTGCGTACAACCTGCCCGATGTCCAGTTGGCGTCACGGCTGTCATTTTTTCTGTGGAGCAGCATTCCCGATGACGAACTGCTCGACACCGCCATCCGCGGAACGCTGCACGAGCCGGCCGTGCTCGAACGACAGGTCCGTCGGATGCTCGGCGACCCGCGTGCACGCACCGCGCTCGTGCAGAATTTCTTCGCCGAGTGGCTGCAGACAAGGAATGTTGGGCTGCTCACACCGGATCTCAATCAGAAGTTTCCCTGGTTCGACGACAACCTGCGCGTGGCCTTCGTCAGGGAGATGGAGCTGTTTCTCGACGCTCAACTGAAAGAGGACCGAAGCATCGTCGATCTGCTGACCTCGGATCAGACGTTTCTCAACCAGCAGCTCGCGCGCCATTACGGCGTGCCTGGCGTCTACGGGAGCCATTTCCGGCGCGTCACGCTCACCGATGAAAATCGTTTCGGCCTGCTCGGCAAAGCGGCCGTGCTGTCGGTGACGTCGTATTCGACCCGGACGGCGCCCACAATCCGGGGCAAGTGGCTGCTGGAAAACATCCTCGCCGCACCGCCACCCGCACCGCCTCCCAATGTGCCGGCGCTCGAGGAGACCAGCAAGGACGGCAAGTCGCGTTCGGTCCGCGACATGCTGGAGCAACATCGACAGAACCCGGTGTGTGCCAGCTGTCACGCGCGAATGGATCCGCTTGGGCTGAGCCTGGAACACTTCGATGCGATCGGCCAGTGGCGCGCGACCGACGCAGGCACGCCGATCAACGCATCCGGCGTGCTGCTGGACGGCACGAAGGTCGACGGCCCGGTGGCGCTGCGCCGCGCCCTGGTCGTCCAGAAAGAACAGTTTGTCAGGGCCGTGACCGGTAAGATGCTGACGTACGCGATTGGTCGCGGGCTCGAGTATTACGATGCGCCGGCGATACGTGGGATCGTGCGGGCGGCCGCCGCCGACGACTACCGCTGGTCATCGACGATTCTGGCGCTCGTCAAGAGCGCACCGTTTCGGATGAGGAGGACAGCCTCATGATCGTAACCAAGAAGGCGATGTCGCGCCGGACGATTCTTCGCGGAATGGGCGCAACCGTGGCATTGCCGCTGCTCGACGCCATGATTCCGGCACTGACGGCTGCGCAGAATACGCCCGTGAAAGCAGTCCGTCGTCTGGGTGTCGTCTACCATCCGAACGGCGTCATTTACGACAAGTGGCTCCCGAACGGCGTGGGGGCCAGTTTCGAGTTGTCGCCGACGCTTGCCGGACTTCAGCCGTTCAAGAACCAGCTGATCGTCGTCACGGGCCTCTTCATGGATTTCGCCGAGGCGCTGGGCGATGGGGGCGGCGATCATTCCCGCGCGTGCGGCGGCTATCTGAGCGGCGTGCACGTGAAGAAGTCCGATGCGGTCGTCGAGGGCGGTGTCTCGATGGACCAGATTGCCGCCCGGGCCTTCGAGCGCGAAACGCAGCTCTCGTCGCTCCAGCTGCAGATGGACGACAACAGCCTCGTGGGATCCTGCGACGTCGGGTACAGCTGTGCGTACAGCAGCACCATCTCGTGGCTGACGCCGACGCTGCCGTTGATGACAGAGAACAACCCACGTGTCGTCTTCGAGCGGCTGTTTGGCGCAGCCGACAGCACCGATGCGAGCGTTCGAGCCGCACGGCTGCGTCAGGACCGCAGCATCCTGGATTCAGTGATGGACAGGGTGAAGCAGCTGCAACGGCAGCTCGGGGCAGTGGACAACACGCGCGTGACCGATTACCTGACCTCGCTGCGCGACGTCGAGCGGCGGATCCAGAAGACCGAGGAGCAGAGCGCGAAAGAGGTTCCCGACGTGGTGCGGCCCGCTGGCATTCCGGAAAGCTTCGACGAGCACGCCCGTCTGCTCTACGACCTGCAGCTTCTCGCGTATCAGGCGGACATCACGCGCGTCAGCACGTTCATGTACGGGCGCGAACAGAGCCCGCGGCCGTATCCACAGATCGGCGTTCCGGAGCCGCATCATTCGTTGACGCATCATCAGAACGATCCCGTCAAGATGGCGAAGTGCGTCAAGATTCAGCAGCACCACGTGAAGCTCTTTGCGGATTACCTGGAAAAGCTGCGCAACACGCCTGACGGCGACGGCTCGCTGCTCGACCACATGATCATTCTTTACGGGGCGGGCATCAGCAACAGCGACCGTCACACTCACGGTCCGCTCCCCACGCTCGTGGTCGGCGGTGGTGGCGGCGCTCTCAAGGGCGGCCGTCATCTCGTCTATCCAGAACACACGCCGGCGACGAACCTGCAGCTCACGCTCTTGAATGTCCTGGGCGTGCCGACCGAAAGGATCGGCGACAGCACGGGCCAGTTCAAGGAGTTGTCGGAGGTGGGCGTCTAGCCGCGCCTGGCCACACGGAGCTCGCCGCTCGTCGCTCTCAGAGGCGCCCAGACCGCTGAGACATAACCACAATACGAGCCGACATCCTGACCTTGGCTGAATCCTGGCGGCGTTTGCTCGCTGACGATCCGGCCAACGCGAGGCCGATCATCACGTCGCTGTTGCTCCGTCCGGTGAGCGCGACATTTTCCAAACGGGGATTCGTCCCCACCGGGGTTGAACCCCTATTCGGTTGTGGGGCGCGTGCGCGGAAGGTGGCCGACTCTCTCTAGTAGGATGCGCAGAGAGTCATCGGGCAGTTCCACGTCGCAAGGCGGCTGGGGTATAACGGTGCCGACTGGGACGGCCAAAAAGAAGTCTCGGCTACAAGCGTCTGGCCCGCGCGGGTTCCTGACCGAGTGCGACGCGCCGAAAACCGCGGGAGGATTCCCGTCCTCGACGCCGACGGCCGGCGTATTCCATTTTCGGGGCGCCTGATGACGCCGCCAGCATGGCGGCGAAGCGCGCCGCCGCGGCCGAACGTCTCCGCCGCGAACGGAACCGGCACCCTCGGGGCGGTCATGGCCGGCGCTGCGAGGATCGCCTCGTCGAGCTGGAGCCGACGCCGACGCTGACCTGCGCGTACCCGCTCTGCGATTCTTTCTCTTTCGAACTGAGCTATGGCCTCGAGGACGGCCATCTGGAGACGCACAGCAGGGGTGGTGGCGTTGATTCCTTCGTTCACTGATACGACCCCGACCCCGTGCGTCCTCGAGCGTCACGGCCAGCTCCAGAGGTTCTGACCGAGAGGGTCGAGACGCCAGACAATGAGCACGTCAAAGCGTCGGCGTCGTTCCCGGTCAACTCAGCCGCGGGTACCGATAGGAGCCCGATGTGCGAATCTCCACGACATCGGTCACCATACCCGTGTCGTCGACAATGAACTGATAAAAAAGTCCCTGGCCTTCAAACAGCGTCTGGGATACCGGCACCAGCGGCCGCATCTCGACCGCGTCGAGGCCGACGCCGGGGGCACCGACGCCGGGGACACCGACGAATGTGGCGATCAACTGGCCGCCTGACAGCGACACCTCGACGGTCCGCTTGGTTCCCTGGTAGAGCCCGCTGTACACGCCGACGTACCGTGCCAGC
>JBOGIR010000013.1:0-2550 GCA_050742335.1 Vicinamibacterales bacterium | reverse complement strand
TCGAACCTTGGCCTGATTGCTTTGATTGCGCTGCAGGTCGTGGTGAATTTCGCCAGCGTGATCTCCGTGGTCGGCACGCGCGCCATTCTCGCCGGCGTGCTGTTCATCGCCGGCGGTGGCGTGATCGGGCAGTTGCTCGGCGGGCCTGCCGCGGACACTCGCCGCGTGCTGGGGTTGGGCACCGCGCAACGCAACATCGCCGCCGCGCTCGTGGTCGGCAGCCAAAGCTTCACCGACCCGACCGTCGTCGTCATGGTTGTCGTCATCGCCGTGGTGAGTCTGGTAACGCTCATGCCACTGTCGCAATGGCTATCGAAAAGAACCTAGGAGGCGGCTGTCATGGCGGAAGCAAAGATTTACGTGCCCAAAGTCGAAGCCAAAGGTGCCGCACGCATCTACAACCAGGTTCATGTTCCGCGCAAGCTGACGCCGGGCCGTCGGCGCGTGAGCATCTACGTGTGCTGGAGTTTTCCCGGCGAGGCGAACCGCGACGTTGCCGCGCTCGACAATCGCTTTTCCACGATGACGGAGGTACGCCGCGTCGAGTGGCCGAGCTGGGAAGGGCCCGAGTGGTCGGACCCGAATCTGTTCAATCAGGGCATCGCGGGTGCCCTGGAGCTGTTCTTCCGCGCGTGGCTGCCGTTCCAGCAACTGGTCGGTGAAGTCACCGGGCACGTCGTCCCGGTATTCCAGCGCGTGGATCAGGCCGGCTATCGTCTGCCCCTCGATGAGCGCGTGCTGTCGGATGTGGACACGCTGTTCGTGTTCGGTCTCGACCACGTGCTGACCGAACAGGAGGCGTCCGAGGACGAGATCAAAGCCGTCCGCCAGTGGCTCAAGCGCGAAGGGACCTGCCTCGTGCTGGGGCCGCATCACGACGTCGGCACCTCGGCCGATCTGAACGAACGAGCCATGGAATACGCGCACCACGGCGATGCCCTGGTCCCTCGCCAGCAGCGCTTCGGCAAGTACACGCGCTCGCTGATGCGCGGTCTTGGTGTTCCCATCGAGAACCGCTTCGGATTGCGACCTGGAGTCATCAAGGGAACCCGACAGATCGCGCCGCTCTCCACCAACCGCGACCTCGACAAGCGTGGCTGGCTCGACGGTGTAATGAATTTCAGTTTCCACAAGCATCTTCCTCACTACGCGGTGACCACCGACGACCCGAACATCGTGCACGTGCTCGGCCGGCAGCCGATCGACGTGTCGAAGCCGCACCCGTTCACGGAGGCGGGGAACACCGAGTTCAATTGCTTCGTGTGGATGCCGCCCGGGGGCGAGCGGGCGGGCGAGATCCTGCTCGCAGACTCCACCGTCTTCAGCACGCTGTTCGGCGCCGACGAAAGCCTCGAGCGGTTCTGGAGGAATCTCGCGACGGCGAAGTGAGACGGTAGTCAGATGAGCGCCGTCTCGTGTCTGCGTTCGGCACTCGGCATGGCGCTCATCACCCTCGCGCCGACGGGTTCCGCACAGACGACGACGCCCCTGAGCGGCCACTATCCGCCGGGACAATCGGGAATTCGGGGCGCGGCGACGCCCGATCCCGGGTTCTCGTACACCAACTTCAGCCGGTTTTTCACGAACCTGGAGGTCCGCGACGCCGGCGGTAATGTGGTCGGACAAGTCGACGAGCTGCGCTACGCCAACATCAGCATGATCACCTGGACGACCGCGATCGAAGTGCTCGGCATGAAATACGGCGCGCTCGCGGGAGTCCCGTTCGTGACCGGCAATCTTCGCGCCAGCGGCGAAGACACCGCATCGTCGGGATTCGGGCTGGGCGACATACTTCTGACCCCAGTCTCACTCTACGGAAAGAGCCATGCGTTCGACTACCAGTTCCAATTCACGGTGTGGAGCGCGTCGGGGCACTTCGAGCCTGGGTCACTGGAGAATCGCGGCACCGGATTCTGGGCGCTCGTCTACTCGATCGGTGGCGTCTACTACCCGCAGGGCCGCGACTCCTGGAGCGTTTCCGCGATCGCGCGCATCGAACAGAACTTCGAGCAGAAGACGACGCACATATCTCCCGGTGACGACATTGTCATCGATTGGGGCATAGGACGCGTCGTCCACGCCGGCGCGCGCGCGGTGGATGTCGGCGTGTCGGGGTTCGCCATGTGGCAGATCACGGCGCAGAACGGTGGCGCGAACGTCGACACGAGCCGCTCCCGCTACTTTGGTGCGGGACCCGAAGCCAGTGTCTCGTTCTTCGAATCACTCGGGCTGCGCGTGCGAGCACAATGGGAATTTGCGTCGTACAACGCCGTCCGAGGCCATAACCTCTGGGTCGTGCTCAACTACCGATGGTGACGTCCAAACCCCAACTCTCCAAGGTGTGGTGTCGGCCCGGGCGCGGCGCGCGTGTTGGTCCCGCCGCCTTTCTTTGACCAGACACCTCGTGATGGCGCTGCGCCAAGGGAATGGGCAGCGCGGGCGATGTTGACCCCCGACCGGCTCGGGTTCGACATCACGGTTCAAGGGCCCGCTCCCGACGACATTCTGCGGCATCGTCCGGCGGAGGGCTGCGATGATCATGCTCAAGGA
>JBOGIR010000012.1:0-5534 GCA_050742335.1 Vicinamibacterales bacterium | reverse complement strand
CCACGTACAACGTCGGCTCGCTTACACTCATCTCTGGGCGGGTTGTTGCGATCATCACAGCCTCCTTCTGGCTTTGAACACCCTAAGGAGCTTAATCGCGCGGCCCGCTCATAGTCTCTTCGTGGTTGTCCGTCCCATGGCTCAAAACGCGCGGCTCTGGCAGCCGTCGACGACAACCGACGTCCCGCTGATCCATCCCGCGCGGGGCGAGCAGAGGAACGCGACCACGTCACCAACCTCTGCGGGTGTACCGAACCGCCCGAACGGAAGCTCGCGCGCGACGAAGTCGGCGATGCCTGCAGGATCCGCCTGCCGCCGCCGCCACCAGGAGCCCCCTTCGAAGAGAATCGAGCCAGGCGAGACGCTGTTCACACGGATGTTCGAAGGTGCAAGCTGCTGGGCCAGCGACTTGCCGAGGCTGATTTCGGCGGCCTTCACGGCGTTGTACGTCATGCGTCCGCCTGCCTCGCGCCCGAAGATCGATGCGATCATGACAATCGCGCCGCCGCCTCGCCGCTGCATGTGGGGCACCACCAGCCGTGACGCCCGGATGGCTGGAAACAGCGTCTGATCGATCGCCTCCTGCCACTGCTCGTCGGTCGTCTCGAGCAGCCCGCTGCCCCCCGCGAGACCGACGTTGTTCACGAGAATGTCGATGCGTCCGAACGCCGCGACCGTCCGATCGACCACCAGTTGCACTCCCTCCTGGCGGCTGACGTCGGCGGCGACGGCAAGGACTGCGCGAGCGGCGCCGGAGGTTTCTTCCACTTCTCTCGCCGCGTCGCGCAGGCGAGCCTCGCCTCGCGCACACACGCACACGCGACATCCTTCCGCCGCCAGCGATTTCGCGCTGGCCAATCCGAGCCCGCGGCTCGACCCGGTGACGATTGCCACTTTGTCTGTGAGGCCGAGGTCCATCGCGCAGCGATTGTATCTGAGCCGTTGCGATGGAATGGTCTTCTCCGTGCATGGAGATGGGGGGCATGGCCGATGAGATGGCGGGGACGCGCAGGGAGCGGCAACATCGAGGACCGCCGCGGCCAACGCATGGGCATGGCTCTGCCAGTCGGCGGCGGGATCGGCGGCATCGTCCTGCTCCTGCTGCTGACTGCGTTGATGGGTCAGAATCCGATCGACTTCATCGGCACGTCCGGCACCGGCGACACCGTCGCCACCGGCGGCGTGCGTGATGACGACCCGCAGGCCGAGTTCGTGTCGGTGGTGCTTGCCGACACCGAGGACACGTGGGGCGAGATCTTCGCCCGGCGTGGGGCCACGTACCCGTCACCGATGCTGGTGCTGTTCACAGGAGCGACACAGTCGGCCTGCGGCCTCGGCCAGTCGGCCATGGGCCCCTTCTATTGTCCCAACGACCGCAAGGTCTATCTGGATCTCTCGTTCTTCCACGACCTGGAAGCGCGATTTGGCGCCCCTGGCGATTTCGCGCAGGCCTACGTGGTGGCGCACGAAGTTGGCCACCACATCCAGACGGTCACGGGCATCTCGTCTCAGGTCGCCAGCACTCGCCAGTACCGAAGCGAGCGCGAAGCCAACGCGCTCTCGGTCAAGCAGGAACTTCAGGCGGACTGCTACGCCGGCGTGTGGGGCCACTACGCTGCCCGGCGTGGGCTGCTCGAACCCGGGGACGCGGAAGAGGGACTCCGGGCCGCCGCCGCCATCGGAGACGATCGCCTGCAGCGGCAGACGCAGGGACATGTGGTGCCGGAATCGTTTACGCACGGATCGTCGGAACAGCGCGCGAGATGGTTGCGACGAGGGCTCGACTCGGGTCGTCTCGAGGCGTGCGACACATTCGCGCAGGGCGCCTGGTAACGGGGGCCTTCGCCCGGATTGTTCGCGAAAGGCGTCGTTCACACTGCTGGTTTTCACTTCTCCCGCCTACGCCAAGGCTACGGCGAGGCTCGCCGAAGCGCAGAGCGCGAAGGCGGCCGTTCGTGTTCAGGTTCAGTTCCGGCGTTCATCGTTCACGTTCGAGCCGGCTGAGGGTGCTCCGGCGGGTCGAGCCACGGACCTCGAAGATTGAACCGTGAACCGAACGTGAACACGAACCGAGCACCGAGCAACTGAGAAGCGTGAACGGCTGATTCATGAATGGTGCGGGTTAACCTATTTGCGCAGACGCCGACATAGGTAAGAATCGTCAGGGACCGGACTCCTCATCCATATGCGCATCGGTGTTCCAGCCGAAATCCGGCCCGGCGAAACGCGCGTGGCCGCCACCCCGGAGACGATCGGCACACTCGCCCGGAAGGGCGGCCACACGTGCGTGGTGCAGTCGAACGCGGGCACGGCGGCAAGCATCCCCGACGCCAGCTTCCAGGCCGCTGGCGCGCTCATCGTCGCTCACGCCACGGACGTCTACTCGCAGTCGGACATCGTCCTGAAAGTGCGCGGACCGGAGCCGGCCGAATTGGCGCTCGTGCGGCGCGGGGCGATCCTCATCGGACTCCTCAATCCACACGACGAGGCCGGCATCGAGAAGCTCGCAGAAACCGGCGCCACAGCCTTCGCGCTCGAAGCCGTGCCGCGCATTACGCGGGCACAAGCGATGGACGTGCTCTCCTCACAGGCCAATATCGCCGGCTACAAGGCCGTGCTGATCGCGGCCAACGAATACCGGCGCTTCATGCCGATGTTGATGACAGCGGCGGGCACGGTGAAAGCGGCTCGCGTCCTCGTCCTTGGCGCCGGCGTCGCGGGGCTGCAGGCCATCGCCACGGCCAGACGACTCGGGGCGGTGACCGAAGCCTTCGACGTGCGTCCCGCCGTCAAGGAGCAGGTGGAATCGCTCGGCGCCAGGTTCGTCGATGTGCCGATCTCCGAGAGCGAACGCGCCGGGGCTGCAACAGCCGGGGGGTACGCGCGTGAAATGAGCGAGGAGTACCAGCGGAGCCAGGCGGCCCTCATCGACGAACGGGCGCGCGCCTCCGACATCATCATTGCCACCGCGCTCGTGCCCGGGCGCCCCGCGCCGCTCCTCCTCCGTGAGGAGACCGTGACGAGGATGAAGCCAGGGTCGGTCATCGTCGACCTCGCGGTCGAGCAGGGGGGCAACTGCGCCCTCACCGAACGCGACCGGGTCGTCACCAAACATGACGTTCGCATCGTGGGGCACTCGAACCTGCCCGCGATGCTGGCGGCCGACGCCAGCGCCCTGTACGCGCGAAACGTGCTGCACTTCGTGCATCTCCTCGTGAATCCGGCCACAGGGGCCCTGCGGATCGATCGACACGACGACATCATCGCGGCGTCGCTCGTCTGTATCGACGGCGCCTCGGTGCGGAAGCGCGAGACCTCATTCGCATGACCGACACTGTCGATCCCACCATCGTCAATTTCACGATCTTCGTTCTCGCGGTGTTCGTCGGGTACCACGTCGTATGGAACGTGACGCCCGCGCTGCATACGCCGCTCATGAGCGTCACCAACGCCATCAGCTCGGTCGTCGCCGTGGGCGCCATTCTGGCCGCTGGATCGAGCACCGTCGGGTTTGGGCCGCTCATCGGCGCCATCGCCGTCGCGCTCGTGGCCGTCAACACCTTCGGCGGGTTCCTCGTCACGCAGCGGATGCTCGAGATGTTCAAGAAGAAGGAACCGAAGACGGGACGCAAGTAGCCGCGATGTCCCCCAACTTCATCGCGATTTCCTACCTCGTCGCGAGCGTCCTGTTCATCCTCTCCCTCAGGGGCCTGTCGCATCCGCTGACCGCGCGGCGCGGCAACGTCTTCGGCATCGTCGGAATGGCCATCGCGGTGGTGACCACATTGACCGTCACCCGCCGGATCGACATCGCGGTGGCGATGTTCGCGGCCGGCGGCGCCGCAGGCGTTGTCATCGCCAGGCGCGTGCAGATGACCCAGATGCCCGAGCTCGTGGCGGCGATGCACTCGCTGGTCGGCCTGGCGGCGGTGTTGATTGCGGTCGCGATCCTCAACGATCCACAGGCGTTCAACCTCGAGTCCCCGATACCGGCCGGAAACCGCGTCGAGCTGTTCATCGGGACGTTCGTGGGCGCGATCACCTTTTCCGGGTCCGTGATTGCGTTCGGCAAGCTCGCGGGCCTCGCGAAGTATGGGCGTGTGTTTTCCAGCGCCCCTGTCACGTTCAAGGGGCAGCACGTGGTCAACCTCGCGCTCGGGATCCTCATGATTGGCTACGGAGTCGTTTTCGTGAACGAGAACCCGGCGCAACAGTGGCCGCCGTTCCTGACGATGACGGCGGTGGCCTTCCTGCTGGGCGTCCTGATCATCATCCCGATCGGCGGCGCCGACATGCCGGTCGTGATCTCCATGCTGAACAGCTACTCCGGCTGGGCAGCGGCAGGCATCGGGTTTTCCCTCAACAACTCGATGCTGATCGTCGCGGGATCCCTCGTCGGATCATCGGGCGCCATCCTGTCGTACATCATGTGCCGTGCGATGAACCGGTCGTTCTTCAGCGTCATCCTCGGGGGATTCGGAGGTGCGGAGGGCGCCGTTGCCGCCGGCGACCAGCGGCGCGCCGTCAAGTCGGGTTCACCCGAGGATGCCGCGTTCCTCCTGACGAACGCGGAACGCGTCATCATCGTGCCGGGATACGGCCTCGCCGTCGGCCGCGCGCAGCATGCGGTCAAGGAGATGGCGGACAAGCTCTCGGCCAGGGGGATCAACGTCCGCTACGCCATCCACCCCGTCGCGGGCCGGATGCCGGGGCACATGAACGTGCTGCTGGCCGAGGCCGAGGTGCCGTACGAGCAGGTCGTCGAGATGGAAGACATCAACAGCGATTTCGGATCCACCGACGTCGCATTCGTGCTCGGGGCCAACGACGTGGTCAATCCGCTGGCGGAGCAGCCCGGCAGCCCGATTTACGGCATGCCGATTCTGGAAGTGCACAAGGCGCAGACCGTGATCGTCAACAAACGTTCGATGGCCGCGGGTTATGCGGGCGTCGACAACCCGCTCTTCTACATGGACAGAACGATGATGGTGTTCGGCGACGCCAAGAAGGTCGTCGAGGACATCGTCAAAGCACTGGAGTGAAACGATGGCTGTCAAGCCGGTTCCCGAGGGTTATCACACCGTCGTCCCGTACATCGTCGCTGCCGACGCGGAGGCGCTGCTGACGTTCCTGACCTCCGGGTTGAAGGCACGGGAACAGGAAGTCATGCGCTACCCGGACGGCAAGATCTGGCATGGAGACGTCGTGATCGGCAACTCCCACGTCATGCTCTCGCAGGCCACCGAACGGCACCCCGCCATGCCGTGCACCCTCTACCTGTACGTGCCGGATACCGACGCGGCGTATCGCGACGCGCTGGCCGCCGGGGCGATCTCGCTGATGGAGCCGGCCAATCAGTTCTATGGCGACCGGAACGCCGGAGTCCAGGATTCAAACGGGAACTGTTGGTATTTCGGCACTCACGTCGAGGACGTAGCGCCCGGAGAGATGCGGCGGCGCCACGCCGAGGAGGTGCGGAAGCGCCAGCACCAGTAGGGACCGACTGTGAGGCCTGTAGAGCGCACGCTTTAGCG
>JBOGIR010000011.1:0-10866 GCA_050742335.1 Vicinamibacterales bacterium | reverse complement strand
TCAGGGAGGAACGGACATGGCCAAGAAACACGGCACCAGGCGGAACGAATCAGAAACTGCGCGAGCGCTAGCTGCGATGGAGGCAGCCCAAGAATTCAGGAACAGTCATCCGTCATCACTGATGGTGGGTGACATCGTCGTCGGCAGGTTTGGTAGGTTCAGTTTTGTTCCGATTGAAGCATCTTCCGGGACTTCACCCGTGTAGGAGCGATCCCATCGTCGCGGCAGCCTCCTGCTGCATGTCGGGCAGGACGTGCGCGTACCCTCCATCGTCATCGATATTTTTGAGTGGCCCAGGCGCTCGCTCACTACGTGTACAGTCTGGCCAGCCTGCAGCAGCAGCGTCGCGCACCCGAGTGAGGCGAAGTGTGAAAGCCGGGATGACCGCTCGGAAGCCGTCCAAAAAGCGGCTGAAACATTGACCGGCCACCGACCTGCTCAGCGGTAGAATTCCCAAGCGGTGCCCACAGAAGCCGACACGTGCCGCATGGACGTCGTCCCACGCCTGCAAGCGGCGGGTTGGGATGACGATCCACACTCAATCGCCGAGCAGCGCACGATCACCGACGGTCGGATCGTTCCAGTCGGCAAGGGGTTCATCCGCAGGCCTCCGAAGCGAGTCGACTACCTGCTCCGCTACACGCGGGATTTCCCGCTCGCCGTTGTCGAAGCTACCCGATAGATCTCACGGCGCAGATGCTGGAGTAGTCAGGGGTGGCATCGCGCTAACGCTCGGCACCGCATTTCGCGGTCACGCGCTCGGTGATTTCGTCGCTGGTCGGCGGGTTCTCCCCGAGACCCAGCGCGTGCAGGAACTCGTGAATGACGAGTCCCCTCGCTCCACTCAGCCTCGGTCGTCCATCAAGAATGGTCACTCCACCTCGTCGCCCGGGGTCATCCGCTCGGCGTGCACTACGAAGCGCTTCGGCGTCGCGCCGATGTAGCGGAACGGGTAGCAGGTGATGAGCGTGAGCATCGGCTGGTCGGTCGCCGCGAGCACGCTGATGTCGGTGGGCTCGACAATCCGCGTGGCGCGCACGACGTAGTCCAGCCTCCGATCGGCGGTGGCGAAGTGGACGATGTCGCCCGGGCCGATGCCCTCGAGCGGCGCGAAATCGGTATCGCGGTGTCCCGCGACGGCACTGTTGCCCGACTCCCACGGAAATGGCGTATCCGGCAGGTGCCCGGCGGCTACACGTAGCGACGCAGGGTCGTCGCCTTCGACGACGATCGAGGTGAGTCCCAGACGGGGGATTTCTAGCAGACCGATCGGCGCTCCGGCCCGAGGCGTGTCCACGGCTTCCGCTGGCAGCGCACGCACATGAGCCCACCGCACGTACGCAGCGCGCGCGGTGACGAAGCTCGACCAGGAGACGGCGGTTACGCCGGCGACGATCAGCAATGTCCCGGCGGTTCCGCGGATCGTGACACTGCTCAAGGTGCACCACCCTCGGAGGCGGTCGAGGGGCTTGTGGCGACGTAGCCGGGACGCGTCCTGACCTCGAGGCTCCGGCCATCGGGTGTGTACGCCTCGACGCGCAGGCGTATCCGCTCGCCGTTGCGGACGGGCGCGGGTTGCGCGTACGCCGGCATGTAGCTGCTCCTGATGTCGGCTGCAGTCGGTTGCCCAGGCTGACGGGCCGGCGTGTCCTGCTCGCGGAAGAAGTCGAGCGTTTGGGGCTCGTCTTTGTGGAACGCACGAAAGCTGGTTTCCGGAAGGCCCCGCACGTACGCGCCGTCGCCGTTCATCACTGTGGCGTGCAGCACCACCAGATCGGACCAGACGCCGTAGTGGGCGGTGTCCTGTGCAGCTGCCGGCATCATGGCGAAGCCCAGGCACGCCACGATGAACGGGCGTCGTGGCGCACCAGTTGAAGGTTCCTCCCGATTAGCAGGTTCGCCGCCGCAGCCACAGGCCGCCGGCGATCGCTCCCAATCCCAACATCAGGACGAGAGGAAGCAGGCTCGCGGTTTTCGGCAGCACGTGTCGCGCCTGTTCCCGGGCCTCCTGGCCGTCGGATGCCCCCGGCGCGCGTCGATCGCTCGCCGGTACCGAGGCATCGTCGCTCGGCTTCTGCGTCGAGGCGGCCTGACCGGCCGCACCCTGCGCGGGCCGCGCCGCGTCCTCAGCGATGGCCGGCTCGTCACCCCTCGCCACTGTCTCTGGCGGCTCCTGCACAGGCGCCGAACCCTGCGCAGGCACCGATTCCGCCACGGGTTGCGCTGCTGTCAACGGTGCGTCGACCGCGCCCCCCGCGTCGGCGGCGCCTTCGCGCGAGAACGAGCCCCATCTGGTGTGCAGGTAGCCGAGGCCATCCCCCGAAGCAGGCCACTGGATGGCCACCCAGCTTCCGAGTTCGCGCGCGACCTTGAAGGTCCTGCCTGGTGGCGCGGTTGCGATGACCGGGCTGTAAATGCTCGGTCCGGCGTGGATATTGGCGAACGTGACGGTGACGGTGAACAGGGTCTCCTGCGCGTACAGCGGCGAAGCGCTCAGCACAAGGCTCACGGCAACAGCAGCAAGGCGAAACATCTCCTAGACCCTCCTTACACACGGCAAAGATCGACGGCTCGATGACGCTTGTGCAATCGAGGCACCCTCGACACGCCCGGAAATCGGCCGCAAAGGAGGAGAACACCCTTCGCACCTCAAACAACGTGCCTGATCCAAGCGTGGCCCACCGGCCAACTCGGAACTGCAGGAGGCTATGCATGATTCGTCACACATTTGCCTGCTTCCTCGCCGTCATGTTCGATTCGCGCTGCGCTCGCGGCTCAGGGACAGCCCGCGCGTCGGGGTGCGGCGAATCCTTCCGCTTCGCAATCACGCCTTCGAGTCTGGAGGCGCTGGACGGCCGCAATGGCTGGCGGCAAAATCTACGAGATGCAGTTCGGCACGCGCTGATCCGGGAGCGGGCCAACGGCGGCGGTACCGTCTGGTGGTGCGTGTTAGCATGTGCCGCGCGGCCCATGACCGGCGATGACCGACTGACGCGCCGTACTCTCCTCGGCGCACCGGACTCTCGTCGAGCATGCGGCCAGACTGTACGGCTTCAGGGAGGTGTGTCATCATGAAACGCGCGCTCTCGTCGCTCGTCATCATACTGACCTCCGGCGCGCTCGTGACCGGCGTCCAGGAATCACGCGGACCGCAGGCCGCGATTCCCGGCGTCATCGCGGCCGGCGCGAAGGTCGAGCTGGTCCGCGGCGGCTACAAGGGGCTCGAGGGCCCGGTCGCTGCCCCCGACGGTGGACTGTTCTTCAGCGACATCCCCGCCGGCATCACGTACAAGCTGGAGCCGAACGGTACGATCGTCGTCTGGCGCGAGAACACGAACGGCGCCAATGGGCTGTTCCTCGCCCGCGACGGCCGGCTGCTCGCGGCCGAAGGCGCGGGGCGCCGCATTGTTTCCGTGACACCGGATAAGCGCGTCACGCCGCTCGCGACGCAGTTCAACGGGCAGCCGCTCCGTGCACCGAACGATCTGATTGCCGATGGCCGCGGCGGCATCTACTTCACCGATCCGGCGCCGCGCCCGGCGCCCGACGTCGCGCCGAAAGAATCCGGAAACGTGCACTACCTGACACCAAAGGGCGACGTGCTACTGCTGGACAGCCAGATCAGGCGCCCCAATGGCCTCACGCTCAGCATCGACGAGAAAACTCTCTACGTCGGTGACACGGAAGGGGAGTTCGTGTACGCGTTCGACATGGGCGCCGACGGCCGCGTGTCGAACAAGCGCCAGTTCGCCAGGCTGGTCGAACCGGAGAAGGGGTCACTCGGTCCGCGGAGCCGGGCCGACGGCATAGCAATCGACGCGATGGGCCGGCTGTACGTCTCGACGGCGGCGGGAATCCAGGTTGTGGATCCGCGCGGCAAGCACCTCGGCATCATTCGCCTGCCGTCGGTGGCGCGCAATGTCGCGTTCGGCGGCCCGGGCCGGCAGACGCTCTACCTGACGGCGCTCGAGTCCCTCTATCGCGTCCAGACGCTTGCGGAGGGTCCGGCCAGCCGCTCGAAGTAGCGCGGCCCGGCCGGAGGAGCCCGGCCTCGACTTCATGTACGTCACGAGCCTGCAGATTGGTCACGTCGCCGTTGAATCGTCCCGCGCGCGGCGCTACGATAAGCGCGGTTCCAGGGAACGCAAGGTCGGAAAAGGAGACGAAATCATGTCGCGACTTTCAACCCTCTTGCTGGTACTGGCGCTCATCGGCGCAGGTGTAACCGGGGCAGCTCAGGCGCAGGCCCCTCAGGGCGGAGGAGGCGGCCAGCAGGCGGCCGCGCTGCCCGACGGGGCGGGCAAAGAGCTCGTGCAGCGGGCCTGCACGACCTGCCACGGGGTCAATCAGATCACCAACTCAGCCGGCTATACGAAGGAGCGCTGGCATGGGCTCTTCGGCACGATGATCAAGCTGCCCGACCCGCAGGCAGACACCGTCGCGCAGTATCTGGCCACACACTTCCCGGCGAAGCCGGGCCGGGAACCGAAGCTCGTGCCGGGCCCGGTCCAGATCTCGTTCCGCGAGTGGCAGGTGCCGACGCTCGGTCAGCGCTCCCGTGATCCCGTCCAGTCGCCCGACGGGATGATCTGGTGGGCCGGGCACTGGGGCAACATCGTCGGCCGTCTGAACCCACGGAGCGGGGAGATGCGTGAGTGGACGCTGCCGCAGGGAGCGCGCCCGCACAGCATCACCAGCGATCGGGCCGGCAACATCTGGTACGTGGGCAATGGCAACGGGACGATGGGGAAGCTGGATCCGAAGACCGGCGAGGCTACGGTTTACATCCTGCCGGATCCCGCCGCCCGCGACCCGCATACGCCGGAGTTCGATCGCAACGGCATCCTGTGGTTCACCGTGCAGAACGGCAATATGGTGGGGCGGCTGAACCCGGCGAACGGTGAAATCAGGCTCGTCAAGATACCGACGCCCGATGCCGACCCGTACGGCCTCGCCATCGATTCGAAGGGTGTGCCGTGGGTCGCTCTTACCGGCACTTACAAGATCGCGCGCATCGATCCCGTGACGATGGCAGTGCGCGAGTACCCCGTTCCCGATCAGAAATCGCGGATCCGTCGCACCGCGATCACCAGCGACGACATGGTCTGGTACGTGAACTACTCGCTCGGCAGGCTGGGCCGGCTGAATCCGGCGACCGGCGAGGTCAAGGAGTGGCAGGCGCCAAGCGGCGAAGACACGCAGCCGTACGCGATCGTTGCCGTCAACGATATCATCTGGTTCAACGAGTCGCGCCGGCGGCCCGATGCGCTGGTGCGGTTCGATCCCAAGACGGAGCGCTTTCAGAGCTGGGCGTTTCCGTCCGGTGTCGGCACGCTGCGCAACCTCCGCGCCACCGCCGATGGCAACCTGCTGGTCCATCAAACGAGCGTCAACCGAATTGGCCTGGTGACCATTAACCGGTCGACGACGACGAGCAGCCGATAGGCGCTTAGTCCGTTATGCGGCTGCCATGCAGCGGGCACAAGATTCACGTTTGGAGCCGCATAACGGAGTTACGCCTAAAGCCTGCGCCGTCCCACAGGCGGAGAAGCCCGACTTCCAAGCCGGCTCAACGCGGGAATGAGGACGTCGGCGTGAGCTAGCCCTTGGTCACCGACGAGTGATTGCCGGCAGGCTTCAGGGAGGAACGGACATGGCCAAGAAACACGGCACCAGGCGGAACGAATCAGAGGCTGCGCAGGCGAAGGCTCTCAGCAGGCGCGAATTCGTCAAGCGCGGAGCTGCCGCTGGCGTGGGGTCGGCCGTTCTGTCGGGATCACCGCTGGCGCAAGAATCTCCATCTGGCGCGCGATCCATTACGTGGAACCATGAAGTCGATGTCGTGGTGCTCGGGGCGGGGTGTATGGGGCTGCATGCTGCCGTCAGGGCCCGGGACCTCGGCGCGTCCGTGCTCGTGATCGAGCAGAACTTCGACGTCGGCGGCAAGCTGGTGCACAGCGGGGGCTGGACGTCGCTTGGCGGCGGCGACGCGATACAAGAAAGAGACCGGGCAGCGGCCGACCCTGAAGGCCTGGGGCTCACCGCCCCTCTCATCAAGCCCGAAGATCTGGAGGACGATCCTGACCGTCTCTTCAGGGACATGACAGACTGGTCGGTCGTCGACGCCACGGGCGTGGCCAGGTATCGCTACAACGATCGGGAGCTCCATCGTGCGTGGGCCGACAATGCTCCCAAGACCAGGCAATTCATGATGGACAATTACGTCCGCTTCGCGCGGATCGACGGCACGCATCAGGGTGGAGGAATGTCGCGGGCCCGGGCCGCCAGGTCCGTCATGAAGATGGCCGGCAAGACCGACATCAAGGCAGGCACGCTCTCGCCGGAGGACAGAGGAGATCCCACCGGCGAGCGGCACTCGCCATTCAATCCTATGCGTCAGACGCCGGGAGCCCCGGCAGACTCGCTTGGCGCACCAGGGTGGGTCTATGGCGGCTTCGCCATCTCCCGATCGCTCGAGTTCAGCGCCAGGGAAAAGGGCGTGCAGTTCATGCTCAACCGCCATCTGGATGAGATCGTCCGGGAACAGCCATTCGCGGGCAAGGTTCTGGGGGTCAAAGCCAGTTACACGCCACGAATGCACCCGGAAACCGGGGCGCGTCTGGAAAGCTTCTGGCGGAATGGCAACATCGACGAGCGCGCCCAGACCATTTACATCCGGGCGAGGAAGGCCGTCATCGTCGCCACCGGAGGCATGCACGGCAGTGTGCCCTTGAGGACCATGTTCGATCCAAGACTGGTCGAGCCGTCGATCGAGTACGGGCCCAGCGCGCTCATCGGGCCTCTCAACATGGACGGCAGCGGGATTGTCGCCGGGATCAGAATCGGCGCGAACCTCGCGGGCATGATGCAGAACTTCCAACATTCCTCCGCCTCGCCGACGATCAGCAGCGTGGTCGGGACCCGCGATCCGGTGGGCAGCATCTTCCCCGGACATCCCTCGTTCCTCTTTGCACGAGCCAAGGGAATCAGTATCGGCGGCGCCGGATGGGAACATGCGATCGCCGTGAACCAGGTAGGGCGGCGCTTCTATAATGAGAGCGCCATCGCGGACACCTCCAGCGATGCGGTGTATCCACCCGGGAACGACGGCACGCGCAAGCTTTTCGTGCCGCTCGATTGGCGCAACGCGAGCCCCGCGCAAGTCAAGGCACAATATCGAAGGTCTGCGGCCTCCGATGCGGCGCTGGCGATGAACGAAGGTTCACGGCCCCCCGATTACGCGTCCGGACCCGTGTGGGCCATCTTCGATTCCGCTGCGGTCGCACGGGGTGGCTGGAAGATTCGTTACCCCTACATTGCGGACCCGCCCGACGGCTACTGCCACAAGGCCGATACCCTTGCCGAGCTGGCGCAGAAAGTCATGGCGCTTCCCCATCAGAAGATGCCGTTGAAATACCTGGAGGAGACGGTGAGGAGGTACAACGAGGCCGCGGACAAGGGTATGGACGAAGACTTCGAGAAGCCGGTGCTGCATCGGATCGACACTCCGCCCTTCTATGCGGCCGCCGCGGTGATTCGGGTGCTCGATTCCTACGGCGGTCTTCGAATCAACGGAAAGACCGAAGTCCTGGATACGAACGGTCGGGTGATACCGGGCCTCTACGCAGGGGGCGAGGCAAGCGGCGGCGGCTGGCAACACGGTATAGGCAGAGCCACGGTCCACGGGTACATTGCTGGGACGAACGCTGCCCAGGAGCCATCGGCCTGAGATTGATGGCGGAGGCGGCAACATCATGGCGGGAAGGGCCGTGATACGAGCGGCCTTAGTCCGTTATGCGGCTCGAAACGTGAATTTTGTACCCGTTGCATCGGTAGCCGCATAACGGACTAGGGCGCGCGGAGCGCGCCAAGCAGATACAGTGCTAACCAGCCGAGGGGCGTTGTGGGGATATCAAGGGGCAGAGCCCCGTGGCTGGTTAGTGAGTTGAGTCAAGGATGAAGGCCGCTGGGATCACGACGCACGGTCGGCGCACGTGCGCCGTCGAGGTTTCTGGAAGCGAGGTAGATGCCGGGGCCGAGGTGACCGTTCGGGCCCGCGCCTCCTGCCCTCATGGATGCGATCTAGGGGGACAACGGGTTTCGATCCGAAACCGGGACGATACCGAGCTCGCGAGTGCAGAGCTCACAGAGCGCGCCGGCCAGGTGTACGTGACGAGCGCGTTGACATTGCGGGCGCCGCTCGAAGCGGGCGAGCATGTCTGCCGGGCCGTTGTCGCCGCGTCTGAGAACGATGGGGTCGTGCACGAGGAGACCTCGACGGAGTTCTCCTTCGTGGCAAAGGCTCACGCGGCGAGTGTGAACGCCTGGGGCTTGCCCTCCACCATCGCGGCCGGCGAACGGTTTCAATTGAAGATTGGCGTCAAATGCTCGGCCGGGTGCCGTTTGACCGGGAGGCCGCTTACGATTGTCGACCATGAAGGTGCACAAGTTGGAGCGGCAAGCCTTGCTGACGATATCTGGCCCGGCACGAGCGCCCTGTATTACGCCGAGGTCGACGTTGTCGCTCCATTTATTGCGGGAGACTATAGGTGGCAGGCCAAGACTCCCGGGTCGGACTCAGGCGTCCCCCATGCGGCCGGCTCATGCACGTTCGCGGTCAAGGTCGTCAACGCTCCCGATCATGAAGTGAGGGTAGAGGCCATCGACAGCGAAAAGCAAACCCCGATCGAGGGCGCCCACGTCCTTGTACATCCCTACAGAGCTTTCACCGACGAAAAGGGCGTGGCGAAGATCAAGGTTGCCAAGGGCAGGTACAAGCTCGTCGTCTCCGGCTTCAAGTACATCGCGTATCAGAACATCATCGATGTGGCGGGCGATGTCACGACCCGAGCCGAACTGAGAGCGGAGCCCGAAGGACAAGAAGATTATCGCTAGAAGACTTGATTTTGAGCCACGACCATGCTGCCTACCGACGCCGTGTCCCCGCTGTTTCAGGCCGTGCTCGAGGCTACCGAGGAGGCGTCTATAACTCGCCCACGCCATCAACGGCCGGCCGCAGCTCCGTCAGCAGGATCCCTGTGTGAGACGATAGGAAATATTAGATCCGTTGTGCGGTTAGCGTTCGGGCGCTCGCCGCTTTGGGCCGCCCCGGGTCCGCGTACAAGGCACGCGGGATGGCACGCTTCGGATTCATCGGCCAGGTTCGACTACACTGAAGCGCAAAGGAGAGCGCGATGGGTAGCAGTACGACAACGAGGATCCTGGTTGGCGTGGCCGCAGTGCTGGTCATGGCTTCAGAGGCCGTGGGCCAGGAGGCGGCACCGCGCCGGTCCATTGAGCCGGTCAGCGGCGGCGTCTACACGGCGACCAACAACAACCACCGTACCGTATTCCTGGTCACCTCAGAGGGCATCGTTCTGGCGGATCCGATCAACGCCGACTTTTCGAGATGGCTCAAGGGGGAGCTCGCCGCACGTTTCAAGGTTCCGGTCAGATACGTCGTCTACAGCCACCACCATTGGGACCATGCCTCCGGCGGGGACGTCTTCGCGGACACGGCCCGGTTCGTCGGCCATGCCAACATGCTCACGCACCTGGCGATGCCGCCACCGTCCACCAGGCTCACGCAGGTGGTCGGGGACTTTGCGCCGGTGGCCAAGCTCGATGCGAATGGCAACGGCGTGGTTGAAAAGGCCGAAGCGCCGGCGAACGTCCCTTTCGACGCGTACGACGCGAACCGCGACGGCGTGCTCAGCGGCGCGGAGGTCATGCGGGGGCCCGTGAGCTTCGTCCGCCCTCCGGACGTCACGTACAAGGACACGTATCAGATCCGCCTGGGCGGGAAACGGGTGGAGCTGAGCTGGGTCGGCGAGATGAATCACTCGATGGACTCGAGCCTCATGACGTTTCCCGACGACGGCGTGCTGTTCCTCGTCGACTTCGTATCCTTCCGGCGGCTGCCGAACCGGGAGATGGACTACGAGCTCGGGCACTACAAAGGGTGGAGAACCGCGATCCGAAACGCGGAGAAGCTGGCCTCCGGTCTCAAGTTCGTGGTTCCGGGCCATGGGCCCGTGGGCACGGTGAAAGACGTCACCGCGTGGCGCGTGTACTTCGACAAGCTCCAGGACGCGGTCGCCGCCGGCCTTGCCAAGGGCCAGACGCTGGAACAGATGCAGCAGAACATCAAGATGTCGGAGTACAGCCAGTGGGAAGGGTTCGATTGGGTCCCGCTGAACGTTCTCGCGATGTACCACTTCCTCACCGACGCACCGTAGGCCGGCGTTGGTGACGAGGTATCACGTTGGTCGCCGCCCCATCATGGGAGCGTCCCCTTCAGTTCTTTATACATTCGTCGCAGGACAACTTCCCTCTGCGCGGCGAATGCATACAGCTTCGCGTACTGATCGAGCTTGACCGCGGCGACTGCCTGATCTTCACTCGCGCCCCGCGCAATCTCATTTTGGAGTCCGTCTCGTGCTTCCACGAGGATTTGCCGCATGCGGTCGAGCGCCGCTCGAGTCTGCTTCGGATCCTCAGGGATTGGCCCATGACCCGGTATGAAGATCTCGGCGTCGAGCGCCTTCACGGCATCCAGCACCCGGATCCACGAGACGCCGTAGCCCCCCGCCATATTCGGAAATTCTTCGTTGAAGAACACCTCGCTCATGTACGCGATCCGGTCTTGGGGAACAAACAGGATGGCGTCCCCTTTCGTGTGCGCGGAGCCGAAATAGAGAATCTGAATCTCCTTGCCGCCGAGGTGCAACGTCATTCGATCGCGAAACGTCGCGTTCGGCATCCGCGCGCGCTGCTCTTCGTCCGGCAGGCGGCCGCGCTGCATCTGGTCGAGCAAGCCGGCACGGTAGGTGTCGTGCCCGATCTTGAACACATCAGCGTAGACGA
>JBOGIR010000010.1:0-9269 GCA_050742335.1 Vicinamibacterales bacterium | reverse complement strand
GTTCTATGCCAGCCGCGACGAATTCACCGAGACGCTGCGGCTGCTGATGACCGATGCGCGGTTGCGCGCACGGCTCGGCGAGAACGGCCGACGGTATATTCGCCAGAATCACCGCTGGGACGCGGTGCTCGGCCGGTTCGAGCGGCTGGTGATGCGCGTCAGGAAGTCATGAACGGGGTCGACCGAACACACGCGCGCCTGGCTGACAGCGAGCAGGATGTGCCCTACACGGAGGACCTGCAGAGTCCCGCCGGCGCCAGGGCGTGGGCGGACGCCGCCGACGAGAAGCGTCCCCAGCGCCGTCACGTCCGACAGGCCATCGCCGACGAGTTCCAGGCGCTAGCGCCGGGTTCACGTGTTCTCGAGCTCGGATCGGGTCCCGGGCTGCTCGCCGAACACGTGCTGCGCGATTGCACGCATCTCGGACGCTACACGCTGTTTGATTTTTCTGAACCGATGCTCGCCATGAGTCGCGATCGCGTCGGCCGCTTCCCGTCGGCCACGTTCGTGCTCGGTGATTTCAGAATGGCGGGCTGGTCGCAACGGGTGGCGGGACCGTATGAGGCGGTCATCTCAATGCAGGCGGTCCATGAGGTTCGGCACAAGCGCCACGTCCCGGGATTGTACCGGCAGGTGTACGGCCTTCTCGTGGCGGCAGGCCTCTTCCTGATGTCGGATCGCGTTCCGGAGGACGAGTCCCCGCGCAGCACCGCGTTGTTCATGACCGAGCAGGAGCACCTCGCCGCGTTGACAGCCGCCGGCTTCGTCGATGCGCGCCTGCTGATGTCCGGCGACGCGCTGATCTTATTTCGGTGCACGAAGCCGGCGAGGTCCGGGTCCGGCTGAAGTCGGACACTACGTACCCTCCACCCGATTCTTGCTTCGACGGGCGCCAGAGACACGGAGTTCGCCTCCAAACGAGTGGAATTTCCTCTCTGTGTCTCCGTGTCTTCGTGGCCCGTAAAGGTGAAATGTGTTACTCGCGCGTGAGCTCGGTGGTGGGAACCGCCGGCCGCGATCGCGACGCGACCGGCGGCTTCGCCTCCCGGTCTGCCGTCGACGGCTCGGGCGCGCCGTTCTTCTTGCGCCGCTGTCCGATGTCGTAGCGCTTGATCATCTCGTTGAGCGTGGTCGGCTTGATCCCCAGCAGTTCCGCTGCGCGCTTCTGCACGCCGCCCGCCGCGTCGAGCGTCGATTCGATGAGCCGCTTCTCGACGCTCATGATCACGTCCTTGAACGAAATGCCTTCCGGCGGCACCACGAACCTCGGGATGTGGAACGACGGAGACGTGCGCACGTGCTCGGGAACGAGGTCGGCGCCGATCCGCGGACCCGCCGTGAGGACGACGGCACGCTCGATCACGTTCTCGAGCTCGCGGACGTTGCCGGGCCAGTCGTAGTCCATGAGCAGATCCAGCGCATCGGCCGTCAGCTCGAGGCCCGGCTTGACGTTCTCCCGGCTGTACTTCTCGAGAAAGTGCTGGGCGAGCACGGGAACGTCTTCCTTCCGGTCGCGCAGCGGGGGCAGCCAGATGTTGATGACGTGCAGCCGGTAGTACAAGTCCTCGCGGAACCGGCCTGCACCGACCATCTCACGGAGGTCGCAGTTGGTTGCGGCGATGATCCGTACGTCGACCCTGATCGTCTCCATTCCGCCAAGCCGCATGAACTCGCGCTCCTGCATCACCCGCAGCAGCTTGGCCTGCGTCTCGAGGGGAATGTTGCCGATTTCATCGAAGAAGATGCTGCCCCGATCCGCCACCTCGCACAGCCCCTTCTTCGGATACACGGCGCCCGTGAAGGCGCCTCTCACGTGGCCGAACAGGGTTGATTCGAGCAGATCGGGCGGCAGATTGCCCGAGTTCACCGTCACGAACGCGCGGTCCGCCCGCAAGGAATGGGCATGGATGGCCCGGGCGACCAGCTCCTTGCCGGTGCCGCTCTCTCCCGTGATCAGAATCGTCGAGCGGCTGGGCGACGCCTGGACGATCAGATTGAAGACCTGCTGCATCCTCGCGCTGCGCCCGATGATGCCCGCGAAGTGCTCCCGCTGAGACTGCAGCGTCTGCCGCAGCGCGGTGTTCTCGGCCTTCAGCTGCCGCTGCTCCACGGCGTTCCGCACGACCACGAGCACTTCGTCGTTCTTGAACGGCTTCGTGATGTAGTCGAAGGCGCCGAGCTTCATCGCCGCAATGGCCGTCTCGACCGACGCAAACGCCGTAATCATCAATACGGGCAGATCGTCGTCAACCTTCTTCAGCTCCTGGAGCGTCGACATGCCGTCGATGCCGGGCATCATCAGGTCGACGATGGCAGCGTCGAACGGTATCGACTTCGCGAGCTCGATCCCTTCGGCTCCCGTGGCAGCGAGACGGACCCGATAGCCCTCGTGCGTCAGCAGCGTCTCGAGGATCTCCCGCATGATTTCTTCGTCGTCGACGACCAGGATGGAAGCATTACGCCGCATGGACATACCTGCTAGGAGTGCGCCGCCTTGGACGCCGCCGAGGCGGTGTGGACCGACCGCGCGGCGGGCGCCGGCGGGAATTCGAGAATGAAGCGTGTGCCGTGTCCGACGTCGCTCTCGCACTCGATCGAGCCGAGGTGCTCGCGGACGATGCCGTAGGTAATCGACAGGCCAAGGCCAGTGCCGTGGCCCATCGACTTGGTCGTGAAGAACGGATCGTAGATGCGGGCCAGATATTCATTGGGGATCCCGGCGCCGGTGTCGGCGACCTCCACGACCGGCGCGCCGGCCTTCAGCGATGTCGCCACCGAGAGCCATCCGCCTTTCGGCATCGCGTCCTTGGCGTTGAGGAACAGATTCAGGAAGACCTGCTGCAGCTTGTGCTCGAAGCCCCGGACAATGATGGTGCCGGCGTGCAGCTCGCGGCGCACTTTGATGTGGTGGAGCTCGAACTGGTGCTCGAGCAACGACAGCACGTCGTTGACGACGGCATTGAGGTCGACCGGCCCCATCTCGCCGCCGGCGGCAGCGGCCGGCCGCGACAGATTGAGCAGGCCGGTGACGATCTTCGCGGCGCGAAACGTCTGCCGCTCGATCTTTTCCAGGAGGCGCGTGCGGGGATCCTCGGGATCGGACCCTTCGAGCAGCATCTGGGTGAAGCTCGAAATCCCGGTCAGCGGCGTGTTCATCTCGTGCGCGACACCCGCCGCGAGCAGTCCGATCGACGCCATCTTCTCCGAGATCTGGAGTTGTTCCTCGAGCTCGACACGTCGAGTCACATCCTCCAGGATCACGATGGTCCCCACAGTCGTCTGCAGGCCCCCTTCCGCTGCGCGCAACGGTACCACGGCGACGTTGACGATCATCGTGGACGCCGCCGCCGCGTGGCGCCCTGCGAGTCGGATGCGCGACAGCGTCGCCCCCCCGGGGGTGTCGCGGCGCGCCGCCCTGATGGCTTCAACGACCGCCGCGTCGAAGACCTCGTCCAATGTCAGTCCCACGGCCTCGGTTCTGGGCACGCCGTACAGTTGCTCGAGCGCCCTGTTCCACCGCACAATCCGGTCGTCGAGGGTGACGACCAGCAGTCCGTCGTCGAGCGACTCGAGAATGTTTTCGTTGAAGGCGCGCAGCCGATCGAGCTCCAGCGCCTTGACGTGGAGCTGCCGATACAGCCGTGCGTTCTCGAGCGCCGTCGCCATCTGACCCGCCACCGTCGCGAGAAGCGCGATGTCCTCGCTGTTGAGCGGCTCGCCACTTTCCTTGCGCCCCAGCGCCAGGACGGCGATCGTCGCGTCGTTGGACACGCAGGGAATGAAGTACGACAGGCCGATTCCGCGCCAGAGCTCGAGTTCCTCCGGTGAAAACCCGCTGGCGGCGATTGGATCATCGAGCGCGACGATATGCCCCGCCTCCAGCCGCGCGCCGATCTCCGAGCCTGTCGCCAGCGGCGCCGGCCGGTCGGCGAACCCGGATGCACAGACCGATTCGAACCGAGGCGCGGTTTCGTCGGCGAGCATCAGCGCCATCCGGTCCACCACGAGCGTCTCCCCGACGCGGGAGACCAGCCGTTCGGCAAGCCGATTCAGGTCGAGATCCCGGTTGAGATCGCGGGCGAAGCCCACCAGCGCACGCCGGTAGTCGTAGCGGTCGCGGTAGAACGCCCGGTCGAGCGCGTTCTGCACGGCCTGCTTCACCGACGGCGCCAGCAGCAGCACGATCACGGTGACCGCCGCCGCGAGAATCCAGTTGTATCCGGTGCTGCCGCCGGAAAACAGCCGCGTGAATCCCTGCAGCAGGACGACGTAGATCGCCACCACGGCCGCCACCGCCGCGACGTATCCCAGCAGGCGCTTGACGATGACCTCGACGTCCATCAGCCGGTACCGCACAATCGCCGATGCGTAGGCGAGCGGCACGAGGCTCAACGGCACAGCGGACAGCTGCATGGGAAGCGACGGCTCCACGCCCGCAGACCAGGGAACGGCGTACCCGAACGCAAACGGCGCCATGCCGAGGCCCGTGCCCCAGGCGATCCAGCGCAACTGCCGCCGCCCGGTGATCGAGCACACCTCGCCCACCGCCCGCGTGATGACGATGAGGCCGGCAACGAAGCATCCGGCCACGTACGCGTACTCGAGCCGATCGAGCGCCCCGATCACGCCCATGAAGAGCGGTGCATTCGACCCGCTGCGGGCCAGGGCAACGACGCGCGCCGCGCCAAGCATCACAGCGGGCGCGTAAATCACGGGAAGAACGATGCGACCCCTCCCGCCAGCCGTCCATCGGCACGCCCGCGCCGGAAACACGAGCGCGAAGTGCAGGAAGAGCGCCGGCAGCATCAGAATCGAGATGGCATCGCCCCAATAGAACACCCAGTCGAGACGATCCAGTCGTCCGCTGAACGAGAACGTGAACAGGCCAAAGAACGCCACCGACAGCCACAGGAAGTGAAGCGTCGCTGGATCGCGCGGCCGGAGCACGCGAACGGCGCCGCCCACGAGCAGCGTGAAGACGCCGACGCCCGCCAGCAGGAAGTAGAAGGGGCGCGCACCGTTCGGGATGGCCGCGATGCGCAGGTCGACGACCTCGCGGGCGCCCAGGCGCAGCACGGTGTAACGCGCCGTCGTGCCCGACTGCGAGCCGTGCAGCGCCACCAGGACGTCGTCCACGTCCTGCACCGGCCGGTCGTCGATGGCCAGCAGCACATCGCCGCGGCGAAGACCGACCCGCGCTGCCGGACTGCCCTCCGCGATCTCCGCGGCAGCGACGCCGTCGGGGCCAAGCGTCCACAGCACTCCGTCCTCGACCTCGTCGAAGGTTGCGCGCGCGACGATGTTCGCCACACCGAGCGACAGCAGCACGCCGACCACGACGATCGGAAACACGGATTGCACCCAGCGCATCCAGGGCCCCTGGGCGTATGCAGCGGCGGTGACTCCCGACATGCGGTGACGGCGCAGACGACGAGCGACGCCTGCGACCTCGCGCGAGGGAGCAAACGATATACCACGACGTGGCGGGTCCGAGTGCTCGTAAGACACTGCAATCACATCGCTTGCCGCTACCGACCGATTCCCCGGACTGTCTCGATCCAAATGCCGGTACGACTCGTTCAACAAAATGGACGCGCAAAAGCGCGAAAAAATAAGTCAAGGCTCACACGATCGAGCCTTGACCCCTGACCGGACGATCGCCGTTAGAACCGGACCGTGACGCCGCCGACGACGCGCTTGGGCGGCCGAATCGCGAGAATCTCGTCGTAGACCGACGTATCGAGCAGCTCGTCCCGGAACAGGCTGCGGACTGCCACCAGCATTTCCAGTTCCGCGCCGGCAAAGTTCAGGAACGGCAGGGCCTGGTTGAGTTGCACGTCGAATCGTGCGCCCGCTCGCGACGGCGTGCGCCCCGCATCGAATCGCGAGTTTACCTTGTACATCACGAACACGTGCGTGTCGGTGACCGGCAGCGTGCTGTCCACCGTTGTCGTCACGTCGTGAAAACGTTCGCGCTCGTGCTGCCGTATCGCGATCGCCCGCAGCGACAGCGCCATGTCGCCTGGCGAGGTTCCGAGCCACGTTGAATCGACGTGCGTATAGTCGACCGACGCGCGCAACCGATTCGCCATCGTGCGGCTCACGCTCACGCCCCATCCGCGGGCATCGACATCACCGGCGGACGCGACGTAGTAGTGACCCAGGCCGGCAGCGGAGGCGCCAGGCAGCGCCGAGCCGAACAGCGTGACGAGCTGGTCGTCCACACGCTGACGAAACGCGCGAACGCCCGTCACGAGCCCGCCGCCCCACTCGCGCTCAGCAGCCAGCTCCACGTGCCTGAGGTGCTCGGGCGTGAAGCCGCGGCGCGGCGAGACCGCCGAGAACGTACGTTCGGGTGGCAGCCACAGCCCGCTTGCGGGCGGGATGAATTCTTCGGCGCCCGGGGCCACGGCGCGGCGTGATATCGCCGCGCGAACCTTGAAGGTGTCGTCTGAGGTCGGAGTGACGGTCACGCTTGCGCGCGGACTGAACAACCCTCGCTCCGGCAGATAGCCGTAGCGCGCGTACTTCGCGCCGACATTGACCGCGACCCTCGGGGTGATCGTCCAGTCGTCGTAGGCGTACACGGCACCGACGTTGCGGTTGCCATCGAAGACGGCCGAACGCGTGCTGACATGGCCCCCCAGGTACGACTGCATGCCGTACGACAACCCGGCCTCGTATCGATGCGGCGCGGGCGCCCGTTGGAACGACGCCGCGAGAATCCACGAGGACAGGTCGCCCTGACCCTGATTGACCGCGCCCCGCATCGTCCAGTGCCCGCTGCTCGTCGGCGCCTCCAGCGACACGAATGCCACACCGCGCGGCAGCCACGTCTGCATCGACAGCAGATCCTGCGGCCGGTCGAACGAGGTGCTCGTCAGCAGATCGACGTGGCCGTTCCACGGCACGTCGGCAATCAGCGACGCGAGCCGCGCCGGTGTGCCGATGGCCCGTCCCAGGCTGTCGAGCGAATCGCCCAAGAAGTCGTTGCCGCCAAGGCCATCGATGAGACCGATCGCGGCATCCTTGAGCACGCTGCGTTTCAGGTGGCGGAGGCGCCAGGCGACCTCTCCGTGATCGTGGCCTTCTCCTTCATCCGAAATCTCCGCCGGCACATCGGCGCCACCAACGCCGGCTGCGAAAATCGGCACGTCGGCGTCATCGTCATTGCGGCGGGTCAGGGCAATCGCCGACACCGTCAACGACGCACGATCGACCTGAATGAGACGGGCGCGCGGCGGTACGTAGCCTTGCAGGTGCGCGCGCACAACATAGGGCCCGTAGGGCACGTTGCGGAACGAGAACTGTCCGCGAGGATCGGAGACCGCGAACACCGAGGTGGAGCCAAAGGCGGACACGACGGCGCCCGCCAGGGGACTACCCTGATCGTCGAGCACGACGCCGTGCACCACGGCGGAGGACGCCGCCGACGCCTGGACGAACGTCGGAGCGTGCGTCCGGACGCCGAACTGCGCCGAGGCCGGCGGTGCCGCGGCCACGACACACACCAGCGCAGCAATCGTGCACAGCGTGAAGTGGCGGTTCATGGACTGCAGCGGCCTCCTGGTCCTCTCAGGCCTGAACGGTGAACGTCGCGTTGTGCGTCAGCGTCTTGCCTGACAGCTTGTCGGTGATCTTGATTTCGGTGCGATATTCCCCCGCCGGAAAACTCTTCAACGGCACGCCCAGAAACCCCAGAACCTGATGTCCCGCCGTGATGCTGAATCCCGGTGGCAGCGTGGACTGGTTGATCACCTGCGGCTGCGTCTTGTTGAAGAACTTCTCACCTTCCGCCGTCTTGTGGTGGAAGTTGTATTCGATCTGCACATCAGGAACGCCGTTGTTGTGCTGGACGCCGTACACCCAAAAGAGCAACTGGAAGTCGTCGGCCGTCTTCAGCGTCGCATCGGCCGCCGGCACCACGCGCAGTGTTCCGCCGAACGTGTAGGGGTTCGCTCTCGCCTCGTCGGCGCTGAGCGGCGCCGTCAACGGGTCGACCGAATCGGCGACGATCGGCGTGCTGATCGACAGATCCGGGCCGTTGAAGTCGGGGACCGTCAGCGTATGGCGCAACAGACCGGACTTCTGCGGCGGCGCGTTTCGCTGCTGCTGTTGCGGCGTCTTCTCCTTGAGCGCAATGAACAGGTCGTACTCACCCGGCTTCAACATCAACGCGCGCGAGACCTTGCCACCCGCCGGGACGTCCAGGAACTGGATGTCGTCCCATGGGTAGACAGGCGCGGCCTGTTGCTGGTTCCGATCGCGGTTGTTGTTCTGCTGGGCTGGCGGCTGGGCTGGCGGTTGGGCCGGCGGCGGAGCCGCCGCCTTCGACACCGCACGGACATAGAGCGCCACGCCAGGCGCGGCCAGTGTGCTCCCGCCTACCGTAAGCGTAAACGGAATGTAGGTCGCGTCGCTCGCACCCTTGACGAAGTGATTCCCGGTCCACATGACGGCGACGTCGGTCGGAGCCGGCAGTTTCCCCGCGGCGACTGCGTCGACCAGCTGCACGAGCGCCTGGATGTCGCGCTGCTCCTGCTGGCTCCTCCGCTCCTCATCGCGGCGGTTCTGCTGCGGGTTGTTCTGCTGCGCGACGACCGACGCGCCGCTGAGCATGGCGGTCGCCACCGCGACCGTGAGAAGCCGACGGATATTCATCATTCCTCTCTTCGTAAACGTAGGGGCCTTGGAGGGCCATTCAGGGTGTCCGAACGCCCATCATAGGCACGAATCTGGGGCAAGTCAAACGAGCAAGACACAGCAAATATGGAGGATAACGACACGCCGTCGACCCGGGCGCGGCGCGCGTGCGTGCTATCATCGCCACCCCTTCCTGACCCCATGAACCTCGACGATATCCTCGTCATTCTATTGGCTGGCGGAACCGGTGAACGCCTGTATCCCCTGACGAGGGACCGGGCCAAGCCCGCGGTGTATTTCGGAGGCCCCTACCGCATCATCGACTTCACGCTGAGCAACTGCATCAACTCGGGACTCCGGCGCATCTTCATCGCCACGCAGTACAAATCGCTGTCGCTCAATCGCCACGTTCGGATGGGATGGAACGTCGTGTCAGAGGAGTTGGGCGAGTTCATCGAGATCCTGCCGCCGCAGAAACGGGTCGGCGAACACTGGTACCTCGGCACGGCGGATGCCGTCTATCAGAATCTGTACTCCATCGTGCGCGAGGCGTCCACGCACGTCATCGTGCTGTCGGGCGATCACGTCTACAAGATGGATTACTCGAAGATGCTTCGCTTCCACCT
>JBOGIR010000009.1:0-1638 GCA_050742335.1 Vicinamibacterales bacterium | reverse complement strand
CGGCTTGCGTTTGCATGTCTCACCCTCCTTCCACCGTGAGCGTTTAATGACCAGCGTTCACCAGCGCCGGGAGGCGCGCGAGCGGCCCGACGCGGTGTCTGGTCCATCGCCTTGTTAGCCAGCGTGGGGTACAAACCGGGTACATAGGTAACACATTAAACCGGGAACATGGGTGACACCGTTACGCTGGGGCCCAACGGAGGTTGGGATGCCCTGGCTGGAGACGGCACCTGTGGAAGAACGCGAACGCTTCATCGATGATCACCGACTCGGGCTCTACGACATGACCGAGCTCTGTGCCCGCTACGCGGTCAGCCGGAAGACAGGCTACAAGTGGCTCGCGCGCTACGACAGCGGCGGGCGGCCCGCGCTTCAGGACCGCAGTCGAGCGCCGCATCACTGTCCGCACGCCATTGAAAAGGCCGTGGCGGACCTGCTGCTCGCGGCCCGACGTCAGCATCCCGACTGGGGCCCCGAGAAGCTGCTGCAATGGCTCGAGCCGCGACACCCGGCGAGGACTTGGCCGGCGATCAGCACGGCGGGTGACCTCTTGGCGCGCCACGGCCTCGTGAAGAAGCGCCGGCGCCGACGGCCCACGCAGCACCCGGGCGTCGTGCCCCCGGTCACCACGGCGCCCAACGACCTGTGGGCCACCGACTTCAAAGGCCAGTTCCGCACCGGCGATCGGATCTACTGCTATCCGCTGACGGTCACCGATCAGCACACGCGGTACTTGCTGGCGTGTCAGGGGCTCGTCTCGACCAGAGGCAGCGGCGTGCGGCCGATCTTTGATCGCCTGTTCCGCGAATACGGCTTACCGCGCGCGATGCGCACCGACAACGGCGTCCCGTTCGCGTCCACCTCGCTGCACGGGCTTACGCCACTCAATGTCTGGTGGCTCCGCCTGGGGATTCAGCACCAGCGGATCTTGCCGGCGCACCCGCAACAGAACGGCGCACACGAGCGCATGCACAAGACGCTCAAGCAGGGCGCGATTCGGCCACCGCGCGCGACGCTCGCCGCGCAGCAACGCGCGTTCAACCGGTTTCGGCAGGAGTACAATGACGAACGGCCGCATCAATTCCTCAAGGGTCGGACGCCCGGCGCGCTCTATCGGCCTTCGACCCGCCGATACACGGGCACGTTGCCCGCACTCGAGTATCCCGGCCACTTCCTCGTCAAGCGCGTCACCAACGCCGGCACCATTCGCTTCAAGGCCCGACTGTTGTATCTCTCGACCGCCCTGAAGCAGCATCGCGTCGGCCTCGAAGAGGTCGACGATGGCATCTGGTCCGTCTTCTTCTGCCACGTGCTCCTGGGACGGATCGACGAACGACGAGCGCTGATGAAAGGGCAACTGGGGGTGACCCAGGTGCCCGGGTCACTCGGTGCCCGATGGTTCCGATGACTCACTCCAGGGGGATAGTACGGGTCAGGGCGATCGTCGATCGTCGTTCCTGGAGCCGCCTGCGCGGTCGTTGCGGTACGCGCGTGCCCCAGAATTCGGAAATCCGGCCGTGGAAGCTGATCGGGATAGGGGGACACCTCGCGATGTCGCCCCTCCCACACCACCGGGCATACGGGTCCGTACCACGGCGGTTCGGCCGGTTGAGCCGTCACGCGTTCTCAAGGTAGGGC
>JBOGIR010000008.1:0-7963 GCA_050742335.1 Vicinamibacterales bacterium | reverse complement strand
ATCTCGGCGGTCCGCCTCAGCCGCCCGCCGACCGCCGCGTCGAGCAGGTCCTCGTCGGGGATGGTGCTCCAGAGAAAGAACGACAGCCGCGACGCCAGCTCGAGATCGCTGATGCGATACGCTGTACCGGCCGCCACGTTCGGCGGATCGCGCTCGATGCGGAACAGAAACTCGGGGCCGGCCAGCATGCGCTCGAGCGCGAGACCGATGCCGGCTTCGAAGCCACCCTCACGGCGTCCGTTCTCATAAAATTCGATCAGCGTCTGGACGTCGTCATCGGCGAGCGGCCGGCGGTAGGCGCGGCGTGCCAGCGTGGCGAGAATCCGTTTCGCGCAGGACTCCTCGTCCGCGAGTCCGGCGGGTTGGCAGACGAACATCCTGCGGCGGCTTGCCGTCGCTGCAACACCCTTGACGTTGTACGGGCCGTCAACGCCGAGCGTGGCGACGCCGGGCTCACCACCCTTGTACTGAGAGAAATCGTACATCGTCATCCGCGGCTGAAGCGGACGCTCCGGCACAGATCCGTCCTTGACGAACGCGGCGCTGATCACGTGCGGTCCCGCCTCGACCCATTGGCGGACATCCAGGACCTCGTCTGCCCTGCGTTCGTATTGCTCCTGTGCCACGTCGCCCATGGAGGCCGTCGAAAAAATTCCCGCGGACCTGCCTCTGCGTTCGCCGCCAATCGTGAATCGCCGGATTCTCCGGCCGTCCAGCCGGACGTCGAGATCGTGCGCCTCCTGCATCCCGCGGATGTACTCCCGGGAATTCCTCTGCAGGCGCACCTTGAAGAGGTACTCACCGTCGGCCGGGAAGTGATGACGCACGGCCAGACCCCCGCGCGATCCGAACGGGAGATCCTCGCTGGCGCGATCCTCCTGAATGAGGTGCTTGGATACTTCGTAGACCTCGAGCGCCGGACGGATGGCGGCATCTCCAAGCGCGAGGCGGCGGACCTGGCGCGCGACGGCCAGGTACCGCTCCGCCAGCAGCGGCGAAAGCGTCAGCACACTACCGATGTTGTCGAAGCCGAATCGGGAATCGTCGGCCGGCAGCAGGGATCCCGTGTCGATTTCTACGGAGAGCAGATCGCGTATCGCGCTGCGGTATTCGGTGCGGGTCAGGCGTCGCAGGGACGTCTTCCCGGGATTGGGACGCGCTGTGGCGGCGCGATCGAGCGACGCTTCCAGGTGCGCCACGAGCCCGTCGAGCCTCGCCTGCTCCGGCCGCAGCATCCCGTCGGGCGGCATGGCGCCGCTCCGGAGCTTGGTGACGACCTTCTCCCACAGCTCGGGCGCGTCGGCTGGACGCGCGATGTCGGCTTTCTCGAGCGAAAGTCCTCCGGTACGCAGCCGTTCGTTGTGGCAGGTGACGCAGTAACGATCCAGGACCGCGCGGTGTGGTGGCGGGCCCACCGACTCGACGCGCGCCGGCGGTTGTTGTTGCGCGGCCAACACGGTCGCAGCCGCGATCGAAGCTATGGCAATCCCGCCGAGCAGCGTGCGTGGCATGTGGACCGCAACTCCTCCGCATCTGAACCGGGGTGCGGCAATGGCCGTGCTGATGACCCGGGCCGATTATAGCAGCGGCGCTCGGTCCGGGGACGGCCGCTCGAAGGAGATCGACCGGCGGCCTCCTGCTACGGCCTGAGGCCGACTTGCACCAGCAGGTCTCGAAAGCGTGGGTCAGTCCGAAGGCCGTCAAAGACTGAGTCGACTTTGAGAAGCAAGAGGGCGCCCGAGCGCTCCTGAAAAGCCCGTTGCAGCCAGTCGAGTGCTCGATCGTGCTCACCAAGGCCCACGTAGATCATCGCCAGATCGAACGGCGCAATCCTCCCTCCCTCGTGTCGCTGCTCCAAGTCGTCGAGTATCTTGACGGCATCGCCTCTGTTGCCAGACACGGCGTACGCATACCCAAGCCATGTATTGGGACCGATCGCGGTGCCGGCAGCAAGGCTGACCGCCTTCTGGAACTCCAGAATTGCGTCTCGATACATTCTCTTCCCCAAATATGCCCTCGCCAATATGTTGTGCGCCACTTCGAGGTTCGGGTCCATCTGAATCGCCTTCCGCCCTTGCTCGATCGAGTCGTCATACTGCCGTGCGTAGAGATACGCCCATGCGAGGTGGATATTGACAAGAACGTCGAGCGGGTCGAGCTCGAGGGCCCGCCTGGCCTCGGCAACGGCTTCCTGGATTCGACCGATTGGCATCAAGTAGTGCGAGTACATGTGGCGAGCTTCCGAATAGGTGGGATTCAGTTCGATGGCTCTCGTGAATTCCCGCCCTGCGCCCCGCCAGTCCCAGTCGCCGTGCTGCAGGACGCGCGCGTATGCAACGTGAGCCTCTGCGAGGGAATCGTCGCTCTCCAGCGCCTTCATCGCCGCAGCCTTGGCCTTGGCGATGTTTTCCCTGGGGGGGAGCGCAATATCGCTCGGAAGATAGGCATTGGCCAGCCCGGCGTATGCCAGCGCGTAGTTGGGATCTCTGTTGATAGCCTCCTGGAATAGTTCGATGCTTCGCCGGATCCCGTCCCCGGTTCTCTGATCGAAGTAGTACCGCCCCTTGAGGTAGAGCTGATAGGCCTCCGTATTCTCGGTGTAACGTTTGCTGAGCCGTTCCCGCTCTTCGCCGGTCAGTCGTAACCTCAGCGTGTCGGATAGCTCCTTCGCGATCTCTTCCTGCAAGGTGAGGATGTCCGACAAGGACCGGCGGTAGCGCCTGCCCCACAGTTGGGAGCCCCTGGAGACATCAACGAGTTCGGCCTGGATGTCAACGGCGTCACCTTGTTGCACGACTTTCCCCGTCAGCACGGCATCCACCTGCAGTTCGCGTCCAGCGCTGCGCGGGTCGACTTCCCGCCCCTTGTAACTGAACACGGTGTTACGAGCCATCACCCGCAACTGAGGAAGCTGTGAGAGCGTGTTGATGACGCTTTCGGTGATCCCGTCGCTGAGGTACTCCGTATCTGGATCGGCCGTCACATTCACGAAAGGCAGGACCGCCACCGAGTCGATGTTCTCCCCGCCGGTCATCACACGATAGGCCGCGCCGAGCACGGCCACGACCATCATCGCGGCGGCGCCGCGCGTCAGCCACCAACGCGTCGATGTCCCGACCTGCGTTCTGGCGCCGGCGCCTGCGACCCTGGGACTCTCGAGCGCCTCGTCTAGCTCAATCCGCGCGTCTGCGATGTCGTGCAGGCGCCGATTCGGATCCTTGTGCAAACATCGCCGCAGCAGGTCGTGCATTCTTGGCGGCGTCGACGCGGGGAGCGCCTGCCAGTCGGGCTCGCGTTCGAGAACTTTGGCAATCGTCTCGGAGATCGTTTCGCCTGTAAATGCCCGCCGCCTGCTGAGTGCTTCATACAGGACACACCCAAAGGCCCAAATATCGGTTCGCTTGTCGACCGGTTGCCCGCGCGCCTGCTCGGGACTCATGTAGGGCGCGGTCCCGAGCAGTCTGCCCCCGTGCTGTGCTGACGCGCTGACGGTCGGCGCGTCCGACGCCGACAGGCGCTCAGTCCCGCCCTCATCAGCGATGACCGTCGCCAGACCAAAGTCGAGCACTTTGACAACACCCTCGGGTGTAATTTTGATGTTCGCCGGTTTGAGATCCCGGTGAATGATCCCCTTCCTGTGCGCCGCCCCCAGCGCCGCAGCGACCTGACGCGCGATCGACACCACCTCGTCGAGCGGAATCGCGCCATGCGCCAGCCGCTCAGCCAACGTCGGGCCGTCCACGAGTTCAAGCACCAAGGCCCGAACACCGTCGGCCTCGACAATGCCGTGAATCGCGCCGATGTGAGGATGGTTCAGCGCGGCCAGGAGGCGGGCTTCCCGTTCGAAGCGCGCGACCCGATCTGGATCTGACAGGAAGATGGGCGGCAGGACCTTGATGGCAACCTCTCGGCCGAGCGTGAGGTCATGCGCGCGATATACCTCTCCCATCCCGCCTGCGCCGAGCAGTGACAGAATCTTGTACGAGCTTATCTGCCTTCCTACCAACTCGTAAATTGGCATTGATCATCGGCCTGTCACGCCCCCAGGCACTCCAGGCTCGACCCGGGCCTCGAGGTCAGCCGGGCCAATGATAGCCGCAAATTACCAGACGCCAATGCCCTTTTCCGCACGCCGCCCACCGCTCGTGTAATCCAGGGCGGTCGAAGAGCCGCTCTGATGGAAAGTGCGACGAAGCAGGCTCACGGCAAGAGACTACCGCCCCGACCAGCGGACGCGGATGCCGCCGTTGACCAGGCGTGGCGATCCAGTTGTCGTCGGTAGCAACTGGACGATGTACTCCTGCTCGAACAGATTCTGCACCCCGAAGAACGCATCGAGGTTGCGGCTCAGGGAGCGCAGCGCCGTCATCTCCATCACGCCGTACGGGGGAAGGCCGGGCTTGGTCGCCCCCGGCGCCACGCGCGAGTTCAGATCGTCATCCTGCTGGCGCCCGAAAAAGAGGCCGCTCACGGCCACGGTGACGAGACGGGGATTCGTGTACGCCACGCTTACCGACCCGCGATGCGTCGGCACCTGCGCCAGGTACTTGCCGACCAGCGCTGGGTTGGACGCGAACTCCTTCACCTTGGCCTGATTGAACACGTAGCCGGCGGCAACCCGCCAAGCGGTACCCACGCGATACTCGACATCGCTCTGCACGCCCCAGATACGGGTCCGCCCGAGGTTTTGCCTCTGCACCGTGTTGACCAGGTCGGTTCGTGTGACGTTCGAGACGGGATTCTTGACGCGGGTGTCGAACCACGTGGTGCGCACCGTGAGATCGGGGAGCGGCGCCAGCCTGATCCCCAGCTCGCCACCCGATAACCGCTCGGGCCCGAGTTGATCGTTGGCCAACGTGAGTAGCACGCCGACGCGGAACAACCGGTACAGCTCGTTGAGCGTGGGCGCCCGGAAGCCCCTGGCGAGGCTTCCCCATGCGCTGACTTTGTCGGTCACGTGAAAAAGGGCAGCCACTCGCGGGTTGAAGACGGTGTCCTCCCGATCCGGGAGCAGGCGGCTGGAGGCGGTTGGCAAGCCAGTCGCCACCGTGGTCTCGAGATTGCGTGCGTCGTAGTTGCGCCAACGATCGACGCGACCGGCGACGGTCAGCGATAGACGCGGGACCGGCCAGAACTGTCCCTGCACGAAGGCTCCGGTACTCTGCTGGGTGCCGCCGGCCTCGCGGAGAAGCGTCGTGGTTCCGCCGGTCACGGCGTCGAGACCCTGCTCATGGCTCGCTCCTTCCACCCGGCGCCAATCGGTGCCTGCGGTGAAGAGGTGCTGCCTCGAGAGCACCTTGCTCCACTGCGCCGTCCCGCCGGCGCCCTTCGACGGAACGCGCTGAAGCAGCGTCATTCGCCCGATCGCCCTCGGTGTCAAGCTTGGAGGAGGCCCAGCTGCGACAGCCAACGCGTTGCTGTGGAACGTCTCGAAGTCGAGAAACACCCGCGCCTGGAAGTCACTCTCGTCTGGCAAGGTCATGCGCACGCCACCGCCGATCGATTTCCAGACCGTGTCGTTCTCCTCCGGCCTGATGGGGCCAACGGTCGTGACCTTCGCGTTGTCGCGCTGCTCTTCGAAGTAGCCGCCGCGGACGAACGCGTTGACGCGACGGTTCGGGCTGTAGTCGAGCTTCAGCGCGAAGTTGGAATAATCGACAGCCGCCTTCGTATCGACCGGCCCGCGTTCGGTGGCAACGACCTGGGGAAAGCCGTCGGTCGCGAAGGCGCTGCCTTCGACGGAGGCTCCAAAGTTACCCCACACGTCGCTGGCGAAGAAGTCTGCCTTCGGACTGTTCTTGTTCCCGAACTGCGTACGGACCTCAACCGTACGCCGCTGGGGACGCAAGGTCACGAAGTTGATGACCCCGCCCATCGCATAGTTCCCGTACACGCTGGAGCTCGTGCCGTCCACGATCTCGATTCGCTCGACGTTGGCGAGCGGCACGCGCGTCCAGTACACCCAGCCCCCGAACGGATCGTTGAAGGGCACGCCGTCGATGAGCACCAGCGAGCGGCTGACGCCACTCGGGCCAATCCCCCGAAGCGACACTCCCTGTGCCGTCGGGTGAGCCGACAGGCTGCTCGTGCGCCGGAACAGGCTGAAGGTCGGCGTCAGTCGCAAGACATCGTCTACGACGGTCGCCGGCGATTGTCTGATGATCTCCCGATCGATGACGGTGACGCTTGCGGGAATATCGCCCAGCCGTTGTTCGGTCCGCGTGGGTGTGACGGTCACCGACTCGAAGAGGGACGCAGGCGCGAGCACGATCTCGATCTCGGTGCTGCCCGTGAGCGGCTGCGAGTTCTCGGCAAACCCGCCCGCTCGAACGATGAGCGTGCCCTGAAGGGACGTCGAGGGAATCGAGAACCGACCGTCCGGGCCCGTGACGGTCTGCTGGACGCCGTCGGCGCCGCGCAGGATGACCGCCGCCCCCGACACGGCCCCACCGGACTGGTCCGTGACCACGCCGGTGAGCGTCGATTGGGCGCCTGCCGCCGCAGACACAGTCAGGCAGAGAACGACGATGATTGCAGTGCGCATGACCAGGGATATTAGCGCGCAATTCCCTTTTCCGCACGCCGCCCACCGCTCGTATAATCCAAGGCGGCCGAAGAGCAGTGCCCGTGCTGATGACCGTTTCGCTGTCGCTCTTCGCACAGCAGGCCGTCCCGGACATCGTTCTGACGAACGGGAAGATCAATGACATCAGGCCGGTGCTGACGATGGTCGGAGGCCGGGTGGCGTTCCACGCGGCCGCGGAGTCGCCAACGGCGACCCGGTAGAACGTTTTCGTTGCGGCGCGCGGCCAGCCCAGTGGTCCTGCAAGGAGGAGCGCACCATGGATCGGAAGGGAATTGCGTTCGCGGCCGCTGTCACCGTGGCGCTTGTCGCGGGTTGGATGGCTGCCGATGATGGGGTGGCCGGCGCGGCACAGACCGCGCAGGTACCCATCTTCGAATACGATCCCAGCTTTCCCAAGCCGTTGCCTGAGAAGTGGGCGATTGGGCCGATCGGAGGGCTGGCAGTCGATCGGCAGGATCACCTGTACGTGATCCAGCGGCCCGCTGGCCTTCTCACCAACGAGCGCTTCTCAGGTGCCAATGCCAGTCCGCCGAAGGCCGATTGCTGCATACCGGCGCCCCCCGTCCTCGAATTCGACCAGGGCGGCACGTTGGTCCATTCGTGGGGAGGCCCCGGTAACGGGTACGACTGGCCGCAAACCGAGCATGGTGTGTTCGTCGATCACAAGGACATCGTGTGGCTGGCGGGCAGCGGCGCCAAGGACGCGCATCTGCTGAAATTCACCCGGGAGGGCAAGTTCCTGCAGCAGTTCGGCAGACCAGGCATGCGAGGGGGCAGCGCCGACACGAAGAACCTGGGGAGCCCCGCGAATCTCACCGTGGACCCGGCGACCAATGAGGTCTTCGTGGCCGATGGCTACGGCAACCGCCGCGTCATCGTCCTCGACGGCGATACGTTCGCGTTCAAGCGGATGTGGGGCGCGTACGGCAACCGCCCCGACGATACCGATCTCGGGCCTTACAATCCGGATGCGCCCCCCGCCCAGCAGTTCAGGCTCCCGCACAACATCTCGGTGTCGCGCGACGGCTTCGTCTACGTCGCCGACCGGCCGAACAACCGCATACAGGTCTTCAGGAAAGACGGGACCTTCGTCAAGGAAGCGTTCATCTCCAGGCGAACGTTGCTGGCCGGGGCGGCCTCGGGCTTTGCCTTGTCGCCGGATCCGGAGCAGCGGTTCCTGTACATGATTGACGGCGCGAATCACCACGTGTGGATTCTGAATCGCGCGATGCTGCAGGTGGTGGCGCGCTTCGGACAGCAGGGGCTGTTCGGCGGCTCCCTCAACGTGCCGCATGCCATTGCCGTGGACAGCAGAGGCAACATCTACGTTGGCGAGAACTTCGACGCTCGCCGGTTCCAGCGGTTCCTGTACAAGGG
>JBOGIR010000007.1:0-21523 GCA_050742335.1 Vicinamibacterales bacterium | reverse complement strand
GGTACCTTGAGGGTCGTGATCGCGGCGGGCTCACCGCCCGACGCGGTGACGCGCATCAGCGGACCGCTGCTCGTTGGCGCGAACACAATCGTGCCGTCCGCGTTCCACGCGCCTCCCCGCCCACTAGTACCCCGCCGCAGTGGTTTTGATCGGTTGCAAGGCGGGCAGTTCGTCTGCCGATAGTAGCAGCCTGATCGTCCGGGGTTGGCGCGGAACCCGACTGATTAAGCCGCGCTGCTCGAGCGCAACGATCATGTCGTGGACCGCCGGCGGCGTGACTTGAAAGAACCGTTGGAAGTCCGCTTCGGCCGGGGGCGTGCGGTGCAGCAGCGTGTAGGTGTGGATGAAGGCCAGGTACTGGCCCTGTTTCGCGGTGAAGCGTGGGGACGGATGGCTGGACATGGGATCGGGAGTGTGATCCAAGATGTCCATGAACATACGCTATCGCGTCACACTGACGAGTGAAGAACGACACCAGCTGCAGACGCTCCTGAGCGGCGGCCAGGGGCCGGTTCGCCGGATCAAGCGGGCGCAGATTCTCCTCGCCGCGGACGCTCACTCCACCGACGACCTGATCGCGCGGACCGTGGGGGTCGGCACGTCGACCGTGTACCGGACCAAGCAACGGTTTGTCGAGGAAGGCTTGACCCCGGCGCTCCGCGAACTGCCCCGTCCCGGCGCGCCGCGCAAGCTCGGAGCCAGCGATGAAGCCCTCCTGGTGGCGGTCGCGTGCTCCGATCCTCCCTCCGGGCGTGCCCGGTGGACGATGAACCTGCTGGCCGGCGAGATGGTGCGCCTCACCGCGCATGAGACCCTGTCGGGCGACACGGTGGGGCGCCGGCTGGCTGAGATGAAGCTGAAGCCGTGGCAGGAGAAGATGTGGTGCATTCCGCACGTCAACGCCGAGTATGTGGCACGCATGGAAGACGTCCTCGATCTCTATGCCGAAGCGCCGGATCCGCGGCGACCGGTCGTCGGCTTTGATGAAACACCCCGGCAACTGATTGGGGAAGCGCGTATCCCGATTCCGGCCGAGCCCGGGCAGCCCAGGCGGGTCGACTACGAGTACGTGCGCAACGGCACTGCGAACGTCTTCATGTTTGTCGATGTGAATCGCCCCTGGCGACACGCCAAAGTCACCGATCAACGCACAGGTGTCGACTTCGCCGAGTGCATGCGCGATCTGGTCGATGAGCACTACCCGGAGTCCGAACGGATCCGGGTGGTCCTCGACAATCTGTCGGCCCATTCAGCGGCGGCGCTCTACCAGGCCTTCGCGCCCGCCGAGGCCCGGCGGATTCTGCGCAAGCTCGAGTTTCACTTCACGCCAAAACACGCCAGCTGGCTCAACATGGTCGAGATCGAGATCGGCGTGATGGTCTCGCAATGTCTTGATCGCCGGATTCCCGACAAGGCGATACTGATCACAGAGATCGCCGCATGGGAGCGACGGCGCAACGCCGAGAAGGCGCGCATCAAATGGATGTTTACGGTCGACCGTGCTCGCGAGAAGCTTCGCCGGGTGTATCCGCAGCCCGCTGATCGCACCCAGGTCGCCGCCTGAACCGGTCAGATCCACTGCGGCCAGGTACTAGGACCGCTATACGGATTCACAACGAGTACAAAGTTCGCGTTTGGGGCCGTATAGCGGTCCAGTAACTGTCCGAACCCCGAACTCCGAACCCCGAACCCCCGAACCGAACTTGAACACGAACCGAGCACCAAGAACTTAGAAGTGTGAACGACAGAGTTCTATAATCGACCCATGAACCAGGAGGTCTTTGCCGCTCTCAACGACGCCCTCCAGCGCGGCGACGAGGTGGCGCTCGTCACCATCGTCGCCTCGACCGGCTCCACACCGCAGCGCGTCGGCGCAAAGATGCTCGTGTATGCCGACGGGCGTTCGGTAGGGACGATTGGCGGCGGCTGCTACGAGAACGAGGCCTTCTGGAAGGCACGCGAGGCGATCAAGACCCGCAAGCCGATCAAGCTGAAGTTCGACCTCAATGACGATTTCGCGCAGGAAACCGGCCTGGTCTGCGGAGGGCAGATGGAGGTGTTCGTGGAACCGGTCGAGCCATCGCCGGAACTGTACGTGCTCGGCGCCGGCCACGTCGGCTACTTCGCCGCCAGGCTGGCGCACGAGGTCGGCTTCCACGTGCACGTGATCGACGATCGCGAGAAGTTTGCCAACACCGAGCGCTTCGGCGAGGGGATCGACGTCATCGTCGAGCACATTCCCACGTGGCTCGAGAACAGTCAGCTTCCGCCCACGGCATACTCGGTGGTGGTGACGCGCGGCCACACGCACGATCTCGACGCCATGCGCCTGCTCGCGAGCCGACCACTGCGGTACCGCGGTCTCATCGGCAGCAAGGCCAAGGTGAAGCGCATCTTCGACGCCCTCCTCGAAGAAGGCGTGGCCGCCGACGCGCTCAAAGGTATCCATGCGCCGATCGGCCTCGACATCGGCGCCATCACCCCGCAGGAGATCGCCGTCAGCATCGTCGCCGAGCTCATTGCCGTGAAGCACGGCAAGATCGGCGAGCCGAACATCGCCGCCGTCAGCATGCGATGGGATGGCGCGCTCGCCAAACGTTGACTTGAAGCGCCTCGCGCTCGCGCTGGCGTGCCTCACCGCTCTTCTCGGACTCCGTTTCGGCACCTTCGCCGCCAGCGGATCCGACTCGTACGGCTACGTGAGCCAGGCCGACCTGTGGCTCCAGAGAACCCTGATCATCGACGAACCGCTCGCCGACGAGGCGCCCTGGCGTAACGCCAACTGGACCCTCACGCCATTCGGGTACCGGCCCGGCGACCGGCGCGGGACGATGGTGCCGACCTATTCGCCGGGGCTGCCGATCGTGATGGCCATGTTCAAGGCGGTGGGCGGGTCCGATGCTGTCTTCTATGTCGTGCCGCTGCTCGGCGCGTTGACGGTGTGGCTCACGTATCTGCTCGGTGCACGCCTCAGCGGCCCGCTTACCGGGCTGCTTGCGGCGGCAGCGCTCATGGTGAGTCCGCCCTTCCTGTTCCAGTTGATGTGGCCGATGAGCGACGTACCCGCCACCGCGTGGTGGCTCCTGTCGATTGTGCTCGCTACGCGCGGAACCGCACCCGCTCTCGTGGCGGCCGGTGTGGCTGCCGCACTTGCCCTCCTCACCCGGCCGAATCTCGTGCTGCTCGTGGTGCCGATGCTGGCGTTCGTGATGATGCGTCCTACACCGGAGGTCGGTTGTGTTGGTGATGATGAAGCCCTATGGAGGTCAGGCCGACACGGTTCGCCTGACCGCGCGAGAAGACTGAGGGAATCCGCCAGCTCACGGAGCTGGCGTGCTGCGGCCGCTCGAGTCCTCGCAGCGCGGTCCGGCCACCGGCCAGCCTCCGCCAAGGCTTCGGCGGCCCGCCATAGCTTCAGCGAAGGCGGGAATCGGGATTCATCATCACCAACACAACCGAGCTGCGGGATTAGACGTCTTGCAGAGCCAGAAACCGCACCAAATGACATGCTCGGTGGTCTGAGGCGCAGCCTCGCTAGCCTTCGGCGCAGTCGGTACGTCGACGGTGCCCTGTTCAGCCTTGCGATGTTGCCGGGCCCGATGGCCGTCGCCGCCATCAACCAGCACCTGTACGAGTCGCCGTTGTCCTCCGGCTATGGGACATTCTCGACGATTTACGCGAGTCAGCATGTGCTGCCGAACTTCATCAACTACGCGACCTGGCTCGTCCAGGCGCAGACGCCGTTCATCTTCCTCGGTCTCGCGGCGCCTGTCCTGCTCCACCGCCAGGGCGATTCAGGCGCGCGCGCCATCACCGCGCTCGCCCTCGGTGTGTCAGCGGGTGTGTTCCTGTCGTACCTCTTCTACACACCGTTCGGCCACTGGACGTACCTTCGCTTTCTACTGCCGGCTCTCCCTGTGATGCTGGTCCTGGCCGCAGCCGTGTTCGTGCGGATCGCTCCCAGCGCACCTCGTTGGCGCACGCTCACTGCGACTGCACTCGTGGTGGGGCTTGGCGTCTGGGGCGTGTGGACCGGGCGCACGGCCTTCCGCGTCCGCGCGGACGAAGCCAGGTATCTCGCCGCCGCGCGGATTGCCACGGCCTTGCCCGACAATGCGGTGATCGTCTCCAACCAGCACAGCGGCAGCCTCCGCTACTACGCCAGCCGGATCACGATGCGGTTCGAGTGGCTCGATCCAGACATGTACCTGCCGGCGCTCCAGTACCTGGAGCAGATCGGCCGTCCGGTCTATGTGGTCTTGGACGACTGGGAGCGAGACATCTTCAGGAGGCGCTACGCGCCCGTTGCGGACGTGTCGTGGCTCGATCGCCCACCTCTGGTGCTGACGAACGAACACGTCTACTTCTACGCCCTTCTCCCGGCCCGGAACCGCTGAGCACGGTGGGCTATAATGAAAAACGCTCTAAGCATCTGACAGACAATGGGTTCCTACGAGCTACCTGAACGATCGCGCCGGCTCCTGGCGACACTCGTCCGGGAATATATCGACGCCGGCGAGCCAGTCGCCTCCCGCGTCCTCGCGCGGCGCAGCGGGCTCGGCGTGTCGTCGGCGACCGTCCGTAACATCCTGGCCCAGCTCGAAGAGGCGGGGTACGTTCACCAGCCGCACACGTCTGCCGGTCGTGTCCCAACCGATCGCGCCTATCGCGTGTTCGTGGACCTGCTGCTGGAGGGACGCAAGCGGACCCCTCCGTCCGCCGAGGTGGAAACGCGGCTGCGGCAACAGGCGGAGCGGTCGCCCATGATGGACGACCTGCTCGCCAGCGCCTCGCATCTGGTGTCGCGCGCGGCGCGCCACGTCGGGTTCGCGTTGTGCGGAGACCCGGCGGCAGTCCTGCGCCGGATCGAGTTCGTGGCGCTGGGCGGGTCGCGCGTGCTGGTCGTCGTGATTTCGCGCGGAGACCAGATCATGCAGAAAGTCGTCGAGACGGGCGAAGAAGTCCATCCCGACGATCTCGTGCACGCGGGGAACTACCTCAACACGGAGTTCGCCGGATTGCCGCTCATCGACGTCCGCGAGGCCGTACTGGCACGGCTGCAACAGGAGCGCATCCTCTACGACCAGTTGTTAGCCCGAGCGCTCAGGCTTGCACGCTCCACGCTGTCGGACATGCCGAAGCAGCACACGTTTTTCGTGGAAGGCGCCGCGTCCCTGCTTGGCGGCGATGCGCAGCCCGGCGTCTCGCTGGCCACGCTGCGGGCCCTGCTCGAAATGATGGAAGAAAAAGAGCGGATGGTTCACCTGCTGAACCAGTACATCGACGGCCCGGGGCTCACCGTCGTCATCGGCGCGGAGCATGCCGCTCCCGACCTGCGGCCGTTCAGTCTGATCGCGTCCACGGCCGTCGACGGTACCAGCATCCGGACTGTCGGGGTGATCGGCCCCACACGGATGCACTACTCTCGCGCGATCGCGCTGGTGGACGGCACCACCCAGGCCGTGTCGCGCGTGCTGCGCCACACGCATTAGCCATGGCAGATTCGTTCGACGACAACACCGTCCGTGAGGGGTCCACGACCGCCGAAGCCGTGGACGACCCGGCAGACTCCTCTACCCAAGCGGCGGCACATGACGATGCAGCCGCGCCGGTGGACCTGTCCGCCGAAGCGGTCGGAAGGTTAGCCGCGAAGGCGGACGCGCTGCAGGATCGGCTGCTGCGCCTGGCCGCCGAATTCGACAACTATCGCAAGCGGGTCGATCGCGAGCGCCGGGACCGGGCTGACGCGGCCATGGCCGGCGCCGTCGAAGATCTGCTGCCCATCATCGACAACCTCGAGCGTGCGCTGGAGGCGCCTGCCGGCGGCGCGTCGGACTCGTATCGGCAGGGGGTGGAGCTGATCCACCGCCAGATGACGGAGCTCCTGCGCAAGCGCGGCGTCACGTCGATCGAGTCGGTCGGCGCCGATTTCGATCCGGAGCTTCACCAGGCCGTAGTGCACGAGGTCAGCCCGGAACATCGCGAAGGCGAGGTCATCGAAGAGCTCCGTCGCGGCTACAAGCTGGGTGACCGGCTGCTGCGACCGGCGATGGTCAAGGTAGCGAAGGCGTGAGCAGGCGCGACTACTACGAAGTGCTCGGCGTCTCGCGGCAGGCGACCGATCAGGAAATCAAGAGCGCCTATCGCAAGCTCGCCTTCAAGCACCACCCCGACCGCAATCCCGGCAGCAAAGAAGCCGAAGAGAAGTTCAAGGAAGCCGCCGAGGCCTACGCCGTGCTTGCCGACGGCGACAAGCGTCATATGTACGACCGCTTCGGCCATGCCGGCCTCGGCAGCGCCGCCACCGGCGGTTTCGATCCCACCGTGTTCAGCGGCTTCGAGGACATTCTCGGCGGCCTCGGCGACGTGTTCGGCTTCGGCGATCTGTTCGGAGGCGCGCGGCGGCGCGGACCGCAGCGCGGTGCCGATCTCCGATACGACCTGGAGATCGCGTTCGACGAAGCCGCCAAGGGCACCGAAACCACCATCCAGGTGCCACGCCAGGAGACGTGCGGCACCTGTCACGGCAACGGCGCGGCGCCCGGCTCGAAGCCGTCCACGTGCCCCCAGTGTCAGGGACGGGGACAGATTCGGCTGCAGCAGGGGCCGTTCACCTTCGCGCGCACCTGCGGTGCCTGCCGCGGAACCGGATCGATCATCACCAAACCGTGCGCCACATGCCGCGGCGCCGGTCGCCTGCAGAAGGAGCGGAAGCTCACGGTGAAGGTGCCGGCAGGAATCGCCACCGGGCAGCGTTTGCGTCTGACGGGCGAAGGCGAGGTGGGGCCGTCGGGCGGACCGCCGGGCGATCTGTACGTCGTCATCCACGTCCAGGAGCACGCCTACTTTCATCGGGACGGCAACGACCTCTACTGCGAGATTCCGCTGAACTTCACGACGCTGGCGCTCGGCGGAGACATCAGAATTCCCACACTCGAGGGTGGAGAAGCGTTCCAAGTACCGGAGGGCACGCGGAGCGGGACCACGTTCAGCCTGCGCGGCCGCGGCATGCCCGATGTCAGCGGGCGCGGGCGCGGCAACCTCTTCGTGACCGTCACCGTCGTGACGCCCAAGAAGCTCACACGCGAGCAGAAGAAACTGCTCGAGCAACTGGCCGCGGCGCTTCCTGCCGAACAGTTCGAGCCGGCGCCGGTCAGCGAGCACGGCGACAAGGGGCTATTCGATCGCGTCAAGGACATCTTCGGCTAGCGCATGCGGACCTGGCCGGCACTCGAAGTCGGTCCGTTGCGCCAACCCGACCTCTTCCAGGCCGCGCTGCTGGACCACAGGGTGGCCGCCATCGACGAAACGACGCAGCCCGACGCGTGGCGCATCTTCTTCAGCAGCAACAGCGATCGAAACGCCGCGGCACAGACGCTGGCGCGTCAGTTTCCTCAGATGGCCATCCGCCACCTGGATGTGCCGGACGAAGACTGGGTTGCCAAGTCTCAGGCATGCTTGCGCGCGGTGACGGTGGGCACCATCATCGTTGCCCCACCCTGGGACGTGCCGCACATCGAGCGTCTGGAACCTGTGACGCCAGGTGTAGCGCGCAGGCTTAAGGCTGCGCTCTACTCAGCTCGGTCGCCGCAGCCGCACGTGATCGTCATCCGTCCCTCGATGGGATTCGGGACCGGGCACCACGCCACGACGAGGCTCTGCCTTGCGGCGTTGCAGCACATCGGCCTGCAGGGTCGCCGGGTCGTGGACGTCGGCACCGGATCGGGGCTCCTGGCGATCGCCGCCAGCCGCCTCGGGGCCGCGCATGTGGTCGGGATGGACGATGACCTGGACGCCCTTCAGGCGGCGCAGGACAACCTGTCACTGAACCGCGGCGCCGACGTCGCGCTCCGTCACGCCGACGTGCGGTCCGTGACGAGCGAGCCGTTCGACGTGGTTGTCGCGAACCTCACGGGCGCCCTGCTCCGGGACGCGGCCCCACGACTTCACAATCTGGCGGCGCCGGGTGCGCATGTCATCCTGAGCGGGTTCGTGCGTACCGAAGAAGCCGGCGTGCTCGCTACGTACTCGACCTTTGCGACTACAGCGCGGACGGAGGAAGACGAATGGCTCTGCGTGACGTTGCGGCGATGACGGGACCCCGTCTCCGGCTGGCGTGCCTCGTCGTCCTGGTGTGGGTGGCCTGGACGTCGGCGCCCACCGCCGAGCGGATGGGCTACCCGCCCGAGGAATTTGCCGCGCGACGGCAGCGTCTTGCCACCGCGCTCGAGCGGGGCACGCTCGTGATGTTCGGCGCCACGAGTTCCACACCGGGCCTCCGATTCCGCCAGGACAACGACTTCTTCTACCTCACCGGCAACGAAGCGCTGAACGCGGCGCTCGTGATGGACGCGGCGACCGGCGACGCGCATCTCTTCATGCCGAAGCTGAGCCCGACAGAAATCCGCTACGAGGGTCCCAACTGGCTCGAAGAGCCGGATGCGGCGCGGAAGTACGGCTTCGCGTCGATTCAGCCGATCTCGGCGATGCACGAACTGCTGGCCCGGCGGCGCGGGGCGCCGGGCACCGACACGCTCTGGACGCGGCTGTCGGAGCGCGACACCGTCAACCAGGGACGCGTCGATATCGCGATCGGCACGGCGCGGCGGCTTGGGAATCCGTTTGCCCAGCACCCCACCGAAGATGCGCTGCGCGTGGCAGCGCTGCGGGAGCGTTTCCCGTTCTACAGCGTGCAGGATGTCACGCCTCGCCTCGATCGGCTGCGGCTCATCAAGACGCCGCGCGAAATCGAGATCATGCGGTACACCGGCCGTATCAGCGCCGAGGCGATGCGGCGCGCCATCGAGGCGACCGCGCCCGGACGCTTCGAATACGAGCTCGAGGCCGAAGCCACCCACTGGCTGCTCAAGCACGGGATGCAGGGCGGTGCCTATCCCGCGATTGTGGGATCGGGACCGATGGGCAACCAGTGGCACTACGAGGACAACGGCCGGCGCATGAACGCCGGCGAGCTCGTGGTGATGGACTACGCGGGATCGCTCGACTACCTCACGGTGGACATCACGAGGACGTGGCCGGTGTCGGGACGCTTTACCGACGCGCAGCTCGCGGCGTACCGCACGGGGCTCGAGGCCGAGAAGGCCATCATCGCCGCCATCCGCCCCGGCGTCACACGTGACGTCGTGCGCCGGATCGCGGAGGAGATCTTCCGCAAGAACGGCTTCGACCCGCGGTACGCGTATGTCGGCCACTACGTGGGGCTGTCGGTGCACGACGGCGGCGACTGGTCGCTGCCGTTCGAGGCCGGTATGACCCTGGCGATCGAGCCGATCATCGACATCCCCGAACAGCAGCTGCACATCCGCGTGGAGGACACCATTCTCGTTACACCCACCGGCGCGGAGATCCTGAGCGCCGGCGTGCCGAAGGAAGTCAACGAGCTGCTGGCGCTGATCAAGCGCTGACACGTGTCGGCCGTGAGTGCAGGGCCGCCATTCACCTCCACGGAACACCGAGACACTGAGGCACCGAGGCCAAATCGGAATGAATTCCTCGGTGTCTCGGTGTCTCGGTGGTACGGGGAAGTGAACAACGCATAAGCCCCGGCATCCCGCGCGGACTGGCGTCAGCCGGTAGCTCTGGTTCCGAACCACGTCACACCACGCGAATCGGTACCTGTTGGATTGCGTTGTTGCCGTAGCCGAGGCGATTCCACTCGGCCGACTCGGGCTGGGTGCGGCCGGCAAGGTCGGTGGCTCGTGCGCGCAGGGTGAGCGCTCGCGGTTCCGTGACGCGGGTCACGACCTCCCACCACTGCCAGCTGTATCGTTTCCGTTCGCTCACCAGGCGCGCCTCCTGCCAACCTCCGCCATCGATGCACACCTCCACGCGCGCAATCGGGGCGGCGCCGGACCAGGCCACGCCACGAACGACCAGGTCACCACACCGAATCTCCTGATCGCGGACCGGTTCGGTGATCAACGCGCGCACGCGCTGCAGCGTCACCGGCTCGCGGACCACGGAACCATCCTGCTCACGTTCGAACTGATACTTGTCCGCCTGGTAATACCCCGCGAAGGGACGGTCGATGAGCTCAATCTCGGTGAGCCACTTGACCGACGCCACCGCGTACCAGCCGGGAACAATCAGGCGCACAGGATAGCCGTGTTGCACGGGCAGCGGCTCGCCGTTCATCGCGTAGGCGAGGAGCGCGTCCGCGTCGCCACTTTCATCGAGCGACAGGCTGCGCTCGAAGCGGATCGCTCCCGCGTGGTCGTCCAGCGTTCCGCAGTCCGCGCCCCGGAACAGCACGTCCCGCGCACCCGCTCGCCGGCCGGCACGGTCCAGCACTTCCGCCAGCGGCACACCGGTCCATTCCGCCGTACTGACGGCGCCCAGGTCCCATTTCTCACCTTCTATAGGCGGAGTGAATCCGGTGCGACCGTTGCCGGCGCACTCCAGTGTGACAACGAGCGTGCGCGACGGCATGTTACGGAGGTCGGCCAGGCTGAGGCTCAACGGCCGGTCGACAAGGCCGCCAACGGCCAGCCGGAACGCGGCAGGGTCGAGGGTGGGGATCTGGAAGTGGTTCCGGACGTAGAAGCGGGCGCTCGGCATGACCACGCCCCCGATGAGCGCCGGAATCGAGGTTTCGCAGTTGAGCGGGTGCGCCCGATGGACCACGAGCCCGGCGTCAATCGCCTGCTGGCAGGCTCCTTCGGGATCCAGCGCCGGCACCGTGTCGCTCACCGGCATCGCGGCGGCGCAGCCACCGCTGGCAACGACGCGGGCGCACGTCGAGGCCGGATAGATATCCAGGCTGCCTGCCATCTGAAACGGCTGCATGAACGCGCGCACGCCGCGCTCGTCGTCTGCGTCGACGATCAGGTACAAGGTGTGCTCCCCCTGCACGACGGCCTCGCCGTGGATCTGCACACCGTGCCGCCGGACATTGGGTCGGCTGAGATAGTTGAGCAGCATGGCACCCATGTCGGGGTCCTGAGCCGGGCAGCGCTCGGCTGTATGTTGATGCCTGACAACGAAGAGCGCCATGTCGCCTCCCGCGGACGCTGGTGATACGCCAGCGTGATTGTACCGCGGGTTGCTTTTCGACACTGTTGCCGGGTAGAGTTCCGCTCTGCCTGGCGTCGTGCTTCACAATGTGCATTGACGCTGGCCACAGAGACACAGAGACACAGAGTTTTCTTTCAGATGGGCTTCTCTGTGCCTCTGTGCCTCTGTGGCCCGTGAAATCCGTCAGCGTCATTACGAAAACGCCGACTTAGGCGACGGGCATCTCATACTGGTCCCACACGCGTCGATGAATGTCACAGGTGAATTCCGCGTCGAAGCCCCGCGCGACGCCGTGTTCGACAGGCTGGCCGATCCCACCTTCTTCGCGTCGTGCTTCGACGGCGTCTCGGGCCTGACCGACGCCGGCGACGGCCGCTACGACGCGTTGTTCGAGACGAAGGTCGCCTACATGACGTTCCGCTTCACGATGAAGGTCGAGATGGTGCGCCTCGTCCGGCCGGAGATCATCGAAGCCCGCATCGAAGGCGCACCAACGGGCATCGTCGGGCGTCTCACGGCCACCTCGCTCACGCGACTCGCCGAGGACGGCGCGGGCACGCGGATCCACTACGCGATCGACTCGGTGCTGACCGGCCGGCTCGGCAGCCTCGGGCAACCGGTGCTCAGGGCCAAGGCCCGCGACATGGAACGGCAGCTCGTCGAACGGCTGCGCGCCGCGTTCCAGGTGGCGACGCCCGCGGAGCCGGCATGACGCCGTTCGATCTGCGCGAGCCGCGCTCGCTGCCGGAAGCCCTCGCCCTGCTCGATCCCCACGACCCCGCCGTGCGTCCCATCGCCGGCGGGACGGCGCTGATGCTGATGATGAAGACCGGCGTGTTCCGGCCAGGACGACTCGTCAGCCTGCGCCTGATCGCCCGGCAATATGCGCAGATCGCGGCAACCGCGGAGGGCGAGATTCGCATCGGCGCCATGGCCACGTTGACGGATCTCGCCCGATCGTCCATCGTGCGGCGCGACCTGCCGGTGGTGGCCGATGCGCTGCCGGCGCTCTCGAACGTGCGCGTCCGCAACGTCGCCACGCTCGGAGGACACCTCGCGCATGCCGATCCACACACGGATCTGCCCCCGGTTCTGATCGCGCTCGGCGCCCGTGTCGTTGCCACCGGTCCTGCCGGCGAGCGCACGATCGCAGCCGAGGATCTAGTGTCGGGTTATTACGAAACCGTGCTCGCCGGCAACGAGCTGATCACCGACGTGCGGCTGCCGGCCCAGGGGGCGCGGCGGGCGGCCTATCTCAAGTGGACCACGAGCTCGGCCGACGACTGGCCGGCGGTGGGTGTGGCAATCGCGCTCGACGTCGACGCCGACCTCGTCCGCGACGCCCGCATCGTGGTGAGCGCCGCCACCGAGAAGCCCACACGGCTCACGTCCGCGGAGGGCGTGGTGCGCGGCGGCCGCGTGGACGAGGCGCTCCTGCGCCGTGCCGGTGAGGCCGCGTTTGAGCAGGTGGATACGGTGTCGGACGCGCGCGGATCGGCCGCGTACAAGCGCGATCTCGTGCGCGTCCTGGTCGCGCGAGGGATTCGCCAGTGCATGGCAAAGGCCTGACTAAGACATTCGACTTGAGCATGAGCATCGTCGTTCACACTTCTGGGTTCTCACTTCTCGGTTCGTGTTCACGTTCGGTTCGGGGTTCACGTGTTCAGGCCGAGGTTCTGGTGCGCGAACCTGAACACGAACCGAGAACCGAGAAGTGAGAAGTGTGAACGACACGCTCTTGACTGGATACAAGTGACTTGGGGATGGGGGACATCCTGATGGCCGGCAGAACCAACGGCGGCAGTCACGTGGGACGCTCGGTGCCCCGGCTCGAAGGCTGGGCCAAGCTGACCGGGCGCGCCGAGTACGTGCACAACCTCCGGCTGCCGGGCATGCTGCACGGTACGATCGTCCGCAGCACGGTGGCGCACGGACGCATCCGGCGCATCGAGGCAGCCGCGGCCCGCGCGCTCCCGGGCGTGCACCGCGTGGTCACCGCCGAGGACGTCGCCACGGTTGTCGCCGACCCGTACTACGGTCCGGCGTTCCACGATCAGCCCATTCTCGCCATCGACAAGGTGCGTCACGTCGGCGAACCGGTCGCCGTGGTGCTCGCTTCCGATCCGCACGTCGCCGGAGAGGCAGCGCGGCTGGTGGAAGTCGAATACGACGAGCTGCCCGCTGTGTTCGGCGAGGTCGAGGCGATGACCTCGCAGGCCATCGTGCACGAAGTGCTGAGGCCGGCCGGCACCTTTCCCGATCTCAAGCACCTTCAGGGCGCGCGCAACACCAACGTCGCCCTCGATTTCCGGCTGCGGCGCGGCGACGTCGAGGCGGCGTTCGCCTCGGCCGACCATCTGTTCGAGCACACGTTCACCACCCAGCAGGTGCTCCATCTGCCGCTCGAGCCCCCTGTGACGGTGGCAGAGCCTGGCGACCGGGCCGTCACGATCCACACCGCCTCGCAGACCCCCTCGTTCGTCAGGAGCGAGATCGCGCGGCTGCTCGGCTGGCCCGAGACCCGCGTGCGCGTGAAGGTGGGCCATCTGGGCGGCAGCTTCGGCGCCAAGCTCTACATCAAGCTCGAGGCGCTGGTGACAGCGCTCGCGCTGATCGTCCGGCGCCCGGTGAAGATCGCGCTCACGATGGAGGAGCAGTTCTACACCATCACCAAGCATGCCACCACGATGCGCATCAAGAGCGGCGTTACCCGCGACGGGCGCATCACGGCGCGCGCCTGCGAGGTATGGTGGAACGGCGGAGCCTACGCCGAGATCGGACCGCGCGTCACGCAGAAGTCGGGGTTCACCGCCGCCGGCCCGTACGACATCGAGCACGTGCGCATCGACTCCTACGCGATCTACACGAACCTGCCGCCGGCGGGCGCCCTGCGCGGCTTCGGCGTGTCGCAGCTCGTCTGGGCGTACGAGAGCCACGCCGACATGATTGCGCGCGCCATCGGCATGGATCCGCTCGACTTCCGCCGGAAGAACCTGCTGCGCGAGGGACGGCCGCAGGCCACCGGCACGCTGATGCGCGACGCCGCCCTCGAGCAGGTGCTGGAGCGTGTGGCGGCGCGCATGGAGTGGGAACGGCCGTTCGACCGCGGCAGCGGGACGATCCGGCGCGGCCGCGGCCTCGCGATCGGCTTCAAGGCGAGCATCTCGCCGACCACCTCTGTGGCGACGGTCACGCTCCACGCGGACGGCAGCTGCGCGGTGGCTTGCGGCACGGTGGACATGGGCCAGGGCTCGGACACGGCGATGGCCGTGATCGCCGCCGAGGTGCTCGGCGTTCCGCTCGCCTCCATCAGGGTGCTTCATCCCGACACCGACGTGACGCCCTACGACATGGCGACGCTCGGCTCGCGGTCGACCTACCACATGGGTCACGCCGTGCGGCTCGCCGCCGAGGATGCGCGCGGCAAGCTGACGGCCATGGCGCGCGAGGCCGGGCTCACCGACGACACGCCGATGGCGGACGTGTTCAGGAAGCGTTACGGCATGAAGGCCGGCACCATCGTCGGTACCGCCAGCTTCGTGCCGCCGTACACGCCCACCGATCACGACACCGGCCAGTCGTCCGACGTCACACCGTACTGGATGATCGGCGCCACCGGCGCCGACGTAGAGGTGGACGTCGAGACCGGCCATGTGCAGGTGACGCGGCTCGTCAACGTCGCCGACGCCGGCACGCCGATCAATCCGCGGATCGTCGAGACGCAGATCTTCGGCGCCGCACTCATGCAGCTCGGCTTCACGCTGTTCGAGGAAATGCTCTTCGATGGAGGCCAGGTGACCAACGCGTCGCTCGCCGACTACAAGATCCCCGGCATGCTCGACCTGCCCGCCGCCGTGATCAACGAGGCGGTGGAGGCCGAAGAGGGTGGCGGGCCGTTCGGTGCTAAAGGCGTGGGCGAGAGCGGAACCTTCAGCGTGTCGCCGGCCGTGGCCAATGCCATAGACGATGCCGTGGGCGTGAGGCTGACATCGCTGCCGCTCACGGCCGAAGCGGTGTATCGCGCGATGAGAGCCAGCAATCCAGTGCAGATTGCAGATTGATCGATTGATGATTGTTGACGATTGCTGAATGACGATTGTCGAACTGAGTGGCGATTGATTCGCGCTCGATCGAAACTCATTCCAGCAATCGAAAATCGTCATTCGACAACAGTCTTCATTCGACAAGTCTGAAATCGGCAATAGAGGGCGCAACCAGGACGGAATCGAGACACGCATCGTGGACACGGCAACCAGGCACACCATTCGTTTCAGGCTCAACGGCGAGGCCGTGGACGCGCACGTCGCCTCGCACGAGACGCTCGTCGAGCTGCTACAGGATCACTTCGGCCTGTTCGGCGCGCGCGAGAGCTGCGGGCAGGGACTCTGCGGCTGCTGCACGGTGCTCGTGGACGGGCTCGCCGTGTCCGGGTGCCTGTATCTGGCGGCGTTCGTGGACGGCGCCGACGTCGTCACGATCGAGCAGACCGAGGCTGGAGACAAGCTCGACGCCGTGCAGAAGGCGTTTGCCGCGTGCGGGGCCTTCCAGTGCGGATTCTGCACCCCCGGCTTCGTGCTCATGGCCCGCCAACTGCTCGACGAGACGCCCGATCCCTCCGTAAACGAGATCCGCCACTACCTGTCGGGCAACCTGTGCCGGTGCGGCGCCTATCGCGAGATCATCGAGGCGGTCCAGGTCGCGGCCCGCACGCGTGCCAAGGGGAAGAACCGGTGACGACTGCTTCCAGCGCCGGCCAGGGCAACCCGCTCGACCTGCGCCGTTCGGCACGATTTGCGGCACCAGGGCCATGGTGCCAAACTGCGTGGTCAGGGATCTGTTCTGAATGAGATGATCGATTCGGCGCGTCAGTCGACCGGGAATTCGCACGGCACCGTCTGCCGGCCGTGGCGACGGTAGGTCGAGAAATCGCTCCGATCGACCGTCCAGATCTTGCACCGCACGCTCAGCTCGGTCATCCGAACCAGGCACGCATCGGCGAGATCCATCGACCGGTCGCTGTATCGCCGGCACAGTTCGAGCAGGCGCGGAACCTCGGCGGCGAAATCGAATGCGGGATCGAGGACGAGGTCCCCACGGGCGATGAGCCTCAATACGGCGACCGGTGAGCCGAGCACCCACGCGGTTTCCAGCACGACCGCCTGGCACGTGTAAAACACGTGTGTCCGCAAGGCCGCGGCCGCCCACTCGTGGTGCCGGTCCCTGGGATCGGCCGCGGCGACCAGCAGGCCGGTATCAGCGATCTTTTTCACGCGCGCGGGCCAGCCGCTCGCCGACGAGGGCGCGGACGCGGCGGTTGGTATAGGGACCACGGCCAAGCGGCACGGATCCGATGAAATCCTCGGACGCGAACCGGCGCTTCCGCGCCTCCTTGGCCCCGATGACGACATCCTGCTCGATCAGGGTCCGGACGTACTTGCCGCGGTCGAGTCCAAGCTGCGCAGCGCGCGCGTCGGCCTTCGCCATCAGCTCCGGAGGCACCCGAACGGTCAGTACCTGTGTCATACGTCAACGTATACACTTCCTGTCCCGGCCCGGTCAACTACCCCACTCGAGTCTTGTCACCCCACTCGAGTCTGCCCCACTCGAGTCCGATTACCTCCAATGATCCAATCGCTGATCCAATGCTCCAATAATGAATCGACGCCCCGAAGATCAAAATGATCCAATCGGTGATCAAATCATCGATCATCGATACCGGCGCAGTCACTCCGGCAGCGGCTTGCCACGCGTTTCCGGAAAAAATGGCGCGGCGCAGATCCCGAGGAGGTAGATCGTGCTGACGATCACCGCCGCCCGGCCGTAGTCGCCGAACGTGGTGATGAGCGTGCCGGCGGCGAGCGGCCCCGCGAACGCGATGAATCGGGGCGCGTTGAAGCAGAAGCTCATCGCGGTGGCGCGAATGCGCGTCGGAAACGCCTCGGGCAGCCACACCGGACACCACGTGTACTGACCGAGTGAGAAGAACGCATTGATCCCGCAGACGACCAGGACGATCATCGGGCTAGACGTCCAGAGAAAGAGTACCGGCGTCAGCACCCACGCACACGCGAACCAGGCCATCGTCACCGGCCTCCTGCCCCAGGCGTCGGCGCAGAAGCCGAAGGCCACGTAGCCGCAGACGGCGCCGACGTTGTAGGCCATGCCCGCCAGGCTCGCCCAGCGCTCGGCCGGGAGCCCATTCGCCGATGCGAGCGACGCGACGAAGGGCGGCACCCAGCTCGAAATGCCCCACCACGCCAGCGTCGTCGTCGTCGACATCAGCAGCGCGGGCACGAGCAGGCGCCGCGTGCCCCGATCGGCGAGGAGGTCCGACAGGGTAAAGCGGGTGAGATGGCGCGCCGGCTCGTCGAGACGCTCTCCGAGCTTCTGCCGCGCCACCGCGTCGCGACGGCGCCGGTCGGACTCCGCCCACGTCTCCGGCTCGTCGATGCTCCGTCGAACCCACCAGGTGGCCGCCGCCGGCAGCACCCCGATGACGTACATCCAGCGCCACGCCGACGGACCGAGCGCGCTCGTGAAGAACCAGACCGCCGAGGCGATGAAGAAGCCGATGCCGAGGCCGCACTGCATCAACCCGCCGCCCTTGCCCCGATGCTTCGCGGGCCACATCTCGGCCACCATCGCCGCGCCGGTCGCCCACTCCGATCCGAGCGCCAGGCCGACGATGAAGCGGAGCGCGATGAAGGAGGGCCACGACCAGGCCAGCGCGGTGAGGCCGGTGGTGAGCGAGTAGGCCAGGATGGCGTAGACGAGCATCCGCTTCCGCCCGATGTAGTCGGAGAGGATGCCCCCGACGATGCCGCCGATGCCCCAGCCGAGGAGCGTGACCGCGATCGTCAGCCCGGCGTAGAACGGAATCGCCGGCAGTTGATCGCCCGGCAGGAGCTGGCGAAAGACGGGCGCCACGGTGAGGATGAGCGCGTAGGTCTCGTACCCGTCGAAGACCCAGCCGAGGTTCGCGGCCCACAGCGTGTACCACTGCTTGCGGTTCAGCGCGCGATACCAGGGCTCGACTGCGGCGTCGCCGGTATCTTGGGGTGTCACGTCAGCGACATCATAGTAGGCAGTAGGGCGGTAGGCAGTAGGCGGTAGGCGGTAGGCAGTTCACGGGCGTTCCCGCGTCGCGCGCGATTCCACGAACCGCAGGCGCTGCCGCACTGCCTCCATCTGGTACTCGGCCTAAGCCGAGCAGGTCGAGACGGCGGCCGAGCAGGACTGGATCGACCATGCGCTCCCGCAGGAGCACTTCGAGGAACTCGAGATCCCGCTCTCTGCCGGCCACGAGCTTGGATATCGCCAGGTCATGGACTTCGAGACACCAGCCGGTAGCCCGGCGGTGTTGTCGTTGCGAATCGGCACCAGCCGTTCCGTCCAACCGGGCGGCAATGTAGCGGTCGTCTCGTCAACACCGTGCGCGTAGTAGCCGTATGACTGGTGGAAGGCGGACAACTCACCAATCGCGCCATCGATGAGGTCGGACTTCTCCGGCGCGTGGCGCGGGTAGACATCAGCCTCGACGGGCAAGGAGCGCCGGCGGCGCGTTCGGGAATTGCCCGAGCACTGCCTGACTCCCGATGACGACAAACTCGCGTTCGTCCGCAATCGCCGCCGCTGCCCGCAGGATGTGCTCAAGCGCGACGCGATCCATACCGATCGAGAATGGCTTGCCGTTCCTCCGGCGTCAGCAGGCCTGCAAATGGACTGGACTGGCGCAGTCGTGTGGCGTGCTCGCTGGTCGAACGGAGCAACGCGAGCAGTTGTGGCAACGGCGTCCCGTTCAACAACTGCCGCCACTCGAGCTGGGCCGGTCCGGCACTCCTGCTGAGCCAGCGTTGGAGGTTGGCATGCGCCACCCTCAACCCAGCGCCTGTGGCCCATCGGGGCCTTTGAGTGTTGGCGCATCCTGTTTGAGGTCCTGTCTCACATCCTATATGATATCCACATGGCGGATGTACTTGAACGTATCAATCTGAATGTCCCGGCGGATGTTCGTCAACGGCTCCGGGAGCTGGCCGCGCGGGCCGGACGGACGGAGGCGGAGGTCGCGCGCGCGCTCCTGGTTGACGCGCTCGAACGCGCACGACGGGACGAGTTCTATCGTCGCGTCGCCGAAGCCCACACGCCGGCGATCCGGGCGCGCGACCTCGAGATCCTGCGCGCGTTCGAGAGCCTCAGTGGCTGATCGCGGCGACGTGCTGCGCCTCAAGCGGCGACTCGGGTTCGGGGCCAGGGGCGAGGCCGAATCGGTTGTCGTCGTGCAGGCCAACCCGCTCAACGGCATCTTGTCGACGCTGCTGGTCGTGCCGCTGGACCCTGCCCTCGGCGCCTACGCGAACCACCCTGCCGTGTTGCGAATCTCCCGTGAAGAAGGTGGCTCCCGCGTGGAACACATAGCGGTTCCCTGGCGCCTTCGTTCGGTGAGCGCTGATTCACTCGCGCCGGGGCCAGTCGGACGCCTTCATCCTGGCACGCTTCGGGCGCTCGATCAGCTGCTGAAACTCGTTCTCGATCTCACCTGACTGTGAGGAGTGCTCTCGTCACGACATCGAGCTGAGATCCACCCGCTGCGAGTCGGGCATCGGGCCTGGGGTGCGTCTCGCGGGGATCATTCTGGCCGAGTACCGGACCCGCCAGGCCGTATGTTATAGTCATATACGTCAGCTATGGGGGTGCTCGAGGACCTCGTCGCCGGCCTCGAGGGGTTTGAGTGGGATGACGGTAACTCGGACAAGAACTGGCTGCGGCACGAGGTGCGGCAGGCCGAGACGGAACAGGCTCTCCTGAACACCCCGTTGGTCGTCAACGCCACGAGCAGCCATGGCGGTGCCGAGCCTCGGTTCATCGCGTTGGGGCAGACGGACGCAGGCCGCCTGCTGACGGTCGTATTCACCGTGCGGGGCACTCTCGTTCGCGTCATCTCGGCGCGCGCGATGAGCAGGACGGAGCGCAAGATCTATGGCAAGGGCGAAGACCACGCCAAAGGCAGTGCCGGCGTTCAGGAATGAGGCGGAGGAGCGCCGATTCTGGGAAACGCACGACACGACGGAGTACATCGACTGGTCCTCCGCTCGCCCGTTGCGCTTCGCCGCCTTGAAGCCTTCGACCGAGACGATCTCACTGCGTCTTCCGGTGGGCCTGCTCGCCGATCTCAAGGCGTTGGCGAACAGGCAGGATGTCCCGTACCAGTCGCTGCTGAAGATCTTCCTCGCCGATCGTGTCGCACGGGAGTGGCACGCGTCGCGGCCGGCGGGTGCGCGATCTGACAGAGCGCGTCAGCCGCCGAGCCGCACGAAGCGCATGCTCAAGCCCAGGCGGCGACGCGACGCGGCTCGCGGCTGAGGCCAGGGCGCCCGCCTCCGTTGAATGCGACCAGGCGGATACCGAGCAGCAGACGTGCCCACGGTTCGCTTGACAGCCCGCGACATGCGCCCGATCATCCGTGCTGTGCGGTGGTGACATGGCCGGTGGCGCAGCGCCCGGTCTACGGTCGAACAGAGCGCCAGTCGCTCCTGTCGCCCAGGGAGAATGCGGGATGAAGGCATTGAACTCGACGCGGATGCTCTCGGCATTGACGGTTGTGGCGGTCGCGATGCTCACCGCCCACCCGCTGCGCGCGGAGGTACTCGAAAAAACGAAGCCGGTAGGCGGCGTCACGGTTCACTACAAGGTCGTCCTCCCGGACGGCTACGACGCGTCGAAGGCGTACCCGGCCATCCTGGCCTTCGGCGGCGGCCCGCAGACGATGAACACCGTGGACAACATCCTGAATCGCAACTTCCGGGCGGAGGCCGAACGTCGCGGCTATATCGTGGTGGCGCCGGCCGCACCGGACGGCGAGCTGTTCTTCGACGAGGGCGCGCGGATCTTTCCCGACTTCTTGAAGAGCATTCTGGCGGAGTACAGGATCCAGGGCGGCAAGTTCCACGTCGCCGGACCGTCCAACGGCGGCATCGCCGCGTTCCACGTGGCGGCCGCCAATTCGCAGTACTTCCTTTCCGTCACGGCCTTTCCCGGATATATGTGGCGACCGAGTCCCGCCAAACTCGACGCGATTGCCAACATCTGCGTGTTCATGTACGTCGGCGAGACCGACGAGTACAGGTGGCACGACGAGATGAACCGCGAAGCCGAATTCCTCCGGTCGAAAGGCACGGTCGCACGGTACACCGTCGAGAAGGCACAACCTCATCGCCTTGACACGCTGGCGGGCCCACAGGCCAGCCGGCTGTTCGAAGGCTTCGCAGAGGCGGAGAAAGGGTGCCGCCGGTAGCACAACTGACAAGGCCCAAAGCCCAGAGCCTAACGCCTAAAGCCCAGAGCCTAACGCTCAATCAGGGCGCGGGCCTGTCGACGCCCGCGCCACCGCGCAGCCATGGCGCCTGAACCCGCAACGACACGCTGTTGGACGTGCCGCCGTCCGGCGGCCGATTGAAGACAGTGACCTTCACCGTGCGGTCTCCGTACACGC
>JBOGIR010000006.1:0-4947 GCA_050742335.1 Vicinamibacterales bacterium | reverse complement strand
CTGCTCGCCCGTCAGAAGGTCGTTTCCAAGAGGCTCGCCGCCAAGCTGACGTCGATGGCCGGATTCCGCAACGTGCTGGTCCACGAGTACCTGGAGATCGACCGTCGAAGGGTCTACCGGGCGCTGACGACGGACCTGCGGGACTTCGAGAGCTTCATTCGGGCGGTGACACGGCTGCTGTGAGCGCCGGTAGTCAGTGCGGATTTCAGATCGCTCGATTGATGATGGTGGCGATTTCGCAATTGGCAGAACGGCACAGCACGTCGGAAGATGATGTCGACAGGAGGGGCACGTGAAGAATGTCCGCGAGTACTACAGAGAGTGTTTCGACGCCGAAAAGCCGAAGTTCATCCGCGTGATGCGCGCCGTTCCCGCCGATCAGGCAGAGTACCGCCCACATCCGCGCTCGACGTGTGCCGGGGATCTCGTGTGGCTTCTTGCGAGCGAACTGCACGATGCGTGCGAGCTGGTCGATCGAGGCGAGGTGAACTATGTCGCCCGTCCTGCTCCGACCGTGCAGGAATCGATTGCGGCGTACGAGAAGAACGCCGCAGCGCTCCAATCGCGCATCGCCGCGCTGGACGATGCCGCGTGGGATGGCAAGGCGCGGCTTCTCGTGGACGGGAAGGTCGTCTGGGAGGCGTCGCTGGGCGACATGCTCTTCGGCTTCCTCTTCGACGCGATCCATCACCGGGGGCAGCTCTCGAGCTACCTGCGGCCGATGGGGGCCAAGGTGCCGTCCATCTACGGTCCCTCGGCCGACGATCCAGGGATGTAAGCGCTCAAATCGGGACATCATCGATTCTCGATGCCCCAAAGGCCCAAGGCGAGCGCCGGGTGCGAGGCTCATCTGTTCAACGCCGCCATCCAGTTGACGACGAGCGTGATCGGTGCCGTCGTCTGTCCAGCGACCGCCGCGTTGACCAGGAACCGCTGGCCGTCGGGCGAGACATCGTAGTTCGAGCCGACGCCGTAGCCCAGATACGACGCGAGCCGGGGACGAACCTCGAACAGGGGGCGCACCGCGTCCACTTCGAACGCCGATCCCTGACTGTTGACCGTCGCGGCCATCAGCGTATTGTCGGCGGACAGATAGAACAGCTCCCGGCCGTCGCGTCGCCAGCGCGGATCGGTACCGCCGGTCGACGACACCTGCCATTTGCCGCCCGCGCTGTCAGCGGCGCGCGCCGCGCCAGCGGTGGCACCGGCAAGCGGCATGACGTACACCTCGAGTCGTCCGGACTCGTTCGACTGGTACGCGATCCAGCGACCGTCTGCCGAGATGCGACCGTTCGCTTGATTGAACGGGGCCTGCAGTACGGGGATCGGCTTCCGATCCCCGGAGAGCGGCAGGACCCACAGGTCGTTCCCGGTGGGCGAATTGGCGTTGCCAATGTAGTAGAGCAGGAACCTGCCGTCCGGTGACCAGCTCCTCGGGTATTTGTTGTTCGTGCTGTCGGCCAGGATCGTATCTTCGGCGCCGGCGCCAGTGGAGGCCTTCAGATACAGGTCCTGCGTGCCTTTGCGCGCGGAGTTGAAGATGAGGCGGCTGCCGTCAGGAGACCAGATCGCGTCCAGCTCGTCGGACGGGTCAAACGTGAAGCGCGTCCGCAGATTGTCGCGCGCCAGATCGTGGATCCAGATGTCACGCGCATTCGTCGCGGGATCCAGTACGCTGACCGCCAGCCGCGTCCCGCTCGGGGACAACTCGAGAAACATCTGGTCCGCCGGCTCGCCGACCGTATCCAGCAGTTTCCCGGATCGGTCGAACCAGCTCAGTTGCGAGCGGACGTCTCCGCCGCGGGTCTGATAGGCAAGCAGGCCCGTCTCGGACGCGGCAAACGCGCCGAACGCGCCGGTGAGGCCACCGATATCGACGCCTTCGGCAAGCGGCACCGGGTTACCGGCCAGCTCGAGCCGTTCGACATCGAACCTCTGCGCCATGAGCGTGGCGTCGCGGAGGAAGAGGAGGGCGCCGCGGGCGTACGTCGTGTTGGCACCGCCGGTGAGGATCTGCTTCCGCTCCGTCGAATCGAGCGCGCCCACGTAGACGCCGCCCACAGTCGTGGGACTGGTCGCGGTTCCGCGCGACACGTAGAGGAAGTGACGGCCGTCGGGCAGGAAGACGGGGTACAGATGCCCGCGCTCGCCGCTCGCCGCGTCGAGCATCGTCACGGGCGACGACGCGCCGCCCGAGGCCGACACACGATACAGACCGGCAACTCCCCTCGGCGAAAACAGGATCACGTCGTCCCGGTTCCAGGTACCACCGCCGCTTCCGCCGCCGGCCGGGAGCGCGTCGGTCAACGCGACGGGCGGTCCACCGGCCGCATCGACTTTCTTGAGCTTGCCTTGCGCGTAGAACGCAATGAACCGGCTGTCCGGCGACCAGAACGGGAACGAGGCGCCGTCAGTGCCCGCCAACGGCTGGGCCGTGAGCGCATCGAGCGGGCGGACCCAGATCTGGATTCGCGTATCCGCGCCCCTCGCGACGAACGCGAGACGGCGGCCGTCGGGCGACAGGGCAAACCGGTCGGCCGGGGCGGGTGTGCCCGCACTAGAAAACGTGGCTTCGTCGGGCGGCAGAATGGTCGTGCGATACGTGGGCGCGTCCGCTGGTGCGCGCTGGCGGTACGCCACGACGCCGGCCCCGAGCGCTGCCAGTATGCCGACCGCGGCAACCGACCAGGCGACCCGTTCGCGCAGAGTCCGACGGGCGGCAACGGGTGCGGCGCTCCTGAGCTCGGGAGCCGCGGCTGCCGCCCACTTCAGCTCGCGCAGCAGATCGCCTGCGCTCTGCCATCGATCGTCCGGGTCTTTGGCGAGACACGTGTGGACCAGGCGATCCATCGCGGGTGGCGCGAGCGGTTGAAGGGCGGAGATCGGCGCCGGCTCAGACGACATGACGGCGGAGATCAGGCTCGCCTGGCTCTTCCCCTCGAACGCCTTCTTCCTCGTCAACATCTCGTAGATGACGGCGCCGAACGAGAAGATGTCCGAGCGCGCGTCCGCGTCCTGCCCCTCCAGTTGCTCCGGCGCCATGTACTGGAAGGTCCCGAGAATCGTCCCCTGGACCGTCAGCGGCGGAGGGACAGTTGGCACGTTCGTCGCCTCGAGGTCCGCCTGAAGGCGGACACTACGTACGTCTGCGTCCATCTGTACGTAGTGTCCCGCTTTAGCCGGACCCGTCTTCGCCAGCCCGAAGTCGAGCAACTTCGCGCCGGTCTTCGTCAGCATGATGTTGCCGGGCTTCAGATCCCGATGGACGATGCCGGCGCGATGCGCCTTGTCGAGGGCCGACGCCACCTCGATCGCGGTTTTGATCGCCTGATCGAGCGGCATCGCACCCTTCGCAAGACGATTCGCCAGCGTCTCGCCCTCCAGATACTGCATGACGAGGTACGCGGTGCCGCTCTGCTCTCCGACGTCGTACAGCGCACAAATATGCGGATGATCGAGCCGCGAGATCGCACGGGCCTCGCGGTCGAAACGCTCGCGGAACTGAGGGTCGGCCGCGAGAGCTTCAGGGAGGATCTTGATGGCCACCGTGCGATCGAGGCGCGTGTCGCGGGCTTTGTAGACCTCCCCCATCCCGCCGACGCCGATCTGCGCGGTGATCTCGTAAGGCCCGAGTCGTGTACCGGCGCTCAGTGCCATATCAGCCGTGGGCAGCGTCCTTCAAATTCTCAAATCTCAAATCATCGATCACGCAATGGACCAGACCCCATCCCCCCGACGCCGAGCGTGCCGGTGACTTCGTAGCGGCCTAGGCGTGTGCCGGGTTGTAGGGGCAACGGCCAACTTGCCGCGATTATATGGCCGACCGGTCACCGAAACCGCAGATAGCCGTGGCCCAGACGCTCGAACGCCGCGCGGTCCGCTCCCACGACGTCCGCGTCGATCGACTCGGCCGTGGCGACCAGCCAGGCGTCGTTCTCGCCCATCCGACGAGCCGAGCGACGCTGCACCAGCGCGCATCGGCGCGCCTGAGCCAGGTGCAATCCCTGAATCGAGAACCGTTGCAGTGACGCGAACGCCGCCGGTTCGTCCACCGCCCCCTCCAGGAGCTCCTCGACACTGACAATCGAGACCACGAGGGGACGCCCTCGTAACGAGCGCAGAAACCTTCGGGCCGGCCCTTCCTCGCCCTTGGCGGTCTCCCGCTCGAGCGCGATCAAGAACGACGCGTCCAGCAGCACCGGGCGGTTCACGGCTTCTTCTGCGCGAGACCCAGACCCTTGCCTTCCGACGCCTTGACCCACTCGAGCAGATCGTCTCCGGTCTCAATCGGCCCTGCCCGGTCGATGAGCGCCCTGATGACGTCGGATTTCGGAACCTTCCGGCTGCGTGCCCAGCGCGCCAGACGCGCCGCGCGCACCTTGTCCAGCTTCACAGTGATGGTAGGCATGGTAATACGCGTATATTACCATCCGTGCCTATTGCTTCAGTCCCGTCAGTTCGCCGGCACCAGCCGCTTCAGCTCTTCATACCAGTGCTGCACGACGACGATCTGCGGCGCCGCGGCCTGATCCGATCCGCCGCCCACCTTGATCATCAGGAACCGCTGGCCGTCTGGTGAGATGTCGTACGTGCGGCCTACATTGCCACCTGGGACGGTAAAGTAGCCCTCGTTGAGAAGCTTGGCCGGCGCGCCCGCTGCCCACGTGGGGCCGCGATCGACGCTGACCCGCATCAGTGCTCCTGTCGGCGACAGATAGAACAGCTCCTGACTGCTGCGCGCCCACAAAGGCCTGTTCCCGCCGCCCGTCGACACCTGCCAGACGCCGCTGCTCACCTCCGGGTACGGCCGCACGTAGATTTCGAACTGTCCTGAGTTGTTCGCCTCGTAGGCCAGCCAGCGCCCGTCGGGTGAGACGATGCCGTTCCGCTCAGTGAAAGGCGTCTGCACCAGCGGTGTCACCCGGCGTGCGCCGACTGGCTGACCAC
>JBOGIR010000005.1:0-7714 GCA_050742335.1 Vicinamibacterales bacterium | reverse complement strand
ACGTAGGTCGTCACATCATCAGGCCGACAGTGTGCGAGCGCCATCACTTCGTCGACCGCTTCAACGGGCAGCGCCGTCCCGGCGAGTCCGACGCCGCGAACCCGCGTCAGCCGCTCCTGCTCGCACGCAGCGCGAACGTGACCATCCACGCAAATCGCGACGGACGCATTGCGTTTCGCGCCACTGATACCCAAGACAGCTGACATTTCAGACTTTGGGCGACGCCATCCCGCTCGTGGGTCCGAGGCTCGGTCGCAGATCGGCTTGGAACAGAATCCCGCCAATCAGGGCGAGCACAACGGCTCCCACGCTTGCTGTGACGAACGCATTGCCCCAGTCGAACGCACGGCCACTCACCAGCACGAGTGTGCCTTCCATCGCGAGGGCCAGGCTGAACAGGTAGACGAGACCGAACATCACCCGGTCGCGCGACGTGCGTCCGAACAGCGCGATGAGCACCGCAGGCGGCAGAAACTGAACTCCGAGATAGCCGACCTTGTACACGTGCTGGCGCGAGCGCTCTACGCTCCAGGCCGTGAACGCCAGTGCCGCACTCAAACCCGGGGAAAGCTCGGTCCGAACGATCTGTTCGGTCGGCGAAACAGCCGCGACAATCCTTGCCCCGTCATACGTGATCAGAATGTCACGCGGGTCGTGGGTGGTGAAGACGTCTGGAACGATCGTCTCGAGGAGTGAACCGTTGAGTCCGGTGAGCGGCGTCCGCACGCGGACTACGAGGTCCGCACCACGCTGACCAATCGTGAAGTTTCGTAGATACGGGTTCTTGGAATTCGAGACGATCCTCGCAGGCCCAGCCTGTGCGCTGTCGTCCGTGGCGCATCTGATGCGAAGCGTGAACGCGTTCGCCTCACGGAGCCGGTGCACGAGGTGTAGAGGCGGCTGGTTGGTCTGCAGCCAGGGATGGCCGGTGATCACAAGACTCCCGTCGCTTCGTCTTTCCGCTGGTCCCGTCCAGTTCAGGTCTGGCACAAGCCCAGCTGCATCGCGATATGGCGGCCCTTCAGCGAAATCGAATCGCGCAACCGGTGTGCCGGACAGAAGCAGCGAATCACCAGCGGAAAAGCGCCGCACCAGCGACAAAGGCGTTGTGGCGTCCGTGATCTCGAGCGAGAACACTCGTCCCCGCCACGGGCGGTCGCCCGTATATTCGTTGCCAATCAGCAGTGGATACTCGAGACTCCAGCTACTCAACCGCGTTCGAGCCTGCAGCCATCCGGTTGCCAGTAACGTCAAGACCATGAAGCTGACCAGCGCTCCGGCGAGTGCCATGGGCGACATCCACGCCCGCAGTTCGTCGACTCGTGTTGCGATATCTGCGCCCCACGCTCTGCTTGCGAACACGCCGACCAACGCTCCGGCAGTGTTCGCCGACACGTCGACGAGCGACGAATCACGTCCGGGCAGAAAACGCTGAGACCATTCGATGCCGAACGAAATCACGAACGCAATCGTGCCGGCTATGGTGAGGATCGAGACGAGCCTGAGGGCGCGACGCTGTTTCCTATCCTGCAGCAAGACACCTAGCGGTACGAACAACAGCATGTTCAGGAGCACGTGTATCGGGTGGAGCTGATGCGAGCCGTCCGAGAAGCCCGCGAACGCGACTTCCCGACCTGGAGGCGGCGACCCAAAATCAAACGGTGCGAGGGTTACAGTCGCCGCGCAGGCGAGCCAGACGACAACCAGACGCACGCTGACAGAGATGAACAAGGCCGAGCCTCATGCTGTCCGCTCGCCGGCCGCGTAGTCCCCGTAGTAATACTCGGAGCGCGTGTCGAGTTCCGTCTTGTTGAGCACGACACCGATGATTCGCGCGTGGACTGCCATCAGCCGATCCACCGCGCCACGCGCCACCTCGGGACTCGTCGTCCCGGCCCCGACGACGAACAACACCGACATCACGGCGCTGGCCACAATGGCCGCATCGGCAACAACCATCACCGGCGGACAGTCTATGACGACAAGATCGAACACCTGCCTGAAACTCTGGATGAGGTGGTTGAATCGCTCGGGGTCCAGCAGATCGCTCGGGCTACTCACGGCGGCTCCAGCCGGCAGGATGAAAAGGCCCTTCACCGACGACTGAATCAGCGCCTCACTCGGCGTGACTTCACCGGTCATGATGTCCGACAGTCCCGGCGACCTGCCGACGTTGAACAGCCGATCCAGCTGCGGGCGGCGCATGTCGGCGTCGACGAGCAATACGCGCCGGCCGGTTTTGGCAATCGCCAGCGCGAGGCTGCCGGCTATGACCGTCTTGCCCTCTCCGGGATTCGTACTCGTGATCGCGAGCGTTCTGGTGCTAGCCGTGGAGGACGACAGAAAGATGTGCGTCCGGATACTCCGAACGGCTTCCTGGAAGGGCACGGGCACATTCGTCAGATCGTCCAGAGCATCGCCGGGCTTTGATACGAGGGGCGCGACACCAATCAACGGCAATCCGAGCGCCTGTGCGATCTGTTCGGGCTCCACAATCTTCGGGCTCAGGTACTGCATTCCAAGCACCAGCACGATGGCGATGAACGTGCCGCCGAAGAGCGCGGCCGCGAGATTCAGCGACTTTCGCGGCCACACGGGAAACTCGGGGACTTCAGCCAGGTCGAGAATCCTGATGTTGTTCGACTGCAACTCACCTGATACTTCCGTCTCTTTGACGCGCTGCTGCAGCGTATCGAACATCTGCTGCGTGCTCGCCGCGTCCCGAGTGAGCGCCCTGTAGGGAATCGCCTTCTTGTTCTCCGCCAGGACTTCGCGCTTCTGCGCATCCATTACCGACGCCAACGCCTGTTCCCCGGCCTTCGCCCCTTCGTAGTCGTTCTTGATTCCCTCGACCACTTTCGCCATCTCGGCAGTCAGCCGATGCTGGGCGGTGTCGATGGCCGCATTTATCTTGATCATGTCCGGATGCAGGTCTCCGAGGCCTTCGGACAGCCGCAGCCGCTCCCGCTGCAACCCGGCGAGGTCGGCTTTCAGTCCCTGGATGAACGTGTTCCCCACGATGGCGGGAAATGTGTCCAGGGGTGCGCCACTCTTCTCCATGGCCGTCAACTGCCGATGGAGCGCCTCCTTCTGTACGCGTTCGGCCCGCGCCGAGGTGTAGGAGGCGTTCAACTGCGCGAGCTTCTGGGCAACGATGTTCTGGCCACTTTCGAGCGAGACGCCGTCCTTCTGCTCGCGATACTCCTGGAGGGCACCTTCGGTCGAGTTCACCTCCTGGCGCAGTGCCGTCAGGCGCTGGTTGAGCCAGTCCGTCGCCTCGCGGCTGCTGCTCTTGCGCACCTCGAGATTCCGGTCGACGTAGGTTTGCGCCAACCCGTTGGCCATTCGCGCCGCAACCTGCGGATTGATCGACCAATATGTGATGTCGACGACACGGCTCAGACCCGCCACCGACTGGGTTGGGCCGACGAGCAGGCCGGCCTGAAACAGGTCAATCGCCGGCGCTTGTAGGCTCGGTTCCTTGGGAAGCCTCTGCAGCCGCTCCAGCGTTGTCTGCGCGAGTGCACGGCTGCGGAGCACTTCGAGCTGGGTCACGAAGTAATCGTCGCGACTCGGATCGTCACCGACGCTCCGGAACGGCACAACCTGACCAGCTTCGGGTTCGACCACGACTCGAGCGCGCGCCTGGTAGATGGGTGTCGCCATGAAGTTGTACACGGCCGCTCCTGCAACCGCGAGGACCACGATGGCGCAAATCATCCGACTGCGACGAAACAGAACGCGGACGATCTCCTGGACCTGCACGTCCCCGGTCGGCTCCGCGCGAGCCTGCAACCGCACTGTTTGCGCACTCTGTACCGCGATAGCCTCAGGGGAGAGGGAGAGCACCGGATCCACGCCGGCAGCGGTCGCGACCGTGGCGGTCCTTGCAGACGCGATGTGCTGCACGGCATCTTCCGTCCCAACGGCATCGTCGCCGTTCGCGAATGGCATGTCGTCCGTGCGTATCTCCGGCTGCTCGTCGTGGTGCTGACCGGCACGTCTCATTGCGTCGGTAACGCGGCTCATCGTCGATCCTCTTTCGTTGACAGTAACGGACGTCGCCGGTCAGCGCCTCTTGAGACCAAGAGCGCTGATGGCCGGGGCGGCCCAGTTCGCGATCTTCTCTCGTCGAGTCATGGGGCCGCGTCGTGCAGGCCTCCCGGCGCTTCGAATCGGCTCGGATGTCGCCAACTCGCGGTCCGACTCAGGAAGCGCTGAATCGAGCATGCGTTGCTCGGACGCGCTCAGTGGGCGCGCGCCACGCGGCGATGGTGCAGGCCGCGCAGCGCGAGCAGCCGTCATCTGGGGGGCCGCGATATCGAAATCGCGGCAGATGTGGCGCACCATCTGCGTCCCGACCGGCCGCTGCTGCGCGGCCAGTCCGCCGAGCAGCGCGTTGTCGGCGATGACGTTGATCGTGCGCGGGATACCACCTGAATACTCGTGGATCAGGAGCACGGCCTCACGGGTAAAGGCATCGGCAGGCACGCCACCTGCGGCCCGAATCCGGCCGGCGATGTAGGCAACCGACTCGTTCAGGTTCAACGGGCGCAGCTCGCAGCGGAGGGCGATACGCTGCTTGAGCTGCCGGAACGATGGACTGTTGAACCGCTCGGCGATCTCCGGCTGGCCGGCGATGACCAACGACAACAGCTTTTCTGAATTCGTCTCGATGTTCGTGAGCAGCCGGATCTCGTCCAGCAGCTCGAATGGCAGGCTCTGGGCTTCGTCGACGATGAGCACCGTCGTCTCGTTCTCCTGTTGACGCTTTCGCAACAACTGTTCGAGTTCGAGCAGCAGAACCGCCTTGGATGTCCCCGCAGCATCGCTCAACGCAAACTGCGCACCGAGAATCTTCACGAACTCAGCCCTCGTGAGAGCTGGATTGTGAATGTGTACAGAGTGGACCCGCGCCGGCTGCCGCTCGATCGCCGCCCGAATCACGGTTGTCTTGCCGGTACCGGCCTCTCCCACGAGGAGCGTGATTCCCTTGCGGCTGAGGATGGCGTACTCGAGACTGCTGAGCGCCTCGCGGTGGACTTCGGTGGCGACGAGGTAGCGTGGGTCGGGGGTGAGATCGAACGGCCGGGCAGTGAACCCGAAAAACTGTTCGTACATTCAGCCCTCACCCTGTGAACGCCGTAGAGCGCACATCAGAAGAACCGTTCTCGCACCAGAATCGTGTCGCCGCCGCGGACCGTGTCCTGCTGATCCGCGCCCATGGTGGCTTCCGTACCATCGGTGTGGCGAATGATCTGGATGCGGCGCGTGGAGCCGCGGTCCGTGACCCCACCGGCCAGCGCAAGCACCTGCCGCACCGTCATCCCGGCACGAATGGCGTATTCACCCGGTCTGTACACCTGGCCCGAGACGAACACGGTTTCGGCGCGTGGCACGAAGATCGTGTCACCAGAACGAAGCGTGACGTTCTGCAACAGCGCACCGGTCTGCAGCGTCTCCAGATTGACGCGAATCACATTCGTATCGTCAACCTTCTGGGCCCGGGCGAGCGCTGCCGCGTCCGGCGGCGATACACCGTCGGGTGTCCGAACGATCACAGCCTCGATGCCCGCACGGTCGGTGGTCGAGCCTGCGCGCGCCAGCGCTTCGATCATCGTCATCGAGCCCGTGAACTGCAGGATTCCCGGCTGTCGTACTTCACCGACGATGAAGACTTGCTGGCTGCGGAACTCCTCGACCGACACACCAATTTGCGGGTTCTTCAGGTAGCCTTTGGCAAGCGCATCCCGAACCTGGTTCTCCACTGCTTGCACGGTGAGGCCGCCAACATTCACTCGACCCAGGAACGGAAAGGTGAAGCTCCCATCAGTCTGGACCATATAGCGACCGGTGAGCTGCGGCTGATCGAAGACCGTAATGGCCAGTACGTCGTTCGGCCCCACCCTGTAATCGGCTGCTGGCTGGCCGGTGTACCGAGCGGGTTGGGCAACAGCGGGTCCAGGTTGCGGCCGCACCGGCGGTGCGGCCTGCTGCCCCGCCGACGGTCCCGGCTGCTGCGCATGACCACTGGTTGCCGCAGACATGGCGAACGCGCAGGCGGCAAGAACGCGCAGCGAGCAACTGATGATCCGAGGTGATTGCGAAGTCCACTGCATGGATTCCCCCATTCTCTCCAGGGCGGCAGACACCGCGTGGTCAGAACTCATATGTCAGGGTCGAGCCGATTCGAAATCGTTCGTAGCCGCGCAGTTCGGCGCTGGCCTGACGCTCGCGCTGTTCGACCCGCACGCCGATGCGCGTGCGAGCGAGGCGATAGCCAGCATCCGCGCTCCATCCGATGATGGTCTCATCCGGGAACCTGATGATCAGGGCGCTGTCGGTTGCCAAACTCACGTCTCCGTATGACAGTCGGCTGCGCGTGATCCTCCCACCCACGTCCCACGAATCGCCGAACCGCTGGTTCACTCCCAACGCGAGGCTGCTCTCGAGATAATCCGCGCGCCCCACAATGTATGAATATTCGAGCTGACGGCGACCGGCCACCGTAAAACGCGTCCGCCCGAGCAGTGTGTAGGTGAGATCGGCGGACGCGACGGACCCGTTGAAGGTCGGTGCCGTCCCGGCGAGGATCTTTCGCTGTTTGAATCCAAACGATGCGCTTCCGCTAATCAGCGCCCGCGGGTTGAACTCGACCATTGGGGTGACATTGAAACTGTCGGAATTTCGATCGGGTGTCGCGTCGAAGCGATCACGCACGCGCTCCGCTCGTATACCGACCGTGGTCAGTGGCGTCAACGCATATCGAAGCTCGGCGCCTTCACCCCTGGATGTGAAGTTGAGGACTTGCGAGAGATCCGTATCCAGATAGATCGAGTTGGTGTCGTAGTCCAGTCTGTTGCGCAATGCAAAGAGGGAGGCCGTCAACTTTGCCGTGAGCCGGACGTCGGTCCCGACCGTCATGGTGCGTATTCGGCGCCTGGCAATCGCATCGAGCTCCAGGTTCTGTCGGTGCCGCGTGCTCATGAATGAGCCTGCCACGTATGGCCTGAATCTGTTCAGCGGCACCTCCACACGCCCGCTGCTGTCGCTATCAACCGCCCTGAGATCCTTCAGTTGCTTGAAGTAATAGATGTCGAACTGAGTCCGTCCGCCGGCGCGTCCATGAGCGAGGCGAAGCCACCCGTCCATCGCCGGACTCAGTGTTGCCGTGACATCCCCTCGAGGACTGCTGCTGCTGTCGGTATTGAACACGTTGCTGTCGTGCCCGAAGTTGGTGAGTCGGACGACGGGAGCCACCACCAAAGGACCAGCCTGAATGGCTGCGTTGGTCGGAGGCTCCATGTTCTGCGCCCGGGCAGAGTGGCCCACGCCGATACACGCAACCATTACCAGGGTCGTGGCGCACGTACGCCTCAAGGACATGGCTTCACTTCTCCGTCATCTGAACTTGAACTTGCGCGCGCACGCATAGCTGGAGAGGATTCAAAACGAGCTGGGAACGGCTAGAGCTTCGCCCTTTCACTTACATACGCGGACGAACGTGGTCTTCGGAGCGACTTCCCGATTGGGGAAATACGGTCCGCGAGTGCACGGTCGGCGCAGGCAAATCGAACGCCCCAGGTGGGCGCGGTGGTGCAAGGAGACCGCCATGAGCGCCGGCCGCAGCGGAGACCGCAACTTGATGGAACGAAAGGGGTTTGATGTGACAGCGGCGCCCGGCCATCCTGAAAAAGTCTGCGAGAATCAGGAC
>JBOGIR010000004.1:0-2605 GCA_050742335.1 Vicinamibacterales bacterium | reverse complement strand
GATACGCCTCGAGGAACTGGCGTCCCGAGACGCCGAGACGTTCACCCACCGCGAGGCTCGCTGCCAGCGGTGGAATCGTCGGGTGCGTCAAGAGTCCAAAGATGCGATCCGGCGACGAGGACAGTTGCGTGTCGTCGAAATCGAGCGCATGCCCCGCCGTGCCATTCACCAGTGCGGCCGAAGCAGCGCGACACGAGAAGGTCTCGCCACCGAGCACCGTCGCCTCGCCGACTTCTTTGCCAGCCCGCACGTAGTCGCGGACGATGGCGGTGCCGCGCGCGTCGGAACCGGCGAGAATCACGCCGAGCCCGTCGATGATGCACTGCTTGGCGAGCGAGACGGCCTCGCGCGGGAAGCGGTCGAGCCCGGACTGGGTGACGTATTCAATGACAGCGGCAGTTGCCCGTGTTTCGTTGCTCATATGAACCCGGCAAGGCTACATCGCATCCTGATTCCGCCGCAAGCGTGGCACGATATAGGGCCCATGTCCTCTGCCTCGTTACCCCTGATCGGCCTCATGCTCGGCGATGCCACTGGCATCGGACCGGAGATTTCCGCCAAGGTTCTTGCGTCTGGCGCGACGGCCGACGTGGCGCGGCTCGTGGTGATTGGGGATGTGCGCGTACTGGAGCTGGGGATGCGCGATGCGGGCGCGGCGATTCCCTATCGCGTCTACGGGCGTGTGGAAGAGGTGCCGTGGCCGTCCGATGCGGTCCCGGTGGTCGATCTCGCCAACCTCGATCCGGGACGTGTGACGCGCGGCCAGATCTCGGAGGAATCGGGTCGTGTGTGCGGCGACACGCTCAAATGCATGATCGACCTGGCGCTCGCCGGCCGTCTCGACGGCGTCTCGTTTGCACCGCTCAACAAGGCGGCGCTCCATCGAGGCGGATGGACGTTTCACGACGAGCACCAGATGTTCGCGAAGCTCACAAACCACACGGGCTTCTTCGGCGAGATGAACGTCATCCCGGAGTTCGCGACGTTTCGGGTGACGTCGCACGTGGCGCTGCGCGAAGCGGTCAACATGGTGACTCCAGACCGTGTCGCGAACGCGCTCCGTCTGGCCCACGCCACGTTGCGGGCGATGGGGTACGACCCTCCCCGCATCGGGGTTGCCGCGCTGAATCCTCACTGCGGCGAGAACGGCCTCTTCGGGGACGAGGAGATCCGCATCATCCGTCCGACGATCGAGCAACTCGAGAGGGAAGGGATCGCCGCAACGGGTCCGCTCTCGTCCGACACGATCTTTCTGCGAGCCAGGCGTGGAGAGTTTGACGGGGTCGTCATGATGTATCACGACCAGGGCCAGATCGCGACCAAGCTGCTTGGTTTCAACAAAGGCGTCACCGTCACGGCCGGGCTGAAGACGGTGTTCACGACGCCCGCGCACGGCACCGCCTTCGACATCGTCGGTCAGGGAAAGGCCGATCCGGGCGGGCTCGAATACGCCCTGCGGCTCGCGGCGCGACTCGCAGCATCGCGCGTGCGCGCAGAGCGCGCCTAGGTCTTGTCCAGTCCTGCGAATTCACCGGACATGACGGGCAGAAAGCGGGGCTGCTTTGACGCCGTGCTGATTGTGGCGTTTGGCGGCCCTCAGGGGCGTGCCGACATCCGCCCCTTCCTCGAGCGCGTGCTTCGCGGGCGCCGTGTCACTCCGGAGCGCGTCGAGGAAGTGGCGCACCATTACGAGCTGTTCGACGGTGTGTCGCCGATCACCGATCTGACACGGCTGCAGGCGCAGGGACTCGCCGAACGGCTCGCCGCGGCAAGATATCGGCTGCCGGTGTACGTGGGCATGCGCAACTGGCACCCATTACTCGCCGACACGCTGAAGGAGATGTATGCGGCAGGCGTCCGGCGCGTGATTGGTTTCATTGCGGCCGCTCACCACTCCTATTCAAGCTGTCAGCAGTACCGTGACAACGTGACGGATGCGCGGATCGCGCTGCAAGCGGCCGTCGGCGGCGACATTGACATTACCTACGTCGGGAGCTGGTTCGACCACCCGCTGTTCATCGAGGTCAACGCGCGTCACGTGCGTGTGGCCGTACGCTTGCTGCCTCCGGATGTTCGTGGCGCCGCGCGGCTCGTCTTCACCGCGCACAGCATTCCGCAGGCGATGGCGGACGCGTCGCGATACCGGGAAGAACTGCTCGCGTCATCGCGGCTGGTTGCAGCGGGCGCTGGCATGCCCGACTGGGCGCTCGTCTATCAGAGTCGCAGCGGCCGGCCGGAAGATCCGTGGCTCGAGCCTGACGTATGCGCGTATCTGCGCGCTGAACACGCGCGGGGACTCCAGGCGGCAGTCCTGTGCCCGATTGGGTTCGTGTGCGACCACATCGAGGTGCTCTACGACCTGGATCGGGAGGCCGCGGACGTGTGCCGCGAGCTAGGGCTGCCGATGGTGCGGGCGGAAGCGGTCAATGCCGATCCGCGGTTTCTGGACATGATGGCCGGCGTGGTGGCTCGCACGATTCAGCGCTATGAAACCGGCCGCCCCTTGCCGATCGTCCCAACCTAGCAGTACGTAGTGTCCGGCTTCCGCCTTCGCGTAAAGCTTCGGCGGACCGCCGTAGCCTTGGCGGAGGCGGTTAGCCGGACC
>JBOGIR010000003.1:0-2900 GCA_050742335.1 Vicinamibacterales bacterium | reverse complement strand
GGCCACGCGGTGGTTCTCCGGCACGAGGCCTCGCGCGAAGTTCAGAGCGGCTCCCGCGACGTGGGTATGGACGTCGACGCCTCCGGGAAACACGATCATCCCGCTCGCGTCGATCCTGCGGCCGTCGTCGAGCTGCGAAACGATACGCCCGTCGGCGATGCACACGTCCTGGATGACACCATCGACGTCATTGGCCGGGTCGTAAACCGTTCCGCCAGTTATGCGAATGCGGTCGGAAGCCATGAGATCAGGGTGCCTGGAGTGCCTGGGGGCCTGGGGCGCCTGGGTGCCTAGGGGTGCCTGGAGTGCATTGGATGCACCTTAGGCACCTTAGGCACGCTATTAGGCGATCGCCATCAGGTTCGCCGGCGGCGACCACGCCGGCTTCGCCATCACAGCCTGGCGGATGCGGCGGATCACCTCTTCGTCGGTCGGATAGGGCGACGTAAGCGCCGTCCTGAGCGGCAGTGGAATTTCGTCCATTCGGTACACGGTACCCGGCGCGCTGATCCCTGTGGCGGCCGTCGTGATGTGCACGCGGGCCAGCCGACTCGTGTGGGTCACCTTGGGATCGAGCACGATCGTCGGGATGCGCGCAAGGTGGTCGATCGCCGGCTGCGGCATGGTGGCACCAGGATCGGCGCCGAGAATCAACGCCGCGTCGTTGTCGCCGCGCACCAGGAGATCGATCGTGGAGAACTCCCCCGGGTTGAACCGTGGAAAGCCGCGGGACAAGTCCACGCCGAAGGGGTACCCCGTCGTCCAGCGCAGGACGACGTCGGCGCCGGTGACGTTGCCGTGCCCCCGCATGGGCATGCAGACGAACTTCGTGAAGGCGTTCAGCTCGGCGGCGAGCGTCAGGATGGCACCCGAGTTCATGTGCTTCCCGCGCGTCATCGAGAGACCCATGCCGAAGAAGATCACACCGAATCGGGCGCGCTTCAGGCGATCGGCGAAGTCCTGGAGCTGGTCGAGTGTCAGACCGGTGTCGTCGACTACCGCCCTGTCGACCGGGTGCCCCTTGATGAGTGCCCGGAGCGTCGTTGCCACCTCGAAGTCCTGGCCCGGGCGAATCTGCAGAAAAATATCGGCCGCCTTGGCGCTCGGCGTCTCGCGAATGTCGACGAGGACCATCGTCCGCCCCTTGCGCCCTTCCGGCACGAACTTCCCTTTCTGCATGAGTGTGTACTTCGTGAAATGCCGCGGGTGACACTCCGCCGGGTTGCCTCCCCAGTAGACGATGAAGTCCGCCCGATTCTTGACTTCGCCTAAGGTGCACGTGATCTTGCCACCCAACTGGGCGGCTATCTCAGTGGGGCCGTGTCAAAGCGAGGTGTGGCTGTCGACCACGCCTCCAACCATTTCCGCGAGGGCGGCGGCCTCGCGCTGCGCTTCGCAGGTGATGTTGCTGAGACCGTAGACCAGCGGCATGTCGGCCGCGTACAGGAACTGGGCCGCCGCGTCGATCGCGGCGGCAAGGGTGGCGGGTTCGCCGTCGATCAACGCATCGGGGTAGAGAGGCTCCGCCGTGTGGTGCCGAAACCAGGCGTCTCCGAGGCTGCAGGCGTTCTTCGCCTTGACGATGCGGTCACCGTCGGCGTGCAGTTCGATGTCGTCGCACACACACCCGCAGAACGTGCAGGTTGCGTGTTTGACCACGTTCAGCGTCATTCCCTGGTCTACCTCACGGCTCGTTGTTGCGACCGTCTCCGCCCGGACCGGGCGGGATGACGAACGTTCACCCAAGCTCCCGCCCTGGAAAGCTTCCTCTGGTCCGGCGCGGCATGTACCTGCCCGGTTCGATCATTTCCCACGCCGGCGCCTTCACGTTTTCCATGCGTACGTCGTGTCCGGCTCCCATGGGTACGTAGTGTCCGGCTTTAGCCGGACCGGTGTCGCGCCCGTCGAGAATGGCGAACGCAGGCGACGGGGAATCTTTAGACACCGATCGGCTCCACTTCAACTTCCCATCCCTTGGACGTGGGCATGCCGGTGCCATCGGTGTACGTGCCCATGACGCGGCACGTTGGCGGGCCGTACGGCACGAAGATCATTCCCCGCGGCACTTTTCCCTCCACGCACCGGAAGGTTGCCTCACCAAACTCCGAGCGAACCTGCACGTCGCCGCCCGGCAGGATCCCGACCGCCTTCATGTCATCGGGGTGCATGCTCATCGTGGTCACGATCGCCTGGTACTCGGCGTGATCCTTGCCGACGTTGATCTGCTGCCCCTGCTTCGTCGTGCGGCCGGTGTTCATGATGAAGCGCATGTGTTCGACAGGATCCCCTTAGTCCGTTATGCGGCTCGAAACGTGAATTTTGTACTCGTTGCCTCGGCAGCCGCATAAACGGACTACGGCGCGCGGAGCGCGCCAAGCAGACACTGCCAACCAGCCAAGGGCATCTGTATCGGGATATCAAGGGTAGGCCCTTGGCTGGTTGTGAGATCTGAGCCCTGAGTCATGAAACGCATGGGGCACCGTGCACTCAGACTCAAAGCTCAAGACTCACAACTACTCGCAACGAGAACAGAACGCTCGTTTCGACGTGCACAACGCCTTAACCGTGATGGAACTCCGAGTAGGGACACCCAGGCCAGAAGATCGGCGCATGCGCCATCCGCTCTCCCAGCAGTCGCGCATGGCAGATTCGGCACGGGTTCATCGAGCCGACATTGGTTCCAAGCGGCAGCACAGTGAGGGCGGTCTCGAACACACACAGCCGGGCGCCCGACCTCTTGCTATCGACGAGATCGAGCAGCGAACCGGATTCGGCCATTCGCGCCACGAGCGCCGAATAGACTCTCGATGTGAGCCTCGCTGGCGCACGCTCCGGCGCCAGTTCACCGGGCGCCTTGATCAACTGTTCGAACCAGAGGTCGTCTGACATTTCCCTACTCC
>JBOGIR010000002.1:0-14550 GCA_050742335.1 Vicinamibacterales bacterium | reverse complement strand
GTTCTCCGTGCCTCCGTGTCTCCGTGGCCCGTATTCAGAACACATGACCGAACCTGAGGATGAAGTGCTTTCCGCCGCTGCTGCCGAAGGCGCCCTCGACCCGGAGGAACACGCCGTTGATGGTGCCGAAACGGAGCCCGATCCCGTAGTCGGACTCGAGGTCGCGCAGGCTCAGGTCCTCGAGGCGCGGGGCCACCTGCCCGGCGTCGTAGAAAATCGCGCCGTCGACGGCGGTGAAAATCTCCCACCGGTACTCCGCCTGCAACAGCAGCATGTGGCGGTCGCGAAAGCGAAAACGCCTGAAGCCGCGGAGATCGTCCGGGCCCCCGAGCGTTCGCTGCAGGTAGAACGGCACCTCCTGACCGGCGCCGGCGGTGGATGTCGACACGAGCGCATGGAACGCGAGCACGCGCCGGTCGTTCAGCATGGAGACGTACTGCTGCAGGTCGGCTTCGACGCGGCGAAACGAGTAGCGATCGCTGGTGGTGTCGTCGAACCGCTCGATCGCGACGGCGTATCGGCCCCCGCGGCGCGGATTGCCGCGCGGCTCGCGATAGTTGAGGTCTGCAAAGGCCTGATAACGGACGAAATCCGGTTGGACGGCCAGCCCGGGCGCGCTCGCGTCGTCAAACAGCGCGCCAATCGTCTGACCGTCGGCCGACGTGCTGATCTGCGGCGTCAGATAATCGAGGCCCCCGCCAACCGTGAGCCACCGCATGGGGCGAATGGCGCCCGTACCGCCGAAGACCGAGTTGGCCAGGCCGTAGGTGACATGGTCCGCGCGCGCCGATTCCGGTCCGAGGCCGAAGAAATCCTCGGTGGGGAAGTCGTAGCGTTGCGCGTGGATGTCGATCGAACCCGCCCCGTTGGCAAGCCGCGGCAGTGTCAGGCGGGTGTCGAGCATCCAGTAGCGCTGGAAGGAGGCTGCGGCGAAAGCGCTGAAGTCCGCGTGTCCGCCGAAGAGACCTGGCTTCCGGTACGCGGGGCCGAACGACATGCCGCTTCCTGCTGTGATGTTCCCGATTTTCGGATAGAAGCCTTCGGCCGGACTCAGCAGACGTTCGAACAGGCGACCCGCCTCGAGGTCGAGCAGCACGCGCTCGAGCCGGGAAGGTGCCGGCGGCGACAAGGCGAGCAGCTTCTCCTCGCGCTGCAGCCTCAGCGCCTCCTGACGGGTTTCCGGTTCCTGCGCCAGCAGGGGCGCGGAGATGTGCAGGAGCGCGACAGCGAGCAGCAGAACATGCGTGGAAGCGTTCATGCGGCCACCGCTTCGGCCTCCTGCGTCAACCGGCGATTCTCCCGGTACAGCTTGACTGCGATCACCAGCCACAGGAGGACGATGCCGAGGTTCACGGCCGCGTATCCGCGAACCGACAGTGCCAGCCACTGCACGACGACGAATGTCAGGACGGCCGACAGCATGTCGCCGGCCCGCCAGAAAAACGTCTCGACGGCCTGCAGCGCCTTGTACTTCGCGTCGCGGCTGGTGGGCAGGAACAGCGCGCGGCGGAGCGTGTTCTGCAGGGAGTAGTCGGTGGCGTTCTCGGCAATCTTCGTCACACGAATCAGCGAGAGCACCGGCATCAGGGCGATCAGGCTGTAGCTGCCGAGCGCCAGTGCGGGGAGCACGAACAGCGCGCCGCCGATACCGAGGTACTTGAAGATGCGTGAGACCAGAAAGAACTGGATGGCCAGCGAGAGCACGTTCTGCCAGAAATCCATGCCGGCCATGAAGACCCCGATGTCCACCGACGATTGCAGGGTCTGAACGACGGTCTCGTTCAGGATGTAATTGCCGTTCGTGTTGACGATCTGGACGGTGAACGTGAGCAAGCCGATGAGCAGGAGGTAACGCTGCCTCAGGACGAGCTGAAAGCCGCCGGCCTTTCCGAGCAACTCCCTGGAGGGTGATTCGGAGCGCTGCTTCGATGGTCCCTGCCTTTGATCGCGGCGGTGTATGAGGTTGGAGAGCAGCATGCCCATGACAAGAAATGCCGCCGCCACCAGCATCATCGGCGACGTTCCCAGGCGCCGAATCAGTACCGACGTGATCAGCGCGCCGGCCACGGCCCCCACGGAGCCGCCGAATCCCACGATCGCGAAGAGCCGCTTCCCCTGTTCGGTGGTGTACAGGTCGTTGGCAAACGACCAGAACTGGGCCATCACCATGAGGTTGAAGATGCCCACCCATAGAAAGAACGTCACGCCCAGCACCGCTGGCGCGGTGTTGGCCTGACCGAAGATGAAGAAGCCAATCAGATTGGCCACGAAGAACAGCGTGACTGTGTTGATCAAGCGGATGCGATCGATGCTGCTGGCGATCCGGCTGTAGAGCGGGACGATGAAGAGGAAGAGCAGGGCGAGTACAGCCCCCGAGTACGCCTGGATCTCGGGGCCACGCAGTGTACCGCCGCCCGGCAGCGACACCTCCACCGGCAGCAACAGCGCCGAGCGCACCGGCCGGATGGTGTAGTACGCGGCCAGCAACAGGAAGCCGTTGACCGCCATCAGCACGGCGGCCCCGCCTTCGCCAGGACGCACGTCCGCGGCGAGGCCGAGGAACCGGTCGAGCAGTGTCTTGCGCTCCGGGAGGACGAGGACGTCGACGGGTGCCATCTAGACCGCCACCACTTCCGCTGCGCCTTCGCTGCGAGGGACGCCGAGCGTCAACGGCCCCGTGAGATCCGGCAGATGCGCTTGCCACCACTGGGCGGCCAGCGCCTGACTCCATCCATCACACGACCGGCACCCGCACGCCATGTGGAACAGTTGTTCGGCATTCTGCGGGCGCCTGTCGGGGTTCTTGTCGAGACAGGCGAGCACCAGGTCGTCGAGCTCGCGGGGAATCGGCACCTCGCTCCGCTGCGAGGGCGGCAGCGGCGCGGCGTGCAGGTGCTGCAGGAGCATCTTCATCGACGTGTCGGCCTCGAACACCAGTTGGCCGGTCAGCAGATAGTAGGCCACACAACCGAGCGCGTAGACGTCGGCGCGGCGGTCGACGTCGGCCTCCCCGAGGATGACCTCCGGTGCCATATAGGCAGGCGTTCCCGTTGTTGTGTGGTCGAGCGTGACGATGGTGTCGCCGGCCGCCCGTCGATTCGATTTCACGAGACCGAAGTCTAGCACTTTGACGAAATCATATTCGAGGCCCATCCGGCACACGTAGATATTGGCGGGCTTGATGTCGCGGTGCACCAGACCCCGCGCGTGCGCATCCGCCAGCGAGTGGCACACCTGCCGGAGGAGATAGATGGCGCGACTGGCGGGAACCGGACCGAACTCCCGGACGAAGGATTCGAGGTCGCGGCCGGCGAGCAGCTCCATCACGTAGTAGAACGTCCCCTCCTCGGTCACACCGAAGTCGAACAACTGAATGGTGTGCGGGGAGTTGAGCTGCGCCGTCGCCTGGGCCTCGCGCTCGAACCGGCGAAGAGCCAGCCGTGTCTCCGCGTCGTTACGCGCGCCGAGCACTTCGGGGCGCACCAGTTTGATGGCGGCGTCGCGCGCCAGCATGTTGTGCTGGGCGCGCCACACCTCGCCCATGCCGCCCGTGCCGAGCAGCTCGACGAGTTGATAGCTGCCCAGCTCCTGCGCCTCCCGCAGCCGGCGTCCGACCCGCTGCAGCGCGTGCGACGGCAGCATCGCAATCAGCGCACACGCGTAGTTGGGCAGCGAGAGGACCACGGCGTGCGGAAGCGACACGACCGGAGTTCCGGCGACGTACGCGATCCAGAGGGCGAGCGGATCCATCGACGCGGTGATGAGGGCGGTCGTCAGCATCTTGCGCGGCGACGCCGGCGAAATCATCGAGAATACGAGGATGCCGACGGTGGCCCACGACAGATGAATGACCGGTTGATTCACCGGCGGCACGATCCACGTGTTGAGCACGGCCACACCGATGCCGTTGAAGACCAGGTACCCCAGGCTGATGTGCGTCTTGGTCTGCAGCGAGTGTCGCGTGCAGCGTCGCACGTACCACACCATCAGTGCCGCCACCGCGATGCCGGTCAGCTCGAGAGACACCCCCGTCATCCTGACCGGCATGCGCCAGACCAGCGGCGCCATCACGATATCGATGAACAGGCCGAGCGTCCAGAGGCTGCCGGTGACGCCGGCGAACAGTCCGATGCGGCGGATGTGCTCGGTCAGGAGATCGTCGGGCAGCCGTGTCGTCGTGCGCCCGCTGTCTCGCGCGCCGGCCGCCGCCTTGCGATGCGGCGCAATGACCATTGGACCGCCATGCGGCTCCACACGCGCATTGTGTCCTCGGCCCTTGGCTGGTTCGTGCACCATGTCCGTCACACTCCCGCGGCGACATCGGGCCGGTTCGCCGCCCGCGGGTGCCGCCGCAGCTCCTCCAGGTTCAGCATGATGGACTGGTTGGAGCGCATCAGCTCGTCCAGGATCGCCTCACGCGACCGGACAGCCCGCGCGCGTACGGGTGCGCCGCCGATGAACGGCCAGAGGCGCTCGCGGATATCCGGCGGAAGCACGCCTTCGAGGTATTCGAGCGCCGTGCCGCGCAGCCCCACATCGTCGGTATGCAGGCCGCGATAGGCGATCTGGAGCGGCGCCGCCGGGAGCACGAGCGACAGCAGCGCGAAGACGTGCGCCAGGCTCTGGCCCGCACGGTCCTTGAGGAACTCGTCGGCGAACGACGTCTGTTCGCGATCGATGTGATCGAGCAGTCGCTGGCTTTCCCAGACCGGCCGGCCGACGGCCACTTCGCGGCGGACGGCGTCGAAGACGCGACGCTCGTCTATCCGGATGAAGAGGTTCTTCGACGCCACAGCGGCAAGCGAGCGGCCGCACTGAAAGCGGACTTCGAATCTCAAGTCGTCGAGACCGAGCAGCAGGCCGTCCACCGCTCGCTGCGACACGCACACCGAGAAGACGCGCGCCAGCCGCCGGCGCACCGCAAAGGGTTGATTCGGATCGACGAGTGCGTCGGTCAACTCGCCGACGTGCTCCTCGGCCACGCGGCGCAGCGCCCGCACGGCGTCCTCGGCGACCGGATCCCACGCCAGCAGCGGAATCACGTGAGGGACGAGCGTTGGCGGCAGACCTTCGTCATCGGCGAGGATGGCCGCCACGCGCTGGCGGTCGCGCGAGCGCAGCGCCAGGATCTCCTGAATCTCCGGATCGGAGATCTGAAGGGCATCGGCCCGCGCCACTCGAGGGGCGTTGACCGCGTCATAGGCCTCGGTGGTTCCGAGCGGTCGCAGCGTGTTGAGCATCGCCGTCCGCGTGGTGACGTCCTCGACGTCGCCGAGGTCGAGCTCCACCGCGCGATTGAGCAGGTTCCGCTCCAGCGTCTGGATGTAGCCTCGATTCAGCCGCCGTGTCACCAGGAGCGCCACTGCCGAGCACGCCACCGCGCCAAGCACAATCGCGGCGTATTGACGAGCGGCCGGCAGCAACAGGAGCAGCCGGACGACACCGCCGCCGATGGCGTCGCCCAGCCGGTCGAAGCCGACGTCGATGATCGATTTCGCGGCGCGCTTTTCACCCGACGGTACCGGCGCGTAGAAGATCTCGTACCCGGTGCGGAAGAGGGAGCCGCGGAACACGGACTCGGCGCCGCGGGCGACGAGCGCCCCCTGAAACCCTGGTGCGACCAGCGCGCCAATGCCCCCGGCGAGCAGCGCCAGCGACGGCGTGCTCACCGTGAATGCCAGTCCCAGACGCTGCAGTGCGGCCGCGCCAAGTCCCGCCTGAACGACGAACGCCAGCAGGCTCGTGGCGGCGTAGTACACGGCGAAGAAGCGGAGCAATGCGTCGCCGCGGCCGAGCAGGGCGACCGCCTGCACCTTGAACGCGTAATCGGCGAGCGTCGCCGCCACCGTGCCCAGCACGACAAGGGCGGCGAGGTTGCGCAGGTACGCGGTGTGCGCCAGCACCCGAAGGCCCGATGCAGGCGACTCGGCGGCAAGCTCGGGTGCTCGTTCGAGCCCCTCGTGCGTGAGACGCCGACCGCCCGACGCGGCGAGCCGGCGAATCTGCCAGGCGCAGACGAGATTGACCGCGGCAAGCAGCGGGAGCATTGCCGTAATGCCGAAGAGGGCGCCGGCGCGTTCAGCGACGAGCGCCCCCGCGAGGCCGCCGAGGGTTCCCAACCCGGCGATCTGCCCGAACTGGTGGCGGGCCGTGTGCGGATCGAAGCGTTCGCTGGCGATCAGCCAGAAGCCCGAACCGAGCATCGGGCCGAGGCCGGAAATCTGCAGATACACGGCGCACGCGGCAGCCACGGGCGCCACGGGTGCGACCAGCCACTCGATCAGCAGGAAGAGCGCATTCGCCGCAAACAACAGGGGCACCAGGACGGCGGGTGACAGTCGCGGCAGCATTCTCGAGCCGAGCGCGACGAGCAGAATGGAAAAGGCCGAGGTTGCCACGACGATCGCCGGCAGCGCCGTGACGTCGAGATGCGCCAGGAACAACGCGTCGCGGGTGGCCTTGCCGGCAATGAACTGCCCGCTGACCGCGGCCGCGCAGAGCATCGCGATCGCGGAGGGCGACCGGCGCTGGGAGAAGGGAGGAGCCATCGGGGGTACCTAGACGAACCGGCCACCAAGGCCTCGAGGGGCCAAAGCCCGGTTCGTTTGTCTCGAATTTCGTTGATCTTACACCGCGGACAGTCCTGGGGCATTTGCCGGAAGCCGCCAGAGTCAGGCGATCGCCAAGGCCGGATAAGATGGCAACCTGATCCGGCAGTGAAGCTCCGCTTCGAGCCGCCGACAGGACGGGGCCGGCGTGGACTTCGCTTCACTGCCGCCAGTGTTGGCTTTTGCCCCGCTCCGCGGGGCGAGACATCTCCAAAGGCCCGGCGTGAAAACTTGCTTCATTCGTGACGATCTTGGCCTTTGGAGATGTCTGGACACGTCCAACACGCGTGACGTGAGGCCCATGTCAGGACCCCGGCGATGACCAAGCCGCGCTACCAGATCGTGGAGACCATCGGCCGCGGAGGCATGGGGGAGGTGTGCCTCGCCGATGACCTGATGCTGCACCGGCAGGTCGCGCTGAAGTTCGTCACCTCAGCCGGGGCGAGCGACGTGTTGGAACAACTGCTCGGCGAAGCGCGCGCCGCCGCCAGCCTCGACCATCCGTTCATCTGTTCCATCTATGAAGTCACCACGCTGGACGGCCGCCCGTGCATCGCGATGGAGTTCGTACGCGGCGAAACCCTCGAGCGGTGCCTCCGCCGCGGTCCGCTCGCGGTGCCCGACGCGCTGCACGTGGCGGAGGAGATTGCCGAGGCGCTGGAAGCGGCGCACCGGCGGCGGGTGATTCACCGCGACCTCAAGCCGGCCAACGTCATGCTCACCGAAGACCGGCACATCAAGGTCATGGACTTCGGGCTCGCCCTGCGCCTGCCGATCGACGGCGCCGACGACGGCCTTGCGGGCACCACGGCGCCTGCCGACGTGGGCGTGCTTCGTGGCACCCCGGCATACATGGCGCCCGAGCAGATTCGTGGTGAGGCCGCGGATCGCCGCTCCGACATCTTTGCGTTCGGCATACTCTTGTACGAGCTGCTGTCTGGGGTGAACCCGTTCCGCCGCGCGAGCATCGACGCCACGCTCGCCGCCATCCTGGACGAACCCGTCGCGCATCTTCACGACCAGGCGCCCGCAGTGTCGCCCATCGTGGGCGACGTCGTGGCCAGGCTGCTCACCCGGAATTCGGCCGATCGGTATCAGTCGTTCGGTGACGTCCGCATGGATCTGCGCCGCCTGGCGGCCGACCTGGTCGTTTCCTCAGGGCGGGCCACCCTTCCAGTCGTCGAACGTGCCAGCGGCGCCAGCGACGCGCTGGTCGGGCGGGCCGCGGAGCGAGCGCTGTTGCTTCAGAGCATGACTGAAGCTGGTTCCGGGTGCGGTACCGTCGTCGTGTTGAGCGGAGAAGCGGGCACCGGCAAGACATACCTTGCCCAGGACGTGCTCACCGCCGCGCGGCGGCTGGGTGTCCAGGCGCTGGTCGGCCGCTGTTACGAGCAGGACGGCGCGCCGCCGCTCAGTCCCTATATCGAAGTCCTCGAGGACGCCTTGCGGTTGATGCCTGGCGACGTCTTCCGCCGGGCGATGGCGCCTAGCGCTCCCGAGCTTGTGAAGCTGCTGCCGTCACTGCGCCGCCTCTTTCCCGACATGGAGGCGCCGCTCGATCTGCCGCCGCAATTGCGCCAGCGCTTTCTCTTCACGAATATCCGCGAGTTCCTGACACGCTGCGCCCGCGTCCATCCACTGGTCATCTTCATCGACGACGTGCAGTGGGCCGATGAACCGACGCTCCAGCTGACGCAGCACCTCGCGCAGCACAGCGCAACGCTTCCCCTCATGGTGATGGCCGCCTATCGCGACGTCGAGGTCGCCACCACCCTCACCAAGTCCGGTTTCCACAGCCTGCTCGATCGCGTCCGTGGCCAGCGGCGAGGAGCACTGGCGCCGCGGGCCATCAAGGCGGCCCTCGACGATCTCGTACGTCAGGGCCAGGCGCGCGGGATCGCGCTTCGGCCGTTTGGTGAGGCGGAGGTGCGCGGCCTGTTGGCCGTCCTTGGACGCGCCGATCCCCCGGCGCCGCTCGTGCGGCGGTTCGTCGATCAGACCGGAGGCAGTCCATTGTTCGTGGCGGAGTTGTTCCGCCACTTGAAGGACGAGAGACGACTCTTCGACGCGCGGAACACGTGGAGGCGGGACCTCGAGTTCAGCGCTGGTGACGTGCCCGATTCCCTTCGCGTCGTGCTCGAGCGACGACTGGAGCGCCTCTCGGACCAGGCACGACGGGTGCTGACGGCCGCCGCGGTGATCGGTCGCCATTTCGAGCTGGAGCTGCTCGAGGCGGTCGCTGACGTCGACGACGCGGCGCTCGTCGCGGCACTCGACGAAGCGGAGCAGCTGCGTCTCCTCAGCGGTCCCGCCGGCCGGCGGGAGGTGATGTGGCGCTTCCCGCACGAGCTGATTCGCCAGGCGCTGATCGGGACGATGTCGCAGCTCCGGCGCCAGCGGCTGCACATGCGGATTGCCGACGCCATGGTGCGCCTCGACACGCCGGCTCGCGCCTATGCGTCCGGGATCGCGCACCACCTGTACAGCGCCGGTCACATCGCGGATGCGGAGCGCACGGCCCAGGCGTTGACGAGAGCCGGTGATGCGGCGTACGCACTGTATGCGACCGAGGATGCCATCGTGCACTATCGCCGGGCGCTGGAGGTGCTGCGGGATGCCGGCGGAGCCGAGGCGACGCGACGTCGTGTGGAGGAACGCCTGGCCGATCTGCAGGCGCTCTCCGGGGACCGCGCGGCTGCCACGGCTCACTATCAGGAGCTGACCGGCGCCTACCAGGCAACCGGGGAACGTGTCGATCAGGCGCGCATGGCGCGCAAGCTCGGCGCCCTCCACTGGCAGGGAGGCGATCGCGGCCGGGCGATGGAGTACTACGAACGTGCCCTCGCCGACCTGGAGGGCGCGGCGGCGCACATCGAAGCCGCGCATCTGTACCAGGAGCTCGGGCTGGCGGCATTCCGTACGGGCGAGAACCAGAAGGCCATCGACTGGGCCGAGCGGGCGCTGCGGTCTGCCGAGGCGGCCCTGGTGGACGGATCCTCCGCGCCCGAGTTGCGCAAGGCGGTGAGCGCCGCCGTCGCGCATGCGACCAACACGATCGGCGTCGCCCTGGCGCGGCTGGGCCAGCTCGACGCCGCTCGCCAGCATATCGAGCGCAGTCTGGAGGTGGCGCGCGAACAGCAACTGCTCGACGTCGCCTGTCGCGCCTATGCGAACCTGGGTGTGCTCTACAGCTCCGTCGAGCCGCGGCGCGCCATCGAGGTCTCGCTCACCGGCCTCGAGCTGGCGTCGAAGATCGGCGCGGCCTCCCTCCAGCCGTACATCTACGCGAACCTGGCGGCGGCGTATTGTGCGCTCACGGACCGCTGCGAATCGGAAGGGCTCGACGCGGCGCAGGCGGCCGCCAGCCTCGATCGCGAGCTTGGGCAGCTGGATCACCTCGCGGTCCCGCTCATCGTGATGGCGCAGATCCATCAGTGCCAGGGCGAGCTCCAGAAGGCGCAGGACGCGTATCGCGAGGCGCTCGCGCTGGCCGAGACGATCGGCGAGCCCCAACTGATCCTCCCCTGCTACGATGGCCTCGCGACGATCCATCTGGATCGAGGCGACCGGGCCCGCGCCGCGGAGTACCTGGAAAAGAGTCAGCAGCTGTGCCAGCGAACAGGGCTGGATCCTGATACCCTCTTGCTGTTGCCGTTCCTGTCCTGAACGGCCGCAGGTCAACCAGGAGTCAGCCCTACACCAGGATTCACTTGAGTTGAGCATGAGAGATCGTCGTTCACCCTTCTGGCTTCTCAGTGCTCCGTTCGTGTTCACGTTCGGTTCGGGTTCACGCGTTCACACGGCAGTTCAGGTTCGTCTCCGAACCTGAACACGAACCGAGAAGCGAGAAGTGAGAAGCGTGAACGACACCGTATCAACGGATCGAGGTCAGATGCAGTCAGCGCGCATGCCCATTCAGCCCGGGGAGCCGGCCCCGGAATTCGCCGTTCCGGCGGTGCACGACGATCGAACGATTTCGCTGGCGGACTACCGCGGTCGAGCCCCGGTCTTGCTCGGCCTGTTTCCCGGCCTGTACTGTCCGTTCTGCCGCCGTGCGCTCACGCAGATGGCGACGACATCGGACAGACTGAAAGCCCTCGGCGTCGAATCGCTCGCCGTCGTCGGTACCGAGCTGGAGAACGCGCGTCTCTACTTCCAGTACCGGCCGACGCGTCTGCCGCTTGGCGTCGATCCCCGGCTGGACACGCATCGCTCGTATGGCGTGCCGCGACCCGAACCGACGCCCGAGTTGATGCAGGTCGTGGAGCAGCTTCGCGTCAATCCCACCGGAGAGCTTCCCGAGCCGCTGCCTTTCCTGGAGGTATCCGCCGAGCTCGCACGGCGGGACGGCTATCAACCAACGCCGACGGACCAGCGGGAGGCCCAGTCGTCGTTCACCCAGCTGAAGGGGCAGTTTCTCATCGATCGCGACGGCATCATCCGGTGGACCAACATCGAGTGCGGTCAGGAGGGGCTGTCCGGTCTCGGCAAGTTCCCGACCCATGAGGAGTTGATGACCGCCGCGCGGGTCGTCGTGGAGTAATGCGGATTCTAGATTGCTCGATTGACGAGTGTTGACGAGTTCTGATTGACGAGTGTTCGAACTGATTGGCGATTGACAGATTTTGCGGCCAATCCGAACTCACTCGGGCGATTCGAAAATCGTCAATCGGCAACAATCCTCACTCGACCGATCGTGAAATCTGCAATGGAACGGGCGTTTCAATGGCGGACGTGGATACATTGGCCAATGTGCCGTCCTACAGCTCCCGCACCCCTCCACCCTTGAGCAGGAACCAGGCCGCGACCGCGCTCAGCAGGATGCCGTTCACGACCAGCACCGTGGGCGGCGACGTCATCGTCGCCGCGTAGCCCGCCACCAGGCTCCCGAGCGGCATGCCGCCGCGGAACGCCACCATGTAGATGCTCATGACGCGCCCGCGCAGCTCGTTGGGCACAATCAGCTGTACGAGCGACGAGATCATCGCGAACACCATCACCATGCACGCGCCGCCCATGAACAGCAGCACGCCGCTGATCCACGCCACCCGGTTGAGCGCGAACAAGACGACTATCGCTCCGAACACGATCTGCAGCGTCAGCACCGTCCGTCCCATGTGCTTGAACTTGCCGAGCCAGGCGACGACGAGTGCGCCGGTGACGGCGCCGGCGCCGGCAGAGGCCATGAGGCGCGTGTACTGGCCGACGCCGCCCATGAAGATATTCTGCGCGAAGAGCGGCAGAAACGTCAGCAGCGGGTTGCCGAGCGATGTCGTCGCGAACGCCAGAAACGTCAGGCCGATGAGCGCCGGCTGCTGCCGCACATACGAAAAGCCGCCGCGCAGCTCGTCGCGCATGCGGCTGCCAGTGGCGATCGGGAGATGCCGGATGTGCAGCGACAGCAACGCCGCGATCACAGCGAGAAATGACAGGCCGTTGAGTCCGAAGCAGGCCGCCATGCCGAATGCCGCGAGCGTCGCACCCGCGATGAGGGGTCCGATCACGCGTGCGAGGTTGAACTGGATCGAGTTGAGCGCGATCGCGTTCGGCAGGTGCTGTTTGTCGATGAGCAGCGGGATGAATGACTGATACGCCGGGCCGCCGAACGCCTGCGCCATTCCCGTGATGATCGACAGCGTCAGCACGTGCCAGATGCCGACGAGGTCCCAGTAGACGAGCGCGGCCAGTGTGAACGCCGTCGCCATCTGCACGTACTGCGACATCAGCAGGAGCTGGCGCCGGTCGCGGCGATCGGCGACGACGCCGCCGACCAGGGTGAAGAGCAGGATCGGTGCTTCGCCGAGAAAGGTGTCGAGTCCGAGATAGAAGGCCGATGCCGACCCGGTGATCGTCAGCACGAGCCAGTTCTGCGCCACCTTCTGCATCCACGTGCCGATGCTGGAGGTGAACGCCCCAGCCCACAGCACGCGAAAGTCGCGGTAGTGGAGCGCCGCCGCCAGACGGCGGAGGATGGTAATTGGAGGAGACGCGTCGGAAATCTCGGCAGCGGGAACGGTTGGGATCGCCACGACGCGAGGTTGATCTTATCGCTTGCGCCTCTCCTTGAGTTTCGCTATATTTTCGCCTAAAGCGAATATATGACGAATCGCGCACGGGCTGCCGTTGAGGCGGCCTTGCGTGCCCGAAAACTCGATGGCACGCTCACCACCGCACTTCCCCCGCCCGAACGCGTGGAGGCGACAGCCGCCGCAACAGCCGTGGCCCGTCTCGACGGCTGCCTTCGCGGCGGCCTGCCGCGCGGGCAGTTGTCGGAAATCGCCGGCCCGCGGTCGTCGGGACGCACCACGCTGCTGCTGCAGTTGCTTGCCGCCGCGACACGCCGGGGCGAGATCGCGGCAGTCGTCGACACCTTCGATTGCCTCGACGTGGCATCCGTCGTGTCGGCGGGTGTGGAGCTGGAGCGTCTGTTGTGGATTCGCGGCTCTCCTGGCTCCGCTTCTCCGCCGAACACCCTCTTGCTCGATCGCACCCTTGAACGCGCGTTGAAAGCGCTGAATCTCGTCCTCCAGGCCGGCGGGTTTGGCATCGTCGCCATCGATGTGGCGGATGCGCCGCCGCCCGCGTTGAACCGCATCCCGTTCACCACATGGCTGCGTATCCAGCGAACGATCGAAGGAAGCGAGACGGCCTGCGTGCTGGTGGGACCGCAGCCGCTGGCACGAAGCGCCGGCGGCCTGACGCTGTCGATGACCGGCCGTCCGCGATGGGAGGGCGCCAGCGACCGCAGCCACCGGTTTGCCGGCGCCGACGTCACGGTCCGCGTGGTCTCACCGCGGCGCCGCGTCGATGGGGAAGTAACGATTGCAGCGGTATCCGCTGACAACGGGCCACAGAGGCACGGAGACACGGAGACGAACGCTTCGTACTGTGCTCTTGGGCGCGGTCTCGTACGTAGTGTCCGGCTTCAGCCGGACTTTGCTGACGGGCCACACAGTGAGCCACGGAGACACCGCGGCACGGAGAACATTTCTTCAGGCTCCGTGTCTCCGCGTCTCCGTGGCCTGTCGGAGTGAAGGACGTTCGATTCATGTTTGGCGCGCTCTTTTCAATCGACGGTCCGGCTGCCGACGCGCTGCTCGAGGTGGCCGCCGACTTCACCCCACGATTCGAACGGTGCGGACCGGGTGAGGTTGTTCTCGATCTCACGGGCTTGGAACGGTTGTTTGGCGGGTCGCAGGAGATCGGCAAGGAGCTGTTCCGCGCCGCCGCCGACCGGCAGGTGCGTGTGCGCGTGGCGATTGCGGGGACATGCACCGCGGCACGCCTGCTCGCGCTGTCCCAATGCGGAGAGGAGGTTGTTGTCGTGGAGCGCGGCGCGGAGGCAATTGCACTTGCACCGCTGCGCCTGACGCCGCTCGCACACATCACGAACAAGAACGACCCGCCTACGCTTTGCGCTCACGTACGTTCGGCGCAAAGCTACGGCGAGGCCTCGCCGAAGCTCGCCGGACATGACCAGCGGCGAGCGAAGGCGGGTTCGAACGATCTGTTGACCACCTTCCGTCGTTGGGGCATCCGCACTCTCGGCGATCTGGCCGCTCTCCCCGCCGATGCTGTCGCCGCGCGATTGGGTGCGGCCGGCACACGATGGCAGCGCCTTGCGCGTGGCGAGGATGTGCGGCCGCTGCGGCCCGAGGTGCCGAAGGAGCGGTTCGAGCAGGCGCTGGATCTCGAGTGGCCCATCGAGGGGCTCGAGCCGCTGTCGTTCGTGCTTGGCCGGCTGCTGGAGCCGCTGACGACGCATCTCGATCGCCGCGGACGAGGCGCGGCGGTGCTGCACGTCCGCTTGCACCTGGTGACTCGAACGGTTCACGAGCGATCGCTGCAGCTGCCTGCGCCCATGCGCGACGCGCGGACGTTTCGCACGCTGCTGCTGCTCGATCTCGAATCGCATCCGCCGTCGGCTGCGATCGATCGCGTG
>JBOGIR010000001.1:0-9988 GCA_050742335.1 Vicinamibacterales bacterium | reverse complement strand
GACTACAGCCGCCTTCTCACCCAGCACGCCATCAGGATGGTTCAGCGCAACTTGACCCCTGGTGGCGACAAGAACGGCGCGGACATCACCATGGCGCTCGACGCGCTGGAGCTGGCTTTCACCCACGATCACATCAACACCTTCGTCATCGTGGGCGGTGACAGCGATTTCATCTCGCTGGTGGAAAAGCTGAAGCAATACGGCCGCAAGGTGATCGTCGTCGGCGGCCGGCAATTCACCAGCGTGACGATGCAGAAGAACTGCCACGAGTTCATCGCATACGAGAACCTCGCCGGTACGCGCGGTGGCCGGCCGGCAGGACGCGGCGCCAGGCCTTCGGCAGGCACGTCGCCCATCGCCGGTGTGCTTCCGCTGGTCCGGCGGGCGCTCGAGGTCCTGTCCGACCGCGAGCTGACGCCCCAGCTCGGACTGCTCAAGAGCACGCTGCTGCAGCTCGACTCCACGTTCTCGGAACGCGAATACGGGGCGGGCAGCTTCCGCGATTTCATGGAGAAGGTGGCCGCCGCCGGCGCGGTCACGCTGCGCAACGCCGGCCGCAGCATCCTCGTGGAAACGCGCGACGAGGGCGCTCCGCCGGAGAGCGGCGAGACGCCCGCCGCAGCATCCGATCCGCAGGCGAGTGTCCAGTCGAGTGTGCCGTCCGACGAAGAGAGCGACGAGGAGGAAACGCTCCCGTCATCGCCGATGACGCTTCAGGACGGGATTCGCACGCTGCAGAAAGCGTTCACCGAATCGGCCAGCCCGCCACGCTGGCCGCTGTACGTGCGGCAGGCGAAGCAGTTTCTTCGCGTGGCCGTCAGCGGGTTTGACGAGCGGAATTACGGGTTTGCGTCCGTCGTCGATCTGCTGCGTGCGGCCGGCAAGGACGGCGTGCTGCGCGTCGAACGGGACCGTCACGGCGCCATCCGTGTCTTTCCAGGTCCGAAACTGACGCGCGCCGTCGCAGTGGTGCCGGAGCCCGAGGACGTGGATGACGGCGCCGTCGACGCGGTAGCAGAGCCTGTCGATTCGCCTCCCGTCATCGCCGAGACGGTTGCGGAACCGCCGATTGTGGAGGCGCAGACCGACGACGTCACGGAAACCGCGCAGCCAGTGGAGCGGCCGAAACGCGCACGAGGCCGAAGGGGTGGCGTGAAGCCTCCGCAGGCACGGGTGAGAACAGCCAGACCGGCCAGGCCGCGTCCGCCGCGGAAGACGGGCCGCGCGTAAGACGCAGCCGCCGACACCGGTGAGTAGCTACACCGCCAAAGACATCACCGTCCTCGAAGGGCTCGACCCGGTCCGCAAGCGGCCCGGCATGTACATCGGCGGCGTCGGCACCACCGGCCTTCACCATCTCGTCTGGGAAATTCTCGACAACGCGGTCGACGAAGCCATGAACGGCTTCGCGTCCAACATCGTGGTGACGCTCCACTCCGATGGCAGTTCGATCACGATTACCGACGACGGCCGCGGCATTCCGGTGGACAAGCATCCGGCCACGAAGAAGAGCGCGCTCGAAGTCATCTTCACGATGCTCCACGCCGGCGGGAAATTCGAGCACGGCACCTACAAGACCGCCGGCGGCCTCCACGGCGTCGGTGCCAGCGTCGTCAATGCGTTGTCCACGGAACTGAGGGCCAGCGTCAAACGCGACGGGTCGCTGTGGGAGATGGCGTTCCGCCGCGGCAAGCCGACGGGCACATTGAAGAAGGGCGGAGCGGCGCGAGGCACCGGAACCACCGTCTACTTTCATCCTGACCCGACGATCTTTCCGAAAGTCGAGTTCGATGCCGCCACGATACGCGAGCGCCTGGAGGTCGTCAGCTACATCCACAAGGGTGTCCGCGTCACGTTCGACAACGAAGTCGATCGCAGGAAAGAGGTCTTTCAGCACGAGGAAGGGCTCGGTGACTATCTGAAGAAGATCCTCGCCGAGCGAGGCGCCAGACCGGTTCACGAGGCACCGTTCGTCCTGAACCGTGACAGCGAACCGCGTCTCGACCTGGTTTTGCAGTGGACCGAAGCCACCGACGAGCACGTCCGCAGCTACGTGAACGGCATTCCAACCGGCTCCGGCGGCACGCACGAAAACGGCCTGCGGGCGGGACTCGGCAAGGCGGTTCGCAACTACATCGAGACCCACAGCCTTTCACCCAAGGGCGTCACGCTGACGACCGAAGACATCCGCGAGGGGTTGACCGGCGTTCTCAGCGCCTTCATCCAGGATCCGCAGTTTCAGGGACAGACGAAGGACCGGTTGAACAACCCTGAAATGACGACCGCGATGGATTCGGCCGTACGGCCGGCGCTCGAGCACTGGCTCAATCACAATCGCAGCGTCGCAGAAGCGATCGTCGCGCGGATCATCCTTGCCGCACGGGCGCGCGAGGCGAGCCGCGCCGCCCAGGCGGAAGTGACACGCAAGACGGCGACGTCAGGTCGCCTGAATCTGCCTGGGAAGCTCAGCGACTGCACGGGCGCCGGGCGCGACGACAGCGAGCTGTTCGTGGTCGAAGGCGATTCGGCGGGCGGGTCTGCCAAGCAGGGACGCGATCGCGGCCGTCAAGCCATCCTTCCGCTGCGCGGGAAGGTGATGAACACCGAAGGGCTGTCGCTTGCCAAGGTGCTCGAGAACAAGGAGCTTGCCGATCTCGTCACCGCCCTCGGCTGCGGCATGGGCAAGAGCTTCGATCTGGCGAGGCTGCGGTACGGCAAGGTCATCATCCTTGCGGACGCCGATTCCGACGGCCACCACATTGCGACGCTCCTGCTCACGTTCCTGTACCGTCACCTCCCGCAGCTCATTACCGGCCGCAAGGTGTTCCTAGCTCAGCCACCGCTCTATCGCATCGACGTGGGCAAGGACACGTACTGGGCGCTGGACGACGCGCATCGCGACAGGCTTCTGAAGCAGCACGCCAACGGACGCGGCCATCCCGAGATCACGCGCTTCAAGGGGCTCGGCGAGATGATGCCGAAAGTGCTCTGGGAGACGACGCTCAATCCGCGAACGCGCCGGCTGTTGCGCGTCGAGATCGCCGATCAGATCGTCACGGACCGCATCATCAACGAGCTGATGGGCAAGGACGCCTCCGCGCGCTTCCGCTTCATCATGGAGCGCGCCGAAGAGGCGCAGGAGCTCGACGTCTGATCACTCCAACGGGCCACAGAGTCACAGAGGACATTTCCATTTGTTTGATTAACTCCGTGTCTCCGTGGCCCGTGAAGAGTGAAGGGACCGACTATCCGTACGACTCGCACCTGATCCGCGCCGCCGGAACTCCGATCTCCCGGAGGTGCGTCCGCACGGTTTCGATGAACTTCGGCTGGGGCGCAGTGCCGGCCTCCCTGGCCGCCTCCCGGTCCCATTTCGAAATACCCGGGCCACACAAGTACACGAAGCAGTCCGCCGGCTGCGGAATCAGCTCGCGCAGCAGCGCCTCGTTGACCCGACCCGATCGAACCGATGGTCCGAAGACCGCCTCATTCGTTTCCCGCGTCAAGGTGTGGACCACGCGGAGCCGACCCGGACACTGCCCGACAAGCTCTGCGAGCGTCTCGCGAAAAATCACATCGTCCCATGTCTTGTTCGAGTAGATGAACGTGTGGCGCAGTGCAGGATGGTTGGTCAGCGCAAACTTCAAGATCGACAGGTTTGGCACACTCCCCGACCCCGCACACACGTGGACGATGTGGTCGGTGTGCGATGCGATATCGGCCGGCAGTGTGTATGGCCCGGTAAAGCCGGTGACGACGAGCCGCATGCCGCGGACGGTACGCTTCACGAGGAGCGGCGAGAGAAGCGGCGGGTACTTCGTCACGTTCGGGACGAAGCGTTCTTCCTTGACGGTCACCGCCAGGTACCGCTCGTTCGGCGCCGAACACATCGAATAGGCGCGGGGCGGTTCGGGCTTGCCCTTCAGGTGCTCCAGAAACGCGGTAAATCGATCGAGTGCCTCGAACTGGTGCGGATCGATCGTCAGAAAATGGCCCGCCTTGTAATCGAGTCTGTCGTTCCCAGTGAAGAGCACCAGCGTGGAGGTATCGGCCGTCTCGACGATGACGTCGGCGACCATCACCTCGAGCTCCTTGATCCGCCTCGATGGTGGCGCGGCTGTGTCGGTCTGCATGTCGATGATCATCGACTTCACCACGTTTTTCACAGGCGCGCAACCAGCCAAGGGCTCCGCCTTTGATATCCCTCCGTCGTGACGGTGGAGGTGAAAGCCCTTGGCTGGTTAGCCAGTCTCTTTTTGGCGCGCTCAGCGCGCCTAGGACCGCTATGCGGCCGTGCACATACAGAACCTCGTTTGCAGCCGCATAGCGGTCCACGGATGTCCGTAGTAGACTCCGGCTCGGGTTCCTATCTCTGATGGCCGGTCCACCGTCGACGCGGAAAGCATTCGATCGCTCAATCGTTGAAGGTCCCATTCGTCCTGCCGTCTGGCGCCTTGCCTGGCCGACAATGCTGCAGAATGTCATTGCCGGACTGCAGGGCATCATCGACCACGCGATGGTCGGTCATTTCGTCGGCTACACGGCCAATGCCGCCATCGGCGTCAGCTGGCAGATCATCATCGTCGTCATCGTGTTTGCCGTGTCCGTGTTCACGGGCATGGGCGTGCTCGTCTCTCGATTTGCGGGCGCCAACGAGCCCGACAAGGTCAATCGCGTCGTCTACCAGGCATTTCTGACTGCGGCCGGGCTCGCGGTGTTTCTCGGCGCCGTCGGCTGGCTCGCCGCGCCGGCGCTCCTCGATCTCGTCAACGCGGAACCGGCGGTGCACGCCGAGGCGCTGCCGTTTCTACGAACCATGTTCGTCGGGTTCATCGGCATGATGATGTTCTTCATGCTGAGCGGTGCGTTCCGCGCGGCCGGCGATCCTCATACGCCCCTGCGGCTCGGCGTCGCGCTCACGGTGCTGACCATCGCCTTCAATCTGATCCTGATCCCGACGCTCGGAACGGTAGGCGCCGCGTACGGTACGGTGGCGAGCAGCACGTTCGTGTCGGCGTACGGCATCTGGCGGCTGATGCGTCCGACATCCGTAATCCACTTCGAGCGCGGCATGGACCGGCGGCCCGACTTTACGATCATCCGATCGCTCTTCCGGTTCGGCCTCCCCACGGGCGTGCAGGGGATCGCGATGAACGTGGCCGGTGTGTTGCTCCTGCGCTTCGTTGGATCGCTCGATCAGAGCGCCGAGGCGCAGGCCGCCTACGCCGTGGGCTACACGGAATTGTTCTCGCTGATCACGTGGACATCGGTGGGGTTGATGGGCGCGTCGGCGACAGTGGCGGGGCAGAACCTTGGCGCCGGCAATCCCGAACGGGCGCTGGCGGGCGTCAGGGTCGCGTCGCAGATCGGCCTGGGCGTGGCGGCCGTGGTCGGTGCGATGTTCCTGCTCATCCCGCGCTACCTGCTCGCCGTGTTCGGTATGACCGACGGGCTCGTCATCGATATTGGCGAGCAGCTACTCAGATACCTGAGCGTGTCGGGATTCTTCATCACAGTGGCGCTCTGTTATACCGGCGGCCTCCAGGGGACAGGAGACACGCGAAGCCCCCTGTACATCTCCGTGTTTTCCCAGATTGTGATCCCGCTGGGCCTCTGCTGGTTCGTCCAGGCGACCGCCGGTCTCGAGCCCGGCCACATCTGGATGGCGATTTTGAGCGGCCACATCACGCGATGCACCCTGAGCGTGGCCCGCTTCAAGCAGCAGAAGTGGCGTGACATCGCCGTCGATATCGAGCCCCCCACGCCGCGCCTCGTCACCGCCGAATCCGAAGTCCCCGGCGCTGAGCCGCACATTCCCATGCGCGACGCCCCCGACCGGGCAACCCGATCGTGAGGGCCCGGCCGAATCGGTGCCTTCACTCTCCCGTACCACCTGGGCAACCGCCTTTGCCTTCGACCCAGGCCGACAACGGCCTGCCCGCCGAAGCCTTGGCGGAGGCGGGTGCCTCAGTGTCTCGGTGGTACGGGGAGGTGGCGGGGGCCTCAGTCGTTGATCACCGCAAACAGGGCGTCTCGTTGCCTATATAGATTAGCGGCCGTGCCGAGTGCCACCTCGTAGGTATCGTGCTCGATCGCGTCCAGGATGCCGGCCGCGACTTCCTGGGCGCTCATCGTCCCTGGCGGCCGATCGCGTCGCCGCGAGAGCTCGGTATCCACGATGGGTGGGGCCACTTCGAACACGCGGACGGTGGTGTCCCGGAGCTGGTGGCGAAGCGACAGACTGAAGGAGTGAATGGCGGCCTTCGTGGCGCCGTACACCGGCACCACGGCGACGGGCGTAAACGCCAGCCCGGACGAGATATTCAGGATCGCGGCGCGCTGCCGCTTCCTGAGATGCGGGATGAGCAAGGCGCTGAGATGAATCGGCGCGGCCAGGTTCGTCGAGAGTTCCGCATCGACGTCCGGCAGATCGCGACCCCCTTTCCGGAAATCGATGACCCGCTGAATGCCCGCGTTGTTCACCAGCATGTTCAACGACGGGAATCGATTCGTCACCCACGTGACCAGTGCTTCCCTGGACGTGCGCCGCGAGACGTCGCACATGCGGGTATGGACGGCAGGGAGCCGCTTCTTTGCCGCCCGCAGCCTGTCGAGGCGCCGGCCGCAGATGATGACGTCATTGCCGCCCTTGACGAGCGCTTCAGCGAGCGCGAACCCGATGCCGGTGGCCCCGCCAGTGATCAGCACAGTATTGCCGGACGTGCCCAAGTCGTGTCCTCCTGAACCTGATTACCTGGGATTACGATCACCGAGCGGTCCGACCCCGTCTCTGTAGCGAACGTCCTGACGTTTCTCGCCTCAACTCGCGAGGGACAGGGCGCTGATGCCCTTCCCGAGCGTGAAGCTCGAACCGACGGCGCCGACGACCGCCGTTTGTCGAGTGAGGCCCACGAGACTCCGAATTCGATAGACGGCTTCGATGCCGGTGCAGTGCGCTCCCAGCAGGTGCCGAAGCCCGAATTCGCGCAGCTTGCCGGCCGTCCACTCGAGGTTCGCGTCGGTGGCGGCAAACAGATGGAACCCTCCGACGGCTGCGAGCAGGGGAGCCGCGCGGACGATCTTCCTGGAGTGTTCGATCGTGTTGATGATGCCGGCGTGCCCGCAGCCGCTGACAAGGATCAGGCCCTCTGGAGTGTCAACGATGATGGACGCGTCTTCCGGTACCGTGTCCTCGACCAGCCCCACCGGGGTCTGTACCCGGCCGGTCGCACCCCAATTGCGCTCGGGATAGGGACGCGGGACCGATCCCGTCAGCCAGACGGCTGGGAGCAGCCGTGCCGGGCCTTCATGCTCGATGAAGACGCCCCCAGTTGCTTCGTAGGCCGCCTTGATCGGCAGCAGCCCGTTGCCCTCCGTGCCACCAGGGCCGGGTCGGGAATAGAAGATTCCCTTCGTCACGTGCACCCGGGACATCGCCCGCGGATTCTTCCGGGCGAGCTCCCGGCGCAGCGTGAGCAGACCGGCCGTGTGATCGCCGTGGTTGTGCGTCATCACGAGATCGGACACATCCGACAGATCGATGCCAAGCTCGGCGGCGTTTCGCATCACGGTTTCGGGACGCTCGCCCGTGTCGATCAACAGGCGCCGCCCGTCCACCTCGAGCAAGGCGGCAAAGCCCCATTCGCCGATGCCGCCGCCCCGGTTTCCCGCCAGCATCGTCGACAACACCGTGACCTTCACGGCTTGAGCCTGCTGGGCCGCCGCCACACCGGGGACACACGTCAACCCGAGCACGAGCGTAAGGGACACACCAACGGGTCGAAACCGCATCGCAGGACTCCTGTTCACTCACTACTGCGGGGTCGCCGGCGGCGCGACCGTCAGTCCGCGCACGCCGTTGCTCTCGATGAACTGCGCCACCAGACCGGCGGCCTTGACGTCTTCGATGAACTCGCGGAGGTACGCCGCACCGGCGTCGCGGTCCTTGGGGGTGCCAACGGCCTGCTGGACGGTGGTGAACCGGTCGTCCAGCACGCGAGAGCCAGGCAGCTTCTCGACGTAGGTGAGGAGCACCGGTCTCAGCCCGGCGAGGGCGTCCATTTTTTCGCCGACGAGCCGCTTGAACGCACCCTCGACACCCTCGGCGCGTTCGAGCCGCGCGTGCTGCAGGTTGCGGCTCAAGTAGAGGTCGTAGGCGCTCTTCTCGGACACCGCGATGCGCGCGCCGTCGCGGTCCACGTCGGCGACCGTGCGCAGCGGCGAGCCTGGCGGTACCAGGTACGTCGATTCAATCTCCACATAGGCCGCCGTGAAGTTGATCTCACTCGCGCGCTGGGGCTCGGCGCCGAGGAACGCCACGTCCCACGCTCTGCTCTTGACTGCATCGGCCAGCGCCCCGGCCGACTCGTATGGCACGATCTGCAGCGGCACGTCGAGCCGCCGGGCCAGCTCCCGTGCCAGATCAACGGCGACACCGCGCGGCTCCCCGGTGGCTGGGTCCTTGCCCGTCAGCAGCACGTTGCCGAAGTTGAGCCCTGCGCGCAGCGTGCCGGTGGGTGCGAGATCGGGGCGCGCGGGCGGGGGATCCTGGGGTGCAGGCGCACACGCCACGAGCAAGACCAAGCTGGCGCACACGATGGCGGTTCCGTACACGTCGGACTCCTTTCGAGAAGATGGGCCTGGGCGATGGCCGCAGTGTAGCGCGAATGGGGCCCGCAGATCCCTGGACAAAGTCCAGGCGGGGTTGTACGCTGCCGCCACTCGATCACGCTAGACGTCTTTGAAGGGCGAGAGTCCGCGCCAAGTGAGTCGAGGTTTTCGCCGGCCCTTCAAGACGTCTCGCCCGCACGGAGTGCAGGCAAGCAGATACTGTCCCTAGCGAGGCGGAGCCACATGCTCGGTGGTCCGAGGCGGAGCCTCGCTAGGGTGTGTGGAACCGCTCGATGTGCAGCAGGAGGCAGCCGATGACTCGGACTCTTCGACGCTGGGCCCAGTCGATACTTCTCGTCCTGATCGCGCCCGTCCTGGTCAACGCAGAGGTCTCACGCGTGGAGATCGCCTCGCGGCAGGATGTCGCCGGCGGGCGCTCGTTCGGATCGAGCGGGCCGTACGAGCGGATGACCGGAAAGCTCTACTTCCTGATCGACCCGGCCAACCGGCGCAATCAGGTCATCGCCGACCTGGACAAGGCGCCGCGCAACGGAGCCGGGCGGATCGAGATGTCGGCCGACCTCGTGATTCTGCGGCCGCGCGATCCGGGCCGGGGAAACGGAATCGCGCTGTTCGACATCGTGAACCGGGGCGGGACGGTGGCCCTGACCGCCTTCAACGGGCCCATCACGACGACACCCGAAGGGGAAGCCGGCGACGGCTTTCTCCTCAACCGCGGCTACACGATCGTGCAGGTGGGCTGGGAGTTCGATGCGCGGCGTCCGGGTGCGGTCCGCATCGAGGTGCCCGCCGCCGTCGGCGTCACTGGTCTCGTCCGAGCGACGTTCATCCCCACCGCGCGGGGCACCGAGGCCACGGTAGGAGACCTGGTCGGCTACACGCCGAGCGATCCGGGGTCCCCTGACAACACGCTGCGCGTTCGCGAACGGCTGGGCGCCGCCTGGGTGCCCGTGCCGCGCGAGCGGTGGCGCCTTGCCGGCAACACCGTCACGCTCGACGGCGGATTTCAGCAGGGCCACACGTACGAGCTCGCGTACGTGGCCGCCAACCCGCCGGTGGCCGGCCTTGGATTTGCCGCAGTGCGCGACGCGGCCGCCTGGGTCAAGTACGCCGCCGGCGCCACGGTGTCGGCCAAGTACACGTTTGCGTACGGATCGTCCCAGACCGGCCGCTGGCTGCGGGATTTCGTGTACGAGGGCTTCAATGCCGACGAGCGCAACCGGCAGGTGTTCGACGCGGTGATGCCGCAAATTGGCGGCGCGGCGGGCGTGCTGCTGAATCAACGCTGGTCCACTCCGACATCGCTGCTGATGGAAACAGCCACGCACTTCCCCTTCTCGGACAGGAAGCAGCGCGA